>NZ_NUOW01000003.1:0-537494 GCF_002584635.1 Bacillus sp. AFS031507
GCAGGAGTCGAGTGCCCTCCGCTCCAATCAACAGGGAGGCAAATCGACCTAAAGCATTACAACATACTTTTCTTTTTCCTTTCTAAATTTATAAAGCATTTTTCCCGATTTAGATAAGCGATTTAACCTAACCTTTTCCTTGCCAGAACATTGATTTCACCACTTATTCTTATTATTTTTTATATGAGTTGAAGGTCTTTATTGAATACTACACCGTTGATTGGAGTGGAAGGCGCGAAGACTCCTGNNACGGGGCAGGGGAGACCCCGCAGGAGCGAAGCGACGAGGAGGCTCCCCGGCACGCCCGCGGAAAGCGAAGCGCCTGGAGCGCAAATCAACAGACAAGTTGAAAATCCTATATATTTATAATATTATAGCGAATTAACGCGGTGTATTATTAGAGAAAGTGGTTAAAATAAAAGGCTATCGAAAGTTATTCGACAGCCTGAGTCATCTAAAAAATAAGATGGCTTTTTATTATGAGAAAAGAAGGAGTTTGTCAGTAAATGGCGAAATTAATAATTAGAGAATTGCACCTCTACTTTATCTAGATCCTCTTTAAATTTTGCCTGCGTAGCCTGAAATAGGTGCTCAAATACGTCTCCGAGCTCGTTATCCAGTACTTTTATACCTTCACCGGTTATCCCGCCCTTTACACATACCTTTTCCTGCAGTGATGAAAGCGTATAATGCCCTTGCTTTAATAATTCACCCAGTCCCACAATCATTTCACTTGCCATAATTGTTGCGGCATCTTCGTCAATTTCTGTCTCTTTTACTGCCGCTTGGATGAAACTTTGGAGAAGATAGCTGAAGAAAGCTGGCCCGCAGCTAACGATATCAGAGGCAGGCCTCGTTATTTTTTCATCAATATGAAACGGCACCCCAATCTTCGTAATTAATTTCTCCACTTTCGTTTTCCAATGGTCACTGCAATTTTCCCCATGGGTAATCAATGACACCCCAGATAATGCGCGATTCGTAATACTTGGGATTACTCTTACGGCTGAACAGGAAACCTTCTTTTCAATTTGGCTTGTACTGATAGGGCTCGTTATAGAAATGAGACATTTTTCTGGGCTTAAATGTGGTTTAATTTCATCTAAAACTTGAAATACATCTAATGGTTTTACACAAATAAATACCAAGTCGGACTCCGCGGCAACTTCTCTTGGATTCGCTCCAACCCTTAGTTCCCTATATTTATCTTTAAGCACCATAGCTTTTGATTTTGTCCTGTTTGTAATCATGATAGAGGAAGGGGAAATGGCTTTTCCGTCAATCAAGGCCTCCACCAATATTCTCCCCATATTACCGGTACCGATAATGCCTATTTTCATTGTTCCGACCCTCCTTCGCATGCAAGTTTCTTTTATAACCATATGAAATCTGTAAGTGAAATATACCTTTAGAAAGGAAGGATTCAAGTGAAAGACTGGTTGATTGAACACAAGATCATTGTTGTAGTTGTTGCGATTATTGCACTCGGTGGATTTTATTTTTTTTATGTCAATGATGCCCCTGAGCCTATCCCCACTAATTCCCAAAGTATCGAAGAGAAATTTCAAGGGGAAGAGAAGGAAACAGAAAAGACGAAACCCGCAAATCTCCCAGAATTACCAGAGAAAATAATGGTAGATGTCAAGGGCCAAATCAAACTTCCAGGAGTATACCAAGCAAATACAAGTGAGAGAGTAATTGATGTTATCAGTCGAGCGGGTGGTTTAACGGACAAGGCCGACCAAGGTCAGGTGAATTTTGCCGAACATGTCCAAGATGAAATGATCATTTACATCCCAGCAAAGGGTGAGGCAGGACTTTCTTCTGCACCCTTGGGAGGCAGCCAAATTTCTTCAGGCGGCAATCAAAAGGAATCAAAAATTAATATAAATAAGGCGGATGAAACTGAATTGCAAAATCTCCCTGGCATCGGTCCTGCCAAAGCGGCTGCCATTATTGAATATAGGAATACAAACGGCCCTTTCAAAGCTATTGAAGACTTGAAAAATATAAGCGGTATCGGGGACAAAACATTCGAAAAATTTAAAGATTTACTTGCTATATAGTAAATCTCTAATTGACCTATAGGGACAATCACTATTAAACTTAAGTGAATGAACATAAAAGGGAGTGGGAGAAGTGGAACGAATCTCATGGGATCAATATTTTATGGCACAAAGCCATTTGCTCGCACTAAGAAGCACATGTACTAGGCTGACAGTGGGAGCTACAATTGTAAGGGATAAACGAATTATTGCTGGTGGCTATAATGGTTCAATAGCTGGTGGAGACCATTGTATTGATGAAGGTTGCTTCGTGATTGACAATCACTGTGTAAGAACCATACACGCTGAAATGAATGCGCTGCTTCAATGTGCGAAATTTGGTGTTCCGACTGCAGAAGCTGAAATTTATGTCACCCATTTCCCCTGCTTACAATGCTGTAAAGCGATTATCCAAGCGGGTATTAAAACCGTTTATTACGCGGAGGATTATAAAAATCACCCATATGCAATTGAACTTTTTCAGCAGGCAAATGTTACCATTGAGAAGGTAGAGCTGCATGAGTCAGTGATTGATTTACGGAAGGTTAGTCAATAATTCTACGGATTGATGCCGGTTATTTCCGGCTCTTCCGTATTTTGTAATGAAAATACCTAAATGGAGAAGTCAAATGAATGGAAAATATATTTATTTTGCAATTGCAGCTTTATTAGGTGTGTTATGTGTTCAATTAATATTTCTTCCCTTTTTCTTATTTCAAACCCTGTATCTTTATCATCTATATAAATACAAACGATTTATGAAATTTCAACTTGGGCTTGTAGCTGTGTGTTTTTTGACCTTCTTTTTTATCGGTCAACACGCAGTCTCAACCAATAAAACAGTGATCCCCTCATCCACTACCACCTTTTATCTTCAATATACCGAAGACCCAAAAATTGATGGTGACTTATTACAAGTGCAGGCTGCTGATGCACGGTACAAGGAAAAACTCCTCATCCGCTACAAAATCCAATCAGAACAAGAAAAATATCTATTAAAGACGAAAACCTTTTATCATTGTTTATGCAGGGTGTCAGGCACTCTGGAAAAACCGGCGATTGCCAAAAACCCTAATGCTTTTAATTACCGCAAGTATTTATCTAGGAAGAACATTTATTGGATTATCGAGATCCAAGAAAACCCATTGCAAACTTGCTCTCCGATGAATCCTTCTCCAGTGGAATTGATAAAACAACTACGATATTCTGGTATTAATTATCTTGAGTCACATTTTCCGATAGAAATCGCTTCACTTTCCGCCGCCTTACTATTTGGTGACAGAAATTTGTTTGACCCGGAAGTTTTAACTGCGTACCAAAAAACCGGTATTGTTCATTTGCTCGCCATTTCTGGACTCCATGTTTCGTTATTAATTGCGATGGTTTTTTATATCGGCATTCGATTCGGACTAACGAGACAGTTTATGATCAATTTTCTTCTCATCATCCTGCCGATTTATGTCATTCTGACAGGCGGTTCACCATCTGTTATTCGCTCAGCAATGATGATTTTCCTCGTGTTACTTACTGTAAAGTTAAAAGCTCGCTTAAGGCTTTTTCCCCTGGATGCTATTAGCTTGGCATTTATTTCCTATTTATTTTTTTACCCAATGGTGATTTTTGATGCTGGCTTTCAACTCTCATTCTCAGTGAGTCTGGTGATCATTTTGTCTGCTCCATATATTCTGCAAGGCTATGAAAAGACGATAACGCGTATGCTTGTGACTTCGTTAGTTGCTCAATTAGCTGCACTCCCGTTCTTACTGTATCATTACTTTGAGGTTTCAATGATAGGTATCATCGCCAATATGGTCTATATTCCGCTTTTTTCATTTGTATACCTCCCAGGATTGTACCTATTGTTTATCATCCAGTTTATGTTCGGAAAAACTCCGCTTATACTTATTAGCATTTTCAGAACAATCATTAGCCTCTCCAATTATCTTATAGAATATCTTGCTGATTTTACCTTCTTCCGCTTTATCCCAGGAAGACCAAATTGGTTTTTACTCATTGTGTATATTTTTATCCTGCTTTTGATTTTTTTTATTTGGGAAACTAAAGCGTATCCGAAAAGGAAGGTCCATCTATTCTTATTGATTGTTGTGCTGATTATTTTTCAACAAGGCTGGAACTGGTTAAATCCATATGGTGAAGTGACCATGATTGATGTTGGCCAAGGGGATAGTATTTTGATTCACCTTGCACATGATAAAGGAACCTATCTCATTGATACAGGCGGGACAATGAATTACACAGAAGAAAAGTGGAGGGAACGAGCCAGAGCCTTTGAGGTAGGAAGGGATGTAGTTGTTCCCTTTTTAAAAGGACAAGGTATTACCAAGATTGACAAACTAATCTTAACTCATGGGGATATGGACCATATTGGGGGGGCATTCTCGATTATAAAAGAGCTTGAAGTAAAACAAATCCTAATGCCTTCTGTAGTGGAGCCATCAATTACTGAACTTGCCATTTTGGAGGAGGCGAAAAAGAAAAACATTACTGTCATAAAAGTGTCAGAAGGAGACAAGTGGATTAGCGGGGAAAATGAATTTGATATCCTTTCACCTAAAAAGAATTTTGCTGGTGAAAGAAACAGCGGCTCCATTGCCTTTATTGCTCAATTAGGGGGAGTTAATTGGTTTTTTGGTGGAGATCTTGATCAAGAAGGGGAAGAGAAAATCATAAAAAAATATCCTAATTTAAAGGTTGATGTTTTAAAAGCTGGTCATCATGGGAGTAAAACATCAAGTGCAGAATCTTTTATTAATCAAATTAGCCCAAGAATAGCATTAATTTCGGTCGGTGAAAAAAATCGTTTTGGTCACCCACATTCAGAGGTGCTTAACCGGTTAAGAAAAACAAATACAGTTATTTTTCGAACAGATCAGCAAGGAGCAATAACCTATAAATTTTATCAAGGAAAAGGAACCATTTCTCCCTATTTACCATAGGATAAAGCATCTCAAGAAAAATTAAAAAAGACTGCACGAATGCAGTCTCCTAAATTACCCATATGTAGCCATTCATTATGAACCGATTACTTTAATGACTGTAGCAACAATAAACATTATGGCAAAAAAACCAAAGGAAACCCCAAATCCTACCCCAGAATCAATCGCGTCGTTTCGTTTACTTTGCACATCTTTTTCAAATTCATTCACAGTCTACCCCTCCTATTTCACATATAGTATAAGTCATTCTCAAGAAAAAATCCAGCGTACATCAAATTGCTTTCCTTAACTGACAAGAGTTGTCAAAATAGTGAGACTGATAAAAGGCTACACTAAACTTACACAAGGAACTCCGCCAGACAATAGAATATCCTAGGGCTTCTATTGCAGGCGTTCATTATAGATTGGGAATTAGCACTTATTGATAAGTGCTAATTCCCTTTAAATGCTTGTCAAATTGTCCAAGCTTCTTTACCATATATATGAGTGGGAGAAGGGGAGCGCTGACAAATGGTAGTGGATATTTGGAGAAAAATTAAACAAAAGGAAATTGCTCCTATTTATTTATTATTTGGAACAGAGACATTCTTAATAAATGAAACAAAGCAATTATTACTTAACCATATTTTAAACGAAGAAGAAAAGGATTTTAATTTTGCGAGCTATGATTTAGAGGAAACGCCAATTGAGGTTGCAATCGAAGATGCGGAAACTTTTCCTTTTTTAGGAGAAAAGAAAATTATTTTTTTACATAATCCTGCTTTTTTAACGGCTGAAAAATCAAAAGAAAAGATTGATCATAATTTTTCTAGGTTCGAAATGTATTTAAAAGAGCCGGCACCCTACTCAGTATTAGTTATTTCGGCACCATATGAAAAATTGGATGAACGGAAAAAAATAACGAAAGAATTAAAAAGAAATGCTGAAATAGTCGAAGCCAAAAAGTTAAATGAACATGATTTACGGAACTGGGTAAAGAGCAGGGCGAAAAGAAGTGGGATTGAATTTGAACCTGATGCTATTGAACAATTGCTCGCTTTGGTTGGAACAAATATGTTTATGATTACCAGTGAAGTGGACAAATTAGCATTATATGCGGCAGATGAAAAAAGAATTGATGTCAGCCTAGTGGAAAAATTAGTTGCTCGTTCACTAGAGCAAAATATTTTTACGCTCATTGAAAAAGTGGTTCAGCGAAAACTCGATGAGGCCTTAAGAATTTATTATGATTTGTTAAAACAAAATGAAGAGCCGATTAAGATTCTGGCATTGTTGGCAGGACAATTTAGGTTAATTTACCAAGTGAAGGAGCTCTCGAGAAGAGGATATGGACAGCAGCAAATAGCAGGTTTCTTGAAAACACACCCATTCCGAGTCAAACTTGCTCTCGGTCAAGCTCCTAAATTTACAGATGAAGAATTGGCTAATATAATTGACCTCCTTGCTGAAGCGGACTTCCAAATGAAAACAGGAGGCATGAATAAATCTTTATTGATTGAGATGTTTCTATTTCATTTAAAGAAATAAAAAAACGATTCCTGTTAAAGGGAATCGTTTTTTTACGCTCAATTATAGAGCGTTAGTTTTTTTCATTAGACGGGATTTTTTACGAGCAGCAGCATTTTTGTGGATAAGACCTTTTGCAGCAGCCTTGTCTAATTTACTAGCAGCAGTTGCAAATACTTCTTTAGCAGCAGCACCGTCGTTAGTAGAAATAGCAGCTTCTACTTTCTTAACAGCAGTACGCATTGCAGATTTCGCAGTTGTATTTTGAGCATTACGAGCTTCGCTTGTTTTTACACGCTTAATAGCAGATTTAATATTAGGCATTACTTTCACCTCCTACAAAGAATCGAGACACTATATGAACTCGACTTAACATTCATAAAAAATAATTCAGAACATGAAATATTTTATCAAATGGAAGCCTATAATGCAATACTTGTTTCTACGAAGAAGAATATCATTTGCATGATTTATGCCGGAAAGGGCAAAAATAGGGAATAGTTTCTAGATTTTAGGAAAATTTTGATGGGAGTGAATAATAATGGGTGAGTCGATTGACTTAAGTCAGTACTCCGTTCGAACGGATTTGGCAATTGAAGCAAGGGAAATGGTCCTTACACAGCAGAAAGGAACTGTCGGGCAAGAGAAAGATCTTTCACAAATTGAAGGCGTGATTATTAAGGAAAAAGATGTTGATGACATAAAGATTTCATTAGTTGAAGTGACCAAACAGGGTGAACAACAGCTGGGCAAAAAGGCTGGTAGATATTTAACGGTAGAAGTACAAGGGATTCGCCAGCAAAATACAGAGGTACAGCAAAAGGTGGAAGAAATTTTCGCTAGAGAGTTTGCTTACTTTTTGGAGGGAACTGGGATTAAAAAGACGGATTCGTGTCTTGTTGTTGGGCTCGGAAATTGGAATGTAACCCCAGACGCACTTGGACCCATGGTATGTGAAAACTTGTTGGTTACGCGTCACCTTTTTCAGCTTCAGCCGGAAAATGTCGAAGAAGGCTATCGATCCGTAAGTGCATTATCACCTGGTGTTATGGGTTTAACCGGGATTGAGACAAGTGATATCATATTTGGAGTTGTTGAAAAAACAAAACCTGATTTTGTGATTGCCATTGATGCACTAGCATCACGATCGATTGAAAGAGTTAATTCGACAATCCAAATCTCTGATACAGGCATTCATCCTGGTTCCGGTGTCGGTAATAAAAGAAAAGAACTGAGTAAGGAAACTTTGGGTATTCCTGTCATTGCGATTGGAGTTCCGACCGTTGTCGATGCCGTCTCCATTACAAGTGATACGATTGATTTTATTCTCAAGCATTTTGGGAAAGAACTTCGTGAAGGAAATCGGCCTTCCAGGGCACTTGCACCAGCAGGAATGAGTTTCGGAGAAAAGCGAAAATTGACCGAAGAGGATTTACCTGAGGAACAGCACCGTAAGACGTTTCTTGGGATGATTGGTACACTAGAGGATGATGAAAAAAGAAAATTAATTTATGAGGTGTTATCTCCGATCGGACATAATTTAATGGTCACTCCAAAGGAAGTAGACGTTTTTATTGAAGATATGGCAAATTTGATTGCGAACGGATTGAATTCCTCGCTTCATAGTGCAGTGGACCAAGAGAATGCTGGGTATTATACAAAATAGCAGAATTTTTAGAGGTACTTTCGAAATCTATGTTTTACAGGAAGTGCCTCGAAAATATAACTAGTGGTTCTATCGATTCTAGTATCTTCATAATATTTACTAGAATCCGATTTGCGAGGTGGAACCATGAAAGCTAGAAATTCAGGAACGTTTGTTATGGTACAAGGATCAAGTTTACTTAAAGCCGCTGGATTACTGTTAATATTTATGATAATGATTTTCTCTATTAGTGGATTATTAACCTCGTTAAAACCACAATATCGGCCTATGTCATCTTCAGTAAATCAGGCTGCAACAAATGTGAATGGAGAATTGCTTTATCAATTAATGGGCTGGGAAAACCATCATTTTTTATCAGTTGGACAAGACTGGACGGCAACTCCTAAATTAACCAACTTAGTATTTAAGCTATCAAGTAATATTAATTTAAATGATCCCCGAAGCCTGCTTGGCAGAGAGCTTCCTGGATTCTTTCAATTTGATGGGAAAATTGTTGTTGCTGGCGAGGGAACTAACTATACCAATATGCCAATAGAATCCGCCCCACCGATTGAGATTATGAAAGCCGAGCGGGAGGCATCACTGCAGAATTTAGATAGTATCGAAACGCCTGCAGGTGAAAAGCCGCCTGCTGATCCTAGTAAAACAACAGGCAAGCGTAAGGTTATGTATGTTTACTTTACACATAATCGGGAATCGTATATCCCATATCTAAAAGGAGTCAACGATCCTGATACTGCATATCATTCAAAGATTAACGTAACCAAAATCGGCGATCAACTAAAAACGAGCTTAGAAGATCGAGGAATCGGTACTTTTATTGATAAAACTGATATTCAGGGGAACTTAAATAAAAAACATTTAAGCTATGCTAAATCGTACCAAGAATCCCGTCCGGTTGTTCAAGCAGCAATGGCATCAAACCGAGATATAAATTATATTATTGATATTCATCGGGATTCACAACGAAAACCACAAACAACCGTAAGTATAAATGGTAAATCATATGCCAGACTTGCATTTATTATCGGTGGTAAAAACCCAAATTATGAAAAGAATGCAAAACTAGCAAAGGAGCTACACGATCTCCTACAAAAGAAGTATAAAGGTTTAAGCAGGGGAGTTATGATTAAAAACGCTGCTGGCTCTAACAGTATCTACAATCAAAACCTGTCTGAAAATGCACTTTTGATTGAATTTGGCGGAGTGGATAATACGTTTGAAGAATTAAATCGGTCGGCTGACGCGCTTGCCGATGTATTTAGTGAATTTTACTGGCAGGCTGAAAAAGTTAACCAGGATGTTGAGCAATCAACCAATAAACAATAGATGTAAGGGAGCATTTTTTATGAAGATGTTCATGTTAAAAAGCTTTTGCTTAAGCGCTCTCATGTTAATCTCTGTTTTAGTAGGAATGCAATTAGCTAATGATGGTATTCATAAAATGAAAGGCTATGATGATCCCAATTTTCAAAATGCTGTCAGTTTAAATGAAACGGACAGTGACCTAAGAGCTACCTTTCTGGGGAATGATATCTCAAGCCATGATCTTGAGGCAAAGAAGAAGAAACTCGAAGAAATAAGTGCTTATAATTTTTTCTCTTCGATGGGAAAGAAGATGTCTGAAGGGATATCAGGTGCCTCCGAAAAAATAGTTGATCTCATAGCTGATTAAAACGTGTAAGTGGCACCTTTTGGGTGCCGCTATTTTATTTAAGGAAATAATCTTATTAGAGTTTCCATTGAATCTTCTTAATCCTATTGTTATAATTCAAAATAGTGTATATGTGCGAGTATAGTAGGAGTGAAATACCGTGAACAATGATGAAAGACTTAAACGACAATCAAAAATTAGAAATTTCTCGATTATTGCCCATATCGATCATGGGAAATCAACATTGGCTGACCGAATTTTGGAAAAAACCAATGCCTTAACCTCTCGGGAAATGAAAGACCAGCTATTAGATTCAATGGACCTTGAAAGAGAACGCGGGATTACCATTAAGTTAAATGCCGTCCAGTTAAAATACAAAGCAAAAGATGGAGAAGAATATATTTTCCATTTAATTGATACACCGGGACATGTCGATTTTACGTATGAGGTATCAAGGAGCCTTGCAGCCTGTGAAGGGGCTGTTTTAGTCGTTGACGCTGCACAAGGAATTGAAGCACAGACACTAGCGAACGTTTACCTTGCCCTTGATAACGACCTTGAAATATTACCAGTCATCAATAAAATCGACTTACCTAGTGCTGACCCAGAACGGGTCCGCGGTGAAATTGAGGAAGTCATCGGCTTAGATGCTTCAGAAGCTGTATTAGCTTCAGCTAAAGCAGGTATCGGGATCGAAGAAATCCTTGAACAGGTTGTGCAAAAAGTTCCTGCACCAACAGGAGATCCGGAAGCACCATTAAAAGCGCTGATTTTCGATTCCCTCTATGATGCCTATCGTGGTGTTGTTGCCTACATCCGTGTTGTCGAAGGAACGGTTAAAGTTGGCGACAAAGTAAGAATGATGGCTACTGGGAAAGAATTTGAAGTGAATGAGGTAGGTGTATTTACACCAAAAGCGACGTTGCTTGATGAGTTAACCGTCGGAGATGTTGGCTTTTTATCTGCATCGATTAAAAATGTCGGTGACACTCGCGTCGGTGATACGATTACAAATGCGAAAAATGGGGCAACAGAAGCCCTTCCTGGTTACCGCAAACTCAACCCAATGGTTTATTGCGGGTTATATCCAATTGATACAGCGAAATTTAATGACCTGCGTGAAGCGCTTGAAAAGCTGCAGTTAAATGATTCATCACTTCAATTTGAACCTGAAACATCGCAAGCACTTGGATTCGGTTTCCGTTGTGGATTTTTAGGACTTCTTCATATGGAAATCATTCAAGAACGGATTGAGCGTGAATTCAAAATCGACTTAATTACGACTGCACCAAGTGTTATCTATCACGTTCACATGACAGATGGTTCTGAAATAAAGGTGGATAATCCATCGGATTTACCAGATCCGCAAAAAATAGACCGTGTGGAAGAGCCATATGTAAAAGCAACAATGATGGCTCCGAATGATTATGTAGGAACTATTATGGAATTGTGCCAACTTAAACGCGGGATTTTTGTTACAATGGAATATCTGGCTGAAAATAGGGTGAGTATCATCTATGAGATGCCATTAGCGGAAATTGTTTACGATTTCTTTGATCAATTAAAATCAAGCACAAGAGGATATGCATCCTTTGATTACGAATTAATTGGTTATAAGCCTTCGAGTCTGGTTAAAATGGACATATTGTTAAATGCTGAAAAAGTCGATGCACTCAGCTTTATTGTCCATAAAGATTTTGCGTATGAACGCGGAAAAATCATTGTCGAAAAGCTGAAAGAACTTATTCCAAGACAACAGTTTGAGGTTCCTATTCAAGCTGCAATTGGTCAAAAAATTGTTGCTCGTTCCACAATTAAAGCCATGCGTAAAAACGTATTAGCAAAATGTTATGGTGGAGATATCTCTCGTAAACGTAAATTGTTAGAGAAGCAAAAAGAAGGTAAGAAGCGGATGAAACAGGTTGGATCCGTTGAAGTACCACAAGAAGCATTCATGGCTGTCTTAAAAATGGATGATAACAACACAAAAAAATAAACTAGCGGGAGGTTAGGACAAGCCATTTTTTCGGGCGAATTCTAGCCTCTTTTTGTTACAAGTACAGAGGAAGTGAAAGAAATGATTAAATCTGCTTATCTCCATATCCCCTTTTGCGAACATATTTGCCATTATTGTGATTTTAATAAAGTATTTCTAAAGGGACAGCCGGTAGATGACTATTTAAATGCTCTGGATCAAGAAATGAAAATGACGGTTAACCATTTTCCCACAAGTGATCTGCAAACGATATTTGTCGGTGGAGGTACGCCGACATCGTTAAATGAGCAGCAACTGGATCGTTTTTGCGAGAGTATTAACAAGAATTTATCCAAGAGCAAGCAGTTGGAATTTACCTTTGAAGCGAACCCAGGTGATTTAACAAAGGAAAAATTACAAATATTAAAAGATGCAGGTGTAAATCGCCTTAGTCTTGGTGTGCAAACCTTTAATGAGGAATTACTAAAAAAAATCGGTCGCGTTCATAAAGCGAAAGATGTTTATCAAACCATTGATAACGCAAAATCTTTAGGCTTTGACAATATCAGCATCGATCTGATCTTCAGTTTACCGTCACAAACGATAATTGATTTTAAAGAGTCGTTAACAGAAGCTTTTTCCCTTGATATCTCACATTACTCAGCCTATTCCTTAATCATTGAACCGAAAACGGTCTTTTATAACTTACTGAAAAAAGGAAAGCTGCCAACTCCTGGTGAGGATGTGGAAGCAGCCATGTATGAATTACTAATGGAAGAAATGGAAAAGCATGGCTTTAACCAATATGAAATTAGTAATTTCTCCAAACCTGGTTTTGAAAGCAGGCATAACTTAGCCTATTGGAACAACGAATCCTATTATGGGTTTGGAGCGGGGGCACATAGTTATTTAAATGGGATAAGACGTTCAAATACAGGTCCGTTAAAAAGATATATGGACCAAATTAATAATGGTATACTCCCTGTTATTGAGGAACATCAGACCACAAAAGTAGAACAAATGGAAGAAGAAATGTTCTTAGGTTTACGCAAAACAGCCGGGGTATCGGTCCGTCACTTTATTGAAAAGTTTTCTGTTGATCCACTTCAGTTATTCGAAAAAGAGATTGCGGAATTAACTGCTAAACAGTGGTTAGAAGTGGGGAAAGATCATATATTTTTAACAAAAAAGGGACGGTTGTTAGGAAATGAAGTTTTTCAGGCATTTTTAAGATAACGCATTGGATTTTATTAACAGTCATACTTCAGCTCGTCTATGTTTCTTTTTGATTGACAGAATCCCCCCTTTTTTGATAATTTATTAGTATAATTAGCACTCGGTAACTAGGAGTGCTAACAGAGGTGATGAATGTTGTTAACAGATCGTCAATTGTTAATTCTTCAGGTTATTGTTGATGACTTTATTCGATCTGCCCAACCAGTCGGCTCAAGAAGCTTGTCGAAAAAAGAGGAAATCTCTTTTAGTTCGGCAACTATTCGCAATGAAATGTCCGACCTTGAAGAGTTGGGATATATTGAAAAGACACATACCTCTTCAGGGCGTGTCCCATCGGAAAAAGGTTATCGGTATTATGTTGATCATCTCCTGTCTCCACAGGTGTTAAATCAGCATGATGTATCCATTATTCAGTCGATTTTTGCTGAGAAAATTTTCGAGTTCGAAAAAATTATTCAGAGGTCAGCAAAAATATTATCGGAACTAACCAATTACACATCGATTGTCCTTGGTCCTGCAGTAAGTATTAATAAGTTGAAAAGAATTCAAATCATCCCATTAAATAAAGAAACCGCGGTGGCTATTTTTGTAACAGATACGGGACATGTTGAAAACAGGACCTTTTCTTTACCGCCCTCCGTGGATGCAAGTGATTTAGAAAAAACAGTAAATATCTTGAATGATCGTTTAGCGGGAGTTCCTCTTGAAGACTTAAATGATAAAATTTATAAGGAAGTTGCCATGCTCTTAAGGCAGCATATCCATAATTATGATCTAATGCTGTATACGATCGCTGACTCATTAAAAATGCCTAGTAATGAAAAACTTTTCTTTGGTGGAAAAACAAATATGTTAAGCCAGCCGGAGTTTCATGATGTAGCAAAACTCCGCAGCCTGCTAACCATGATTGACCAAGAAGAGTGGATCTATAACTTGATCAGAAATGATTCAGCGGGTATTCACGTCAAAATTGGCAGAGAAAATAATAATAGTGTCATGGATAATTGCAGCTTAATCACAGCTACCTATTCAGCAGGGGCTGAAAATTTAGGAACGATTGCCATCCTTGGTCCTACAAGAATGGAATATTCTCGAGTCATTAGCTTATTACAATTTTTTAGTAAGGATTTAACGGCTGTTTTAACAAAGTTGTATCAAAATAAATAGCACTGGAAATATTGAGTAAGGGTGAAAAACCGTTTATTTCATCCCCTTTCTTGTGAATATGAATTATAAAATAAATGAGTGCAAATGCTTTAAGGGAGGTGAGTAAGTTGACAAATGAGAATAATAACACGATAAATGAAGAAGTTGAGATTGAAAATACTGATAATGTTGAACTTACCGATGAAAAAACGGTTGAGACTGTTTTTGAAGAGGATGGCACAACAGAAAAAGTTGATGTCCTTCCAGTTGATGAAAAGGAACAAGAAATTCAATTGCTGAAGGCAAAATTAGATGAAGCAGATAATCGATATCTACGACTACAAGCAGATTTTGATAATTTCCGGAGGCGTACTAGATTAGATCTAGAAGCGAGCCAAAAATATAGAGCACAAAAATTAATTACAGATTTACTGCCTGCAATAGACAACTTTGAAAGAGCAATGAAAGTTGAAGCAGATAATGAACAAACAAAGACACTTCTGCAAGGGATGGACATGGTTTACCGTAGTTTGCTGGATGCCTTGAAAATTGAAGGTGTTGAACCTATTGAATCGGTAGGTAAAGAGTTTGATCCGCATCAGCATCAAGCTGTAATGCAGGGTGAGGACGAGAACTATGGCTCTAACATTGTGACGGATGAATTTCAAAAAGGTTATTTGTTAAAGGATCGTGTCATTCGCCCAGCAATGGTGAAAGTAAATCAATAAAACTACATATTTTTTTTAGGAGGAAAAGGAAATGAGTAAAATTATCGGTATTGACCTTGGTACAACCAACTCTTGTGTTGCTGTCCTTGAAGGTGGCGAACCTAAGGTTATTCCAAATCCAGAAGGCAATCGTACGGCTCCTTCAGTTATTGCTTTTAAAAATGGGGAACGCCAAGTTGGGGAAGTAGCAAAGCGCCAAGCAATTACAAACCCAAATACAATTATGTCGATTAAACGCCATATGGGCACAAATTATAAAGTGGAGATTGAAGGCAAGGAGTACACACCACAAGAACTGTCTGCCATTATTCTTCAATATTTAAAATCTTATGCAGAAGATTATCTAGGCGAACCAGTTACAAAGGCCGTCATTACAGTTCCTGCGTACTTTAATGATGCTGAACGCCAGGCAACAAAGGATGCTGGGAAAATTGCTGGTCTTGAAGTAGAGCGTATTATCAACGAGCCAACTGCAGCAGCTCTTGCCTATGGATTAGACAAAACGGATCAAGATCAAACAATCCTTGTTTATGACCTTGGCGGTGGAACATTTGACGTTTCAATCCTTGAATTAGGCGACGGTGTATTCCAAGTTAAGTCAACTGCCGGTGATAATCGACTTGGAGGGGACGACTTTGACCAAGTCGTTATTGATTACCTCGTTGATCAATTCAAGAAAGAAAATGGGATTGACCTAGCTCAAGATAAAATGGCGTTACAGCGCCTAAAAGATGCAGCTGAAAAAGCAAAAAAAGATCTATCTGGTGTGACTTCTACTCAAATTTCACTACCGTTTATTACTGCTGGTCCAGCTGGTCCGCTTCACCTAGAAGTAACGATGACTAGAGCAAAATTTGACGAATTATCTGCGCATCTTGTAGAGCGGACAATGGGTCCAACGCGTCAAGCATTAAGCGATGCTGGATTAACTCCTTCAGAAATTGATAAAGTGATCCTGGTTGGTGGTTCAACACGTATTCCGGCTGTTCAAGAAGCAATTAAACAAGCAACTGGACAAGAACCTCATCGTGGTGTTAACCCAGATGAAGTTGTAGCAATGGGTGCTGCTATTCAAGGTGGTGTAATTACTGGTGATGTAAAAGACGTTGTATTGCTTGACGTTACACCACTATCTCTTGGTATTGAAACAATGGGCGGCGTTTTTACGAAGTTAATTGATCGTAATACAACAATCCCTACATCTAAATCGCAGGTTTTCTCAACTGCTGCTGATAACCAAACAGCTGTTGACATCCATGTTCTACAAGGGGAACGTCCAATGGCGGCCAATAACAAGACTCTAGGACGATTCCAATTATCAGATATTCCACCAGCACCACGTGGGATTCCACAAATTGAAGTAAACTTTGATATTGATAAGAATGGTATTGTAAATGTTCGTGCGAAAGATCTTGGTACAAATAAAGAACAACAAATTACCATCAAGTCTTCAACAGGACTATCAGACGAAGAAATCCAAAAAATGGTCCGTGAAGCAGAAGAAAACGCAGATGCAGATAAGCTTCGCAAAGAAGAAGTGGAACTTCGTAATGAAGCAGACCAACTTGTCTTTACAACAGAAAAAACCTTAAAAGATCTTGAAGGTAAGGTAGATGCAGGTGAAGTTGCGAAAGCAAATGAAGCGAAGGATGCATTAAAAGAAGCGATTGAGAAAAACGATCTTACTGAAATCCGTGCGAAAAAGGATGCATTACAAGAAATCGTTCAAGCTTTGACAGTTAAGCTTTATGAGCAAGCAGCAGCTGCGCAACAAGCACAACAGGGTGGCCCTGAGGCTGGAAATACTGCCGGTAAAGATGATGTTGTCGATGCAGAATTTGAAGAAGTAAAAGAGGACAAATAAGAGTTTTATACAGCTTAGAAAAAAGTCAAAGTCAGAACTATGGGCTTTGGCTTTTTTATTGCAATACTATTGGTATAAATGATAGAATAATCTTTATGTGACAGATTCGGGAGTGGGTAATCATGAGTAAACGGGATTACTATGAAGTACTTGGGATTAGTAAAAGTGCTTCAAAGGATGAAATAAAAAAGGCCTATCGAAAGCTTTCAAAAAAATATCATCCAGATATTAATAAAGAAGCAGATGCGGCGGATAAATTCAAGGAAATAACTGAAGCTTATGAAATATTAAGCGATGATCAGAAAAAGGCACATTATGATCAATTTGGTCATACGGATCCGAACCAAAGCTTTGGCGGTGGTGGAGATTTCGGCGGAGGCTTTGGCGGGTTTGAAGATATCTTTAATACCTTTTTTGGCGGCGGTGGAGGCGGAAGAAGACGTGATCCGAACGCACCAAGACAAGGTGCTGACCTTCAGTATACGATGACCGTAACTTTTGAAGAAGCGGCCTTTGGAAAAGAAACAGATATTGAAATTCCACGTGAAGAAACCTGTGGTACATGCAGTGGATCTGGGGCAAAGCCTGGAACCAAACCAGAAACTTGCCAGCACTGTCATGGAACCGGGCAGTTAAATGTGGAGCAAAACACCCCATTCGGCAGAATTGTAAATCGTCGTACATGTAATCACTGTAATGGTACCGGGAAAGAAATTAAACATAAGTGCTCAACATGCGGTGGTAAAGGAAAAGTACAAAAGCGCAAGAAAATTCATGTTAAAATCCCTGCAGGTATTGATGATGGACAGCAGCTTCGCATGTCAGGTCAAGGAGAAGCAGGAATTAACGGTGGGCCAGCTGGAGATCTTTATGTTGTTTTCCATGTGAACCAGCATGAGTTTTTTGAAAGAGATGGCGATGATATATATTGTGAAATGCCGATCACTTTTGTTCAAGCATCCTTGGGTGATGAGATTGAAGTACCTACATTGCACGGGAAAGTAAAGTTGAAAATTCCTGCTGGGACGCAAACAGGGAAAAAATTCCGATTAAAAGGAAAAGGTGTTCCTAACGTCCGCGGATACGGTGTTGGAGATCAATATATTCTAGTTCGAATCATTACTCCAACAAAACTATCAGATAAACAAAAGCAACTTTTAAAAGAATTTGCAGAGCTTAGTGGCTCTTCTCCCATTGGTGAACACGAAGAAAGTTTTTTCTCAAAAGTAAAACGAGCCTTTAAAAGCGAGTAAGGATTGGAGTTGGTAGATGTGAAATGGTCCGAAATCAGTATTCACACAACAAATGAGGCGATTGAACCTATTTCTCATATTTTGCATGAAGCTGGGGCGAGCGGTGTAGTCATTGAAGATCCATTTGAACTGACGAAAGAAAGAGAAGATCAATTTGGTGAAATCTATCAACTCAATCCCGATGATTATCCCGATGAAGGCGTAATATTAAAGGCATATCTTCCGGTTAACAGCTTTTTAGGCGAAACGGTGGATGCGATTAAAGAATCAATTAATAATTTAATTATTCACAATATCGATATCGGTAAAAATAAAGTAACCATAAGTGAAGTAAATGAAGAAGAATGGGCAACAGCATGGAAAAAA
Source organism: Bacillus sp. AFS031507 (assembly GCF_002584635.1). NCBI lineage: Bacteria > Bacillati > Bacillota > Bacilli > Caryophanales > Bacillaceae > Bacillus > Bacillus sp. AFS031507. Next base: position 18,397 of record NZ_NUOW01000003.1, read on the forward strand.
TATTATCATCCTGTGAAAATTTCTGAAAAGTTTACAATTGTTCCGACTTGGGAGATTTATACCCCGGTCAGCAGTGATGAATTAATTATTGAATTAGATCCAGGAATGGCATTTGGAACAGGTACACATCCGACAACTGTCTTGTGTATTCAAGCACTTGAAAGAACGGTTCGTCCTGGTGACCGGGTTATTGATGTGGGAACAGGTTCGGGCGTATTAAGTATTGCATCAGCAATGCTTGGTGCCGAAGATGTCCGTGCCTTTGACCTTGATGAGGTAGCGGTAACAACTGCGAGAGTGAACATTAAACTCAATAAAGTGAGTGATCGTGCAACAACAGCACAAAATAATCTGCTCGATGGCGTGGAAGAAAATTCTGCTGATGTAGTGGTTGCTAATATACTAGCTGAAGTAATTCTCCGATTTACTGAGGATGCTGCCAAGGTTGTCAAACCTGGCGGATCTTTTATTACCTCGGGAATTATCAATCAGAAAAAAGATCAGGTTAAAGATTCATTAGTAGCGGCTGGTTTTGAAATTATCGAAACGATTTTGATGGAAGATTGGGTTGCAATCATTGCCAAAAGGTTATAATGGTTGAAAAAAGGGGTGATACTTACCCCTTTTTTTCGTGCTATACTTTTAAATCAAGATTTTCTTTAGTAAAATAAATTGTAAATGTTTAGAGAGGGTGCAGGAAGTGTGCAACGATACTTTGTTAAACAACGAGCAAATGGTGAGCGTTTTTTGATTGATGAAGAGGACCGCCATCATATCGTCAAGGTTATGCGCATGCAACTCGGTGATCAGATTATTTGTGTTGACCCAGCGGGGAAGCAAGCTGTATGTGCCCTTGCAGAAATTACCGATACAAGTGTTGTTGCAGACGTTGTACAATGGAAGGATGAGGTCTCAGAGCTTCCGATTTCAATAACGATTGCTAGCGGACTACCCAAGGGGGACAAGCTGGAATGGATCATTCAAAAAGGAACAGAACTGGGTGCACATCAGTTTCTCCCATTCTCAGCGGCTCGTTCAGTTGTAAAATGGGACGAAAAAAAAGCAGCGAAAAAAATAGACAGATGGCAAAAAATAGCAAAAGAAGCTGCTGAGCAATCCCACCGTGCCTTTTTACCGGAAGTTAGTAGTGCGATTAGCTTTAAAGAATTGCTTTCAAAAAGCAAAGAATATGAATATAAATTGGTTGCTTTTGAAGAAGAGAGTAGAAATGGCGAAACATCCGTTTTTGCGTCTAGCCTCAATAAAATGAGCAAAGGTGATTCTCTTCTTTTGGTTTTTGGACCAGAAGGCGGCTTATCTGATGCAGAAGTACAGCAATTAAAGAATAACGATTTTGCAGTTTGTGGGTTAGGCCCAAGAATACTACGAACGGAAACCGCTCCATTATATGCATTAGCGGCTATTTCCTATCATTTTGAATTAATGAGGTGAAAATAATGGCAACAGTTGCGTTTCATACATTAGGATGCAAAGTTAATCACTATGAAACTGAAGCTATTTGGCAATTATTTAAACAAGAAGGCTATGAACGAATTGATTTTGAATCAATTTCGGACGTTTATATTATTAATACATGTACCGTCACAAATACCGGCGACAAAAAAAGCCGACAGGTCATTCGTCGCGCAGTCAGGAAAAACCCGGATGCGGTAATTTGTGTAACAGGTTGTTATGCGCAAACATCACCTGCAGAAATTATGGCTATTCCTGGTGTGGATGTTGTGGTCGGAACACAGGACCGTAATAAAATGCTGGAATATATTGAGCAATATAAGCTTGAGCGCCAGCCGATTAATGGTGTAGGCAATATCATGAAAAGTCGTATCTATGAAGAACTTGATGTCCCGTCCTTTACCGACCGGACACGTGCCTCTTTAAAAATCCAAGAAGGTTGTAACAATTTCTGTACCTTCTGTATTATTCCTTGGGCACGCGGCTTAATGAGATCTCGTGATCCCAAGGAAGTTATCCGTCAAGCCCAACAATTAGTTGATGCTGGTTACCAAGAGATTGTTCTGACAGGTATTCACACTGGCGGTTATGGAGAAGACATAAAGGATTACAATCTGGCACAATTACTTCGTGACTTGGAGACAGTTATAGGGCTAAAACGATTACGTATTTCATCCATTGAAGCGAGTCAGATTACGGATGAAGTGATTGAAGTAATTAAACATTCAACTATTGTTGTCAGTCATTTGCATATTCCGTTGCAATCTGGTTCCAATTCAGTTCTAAAAAGAATGCGACGCAAATATACGATGGAGTTCTTTGGAGAAAGATTGGATCGGCTTAAGGAAGTTCTTCCGAGATTAGCAGTAACCTCCGATGTAATTGTAGGTTTCCCAGGTGAAACAGAAGAAGAGTTTATGGAAACATTTAATTTTATTAATGACCATAAATTTTCTGAACTTCACGTATTCCCGTACTCTAAACGTACAGGAACACCAGCAGCTCGGATGGAAGATCAAGTCGATGAAGAGGTAAAAAATGAACGTGTTCACCGCTTAATTTCCCTTTCAGATCAGCTGGCAAAGGAATATGCCTCACAATTTGAGGATGAAGTGGTAGAAGTAATCCCTGAAGAGGTATCTAAGGATGAAGCTAATTCTGGTTTCCTAATCGGATATACTGATAATTACATGAAAGTTGTTTTCTCAGGGACAGAAGATTTGATTGGTAAAATTGTAAAAGTAAAGATTTCCAAGGCAGGCTACCCATACAACCAGGGACAATTTGTGAAAGTTATTGAGGATTCCGTCTCAAAAACAGAATTGTTAATAGAAGAAGAAGCTGCCATATAAGGACCATTTAGGTCCTTTTTTTTTGTGGTATTTAGGTTAAACTATTTTCAGCTGCAAATTTCATTTTAATCTACTGTGGAGCGATTTATTAATTCGAATGGACATCGAAGGGAGCATGATAATGGTTACTACAAATATTGCTGCAATGATTGACCACACTCTACTGAAGCCGGAAGCAACGAGACAGCAAATTGAATCTTTATGCCAAGAGGCGAAGGAATATAAATTTGCTTCGGTGTGTGTAAATCCTACATGGGTAAGCACAGCTAAAGAACTGCTACAAGGCAGTGGTGTGATGGTTTGTACCGTAATTGGATTTCCGTTAGGAGCGGCCACTTCTGAAACTAAAGCGTTTGAAACAAAAAACGCTATAGAAAATGGTGCGGAAGAAGTGGATATGGTCATAAATATAGGGGCATTAAAGGATCATAACGATGAGTTGGTGGAAAAAGATATTCGGGCGGTGGTTGAGGCTGCAAAGGGCAAAGCACATACAAAAGTTATTATAGAAACAAGTTTGTTAACAAAAGAAGAAAAGATTCGCGCCTGTGAACTTTCCGTTAAAGCAGGAGCAGATTTTGTGAAAACTTCCACAGGATTTTCAACTGGAGGAGCGACAGCGGAAGATATCGCCTTAATGAGGAAAACTGTCGGTCCAGATTTGGGTGTTAAAGCTTCAGGTGGAGTTAGAAATACGGAAGATGTCCAAAAAATGATTGAGGCCGGAGCGACAAGGATTGGGGCCAGTTCAAGTATCGCCATTGTCAAGGGACAAACTGCTACTTCAGATTATTAGGATGATATAAATTCCAAGAATATCCAGTAAATTCAGTATAAGACGGCTAAAAAGCCGTCTTATTTTCATGTACTTGGATTTTTAGGTGTTTTATCATGTAAAAATAAAATCATTTTCCCAAACTTCGTTGCAAATGGTAAGACCAATAAAGAAGTGGCAACATTAAAGATGACACTTATATGGGCTAATTGGACATTTTTTGTATCTGCAAGAAGTGGGGCATTGTCAGTAAGAGTTGGGATGAGCGGGATAAAAAGCAGTACCCCAAATACATTAAGCCAAACGTGCGCAAATGCAGCTAATCTCGATTCCTTTCCCCCGCCAATCGAAGCAATAAGGGCGGTAATACATGTCCCAATATTCGCCCCGAGTACAATGGCAATACCTGCATCAAGCTGCAAGAGCCCAGCTGTTAGGAAGCTCATTGCAATTCCAGTCATTGCCGTACTCGATTGAATAATAGCTGTCATTATGGTGCCGGTTAACAGGCTTAAAAGAATCTGATCATTAATGGAAAGGATAAAATTATTGATCATATTCATCGATGTTAACGGGACAGCCAGCATTTCGAAGCCTTTCATTGCTGCAAAAACAGAGGATATTCCAAATAGTAGCATCCCGATACTTCTCGCTTTTTTATTTCTAAATAATATAAGAAGTGCTCCACAAATAGCGAGTGGAACAAGGACTTTATCTATATTAAACGTAATTAATTCTGTTTTAAAGGTAGTTCCAATATTTGTTCCTAGAATAATCCCAATCGACTGAGGGAACGTCATGATCCTTGCTGAAATTAATCCAATTGTAATCACCATTACGGCAGTACTGCTTTGTAATAGTGCCGTAATAAATGTCCCTGTTAGCATCCCTTTTAAGGGAGTACTAGTCAGTTTAATCAGCCAGCCCTTTAATTTATTTGCTGATAGATTAAACAGCGCAAATCTAATAATAGTCATTCCAAAGACAAATAATAAAATGCAAAGAACAAATAATAATATGTATAACATTGTATGGCCCCCCTCGCTTCATTGTATGGTGGGGGAAGGAGGGACATGCCACTTTTTAAGGGAAATTAAGACAAGTCTATATTTAATTGAATAAAAAATAAAAAGCATGTACTATCACTGTGAATTTCAGTTGACCTTGTATCAAGGTTATATTATAATTGCAAGGTACATGGATTGAATGTTAGTGTGTTGTGTTTCGGAGGGAGGGAAAGAGAATGTCTAAAACCGTCGTTCGTAAAAACGAATCGCTTGAAGATGCTCTTCGTCGCTTCAAACGTACAGTATCAAAAACTGGTACTTTGCAAGAGGCAAGAAAGCGCGAATTCTATGAAAAGCCAAGTGTAAAACGCAAGAAAAAGTCTGAAGCAGCTAGAAAACGTAAGTTTTAAGAGAGGGTGCAATACATGAGTCTTCTCGAGCGTTTGAATAATGATATGAAACAAGCGATGAGAAACAAGGAAAAAGACAAACTCTCAGTAATTCGGATGGTGAAAGCTTCATTGCAAAATGAAGCTATCAAGCTCGGCACAAAAGAGCTTGCAGAAGATGTAGAGTTAACAGTCCTTTCTCGCGAAGTAAAACAACGCAAAGACTCCCTCCATGAATTTGGTAAAGCTGGTCGTGATGACCTAGTTGATAAGTTGCGTACAGAGTTGGCTATCGTTGAATTGTATATGCCAAAACAGCTTTCTGAAGAGGAACTGGTGGAAATTGTTAAAGAAACAATTTCTGAAGTCGGCGCAAAATCAAAAGCAGAAATGGGAAAAGTGATGTCTGCGATTATGCCTAAAGTAAAGGGTAAAGCAGATGGGGCACTTGTAAATAAACTTGTACAACAACACCTTTCATAGTATTCTGACATGAAGACTGTAGGCTATTGGCCTGCGGTCTTTTATTTTTGGCTATATTAAAGCTCATTGTTGATTTTGGCACATGTTGATTGGAGCAGAAGGCGCGAAGACTCCTGCGGGAGGACGGGGCAGGGGAGACACCACAGGCGCTTAGCGCCGAGGAGGCTCCCCGGACCGCCCGCGAACCGCACGCGCCTGGAGCGGAAATTAACAGCCAAGTTTAACAAAGCATCATTTTTAATAATGAAACTTAATTGATTTTCATACGTATTATTAATTGTCGAAGCTAAAGAAAGAAAGGGGGCCTTCGAATGATTGAATTTCTTACTGACCCGATTGTTGTAACCGTTCTATTATCGATTGCGGGAATCGGTATTGTATTAGAGCTTTTTTCATCAAAGTTTGGTGTGGCAGGATTTATTGGTGTGTTTGCGCTCATTTTATTCTTTTATGGGCATTTTCAAGCAGGACTTGCAGGCTATGGTACTTTACTATTATTTGTGGCAGGATTACTGCTGATTTTCTTGGAGTTCTTTTTACCTGGAGCTATTTCTGGCACACTTGGTGTTGCCGCTTTAATTTTAAGTCTTTTTTTAGCAGGAGCGGACACCATCCAAATCGGGGTTTCCATCTTAATTGCGATTTTCTTATCTGTCCTAGTTTTCTTTATGATGATTAAAATTTTTGATAAAAAGCTTGTTTTATTTAATAAAATGGTTCTTTTTGATTCAGCAAGAAAAGAAGATGGATATGTTTCTAATATTAATCGTACCGATCTGTTGGGAATGGAAGGGATTGCCTTGACCATTTTACGCCCAGCAGGAACCGTTATTATTAACAACGAAAGAATTGATGCGGTAACCGAAGGAGGCTTTATCGAGCAGAATGCTATCGTTAAAGTCATAAAGGTTGAAGGAGCACGTATTGTTGTAAGAGAATTAGAATAAAAGAAGGGGGTTAAAAAATGATTGTAGGTAGTGGAACGATTTTTATCATTGCAGTTGTCGTTGTCGCTTTAATCTTATTTGGGATCTTATTATCCTTTGTACCAGTCATGCTCTGGATCTCTGCGCTTGCGGCAGGAGTCCGTATTAGTATCTTTACGTTAGTTGGGATGAGGCTTAGAAGGGTAACGCCAAGCAGAGTGGTTAATCCACTCATAAAAGCCCATAAAGCTGGTTTAAACGTTACCACCAATCAACTGGAAAGTCATTATCTTGCCGGCGGGAATGTTGACAGAGTAGTCAATGCTCTAATTGCTGCACATCGGGCAAATATTGAATTATCGTTTGAACGCTGCGCTGCCATTGACCTAGCAGGGCGTGATGTTTTAGAAGCGGTACAAATGAGTGTTAATCCGAAAGTAATTGAAACTCCATTTATTGCCGGGGTCGCTATGAATGGTATCGAAGTAAAGGCCAAAGCGAGAATTACCGTTCGAGCTAACATTGAGCGTCTTGTCGGTGGTGCTGGGGAAGAAACCGTGGTTGCTCGTGTCGGTGAAGGGGTTGTTTCCACGATCGGTTCATCGGATAGTCATAGCAAGGTGCTCGAGAATCCAGATTTAATCTCGCAAACGGTTCTTTCGAAGGGACTAGATGCCGGAACAGCTTTTGAAATCCTATCGATTGATATTGCTGATGTGGATATCGGTAAAAACATTGGAGCTGAACTACAAACCGAACAAGCTGAAGCGGATAAGAAAATTGCCCAAGCGAAAGCTGAAGAGCGCAGGGCAATGGCTGTGGCGTTAGAACAAGAAATGAAAGCTAAGGTCCAGGAAATGAGGGCAAAGGTCGTGGAAGCGGAGGCGGAGGTTCCTCTTGCAATGGCTCAAGCGCTCAAATCAGGAAATATTGGTGTAATGGATTATATGAACTTTAAAAATATTTCAGCAGATACTGAAATGAGAGGTTCAATTGGTAAGATAACGGGAGACAAAAAAGACGGACAATAAAGGGGTGGTGATTTTTGGAAACCTTAATATTTTTGATTGTCATGGGTATTGTCTCTGTCATTTTCCGTAAGGCAAAAGGTAAGACAGGTCAATCTCGCAATAGGACTTTTTCAAGGGATACTTTTGAAGAAATTCGGACACTAGTTAAAAAGCAACTCAATTATGATGAAATTCCAACAACCAGCACTTTAAAATCAAAGAATATACAATCGGAAATTCCACTGGAAAATCTCGAAAAGCTCGAAATTAAATACCAGCAGTTGAAACAAGAGTCTGAGGTTAAACGAATTGGAATGTCAATAGCCCAGCCAAAGGTCGAGAAGGTAGAAGTTAAATCCGGGCAAGAGGAAGGAAGCATCATTTCTCTTTATCCAGATGAAAAAACGCTCATTAATGGTATGGTTTGGTCAGAAATTCTTGGTGAGCCGCGTTCCAAAAAGCCCTTTTTCCCAAGAAAAGGTTAGTTGTAAATCAACATAGCTAAATAGAAAAAGGTGTGCTAGAACCTCCTTTCATTTCATAAATATGAGATGAAAGGGGGTTCTTTTTTTATGGCGAAAAAATGGGGCCAACGGGTCCGTAACTGGATGGCTGAAAAAATGGATCTTCCTCAAGATGTCATGATGGATTTACCCCGCATTACGATGGTTGGGCAAATTCATGTATATATTGAGAACCATCGTGGCTTGCTTGTGTTTACTGATAAAGAACTCCGTTTGCTATTAAAGCAAGGGCAGTTATTAATAAAAGGTAAATCCTTTGTTATTAAAACGATTTTACCTGAAGAAATTCTGCTTGAAGGGAAAATTGAACAGGTCATTTATTTAAATGATAATCCGGGAGGAACAAAATGAATAACCAGTGGGTCGAATTTTTATATGGCAGGGTTACTGTTAAAGTATCAGGAAAGGGTATTGAACGCTTTTTAAATGTACTTACCAGGAATGGACTTCATATTTGGCATGTCAAACGTCATGGAACAGAGACTATTACTTTTAAGATGAGACTTAGAGATGCCAAGAACATCAGACATTATGCAAGGAAAAGTGAATGCTCCATTTCCTTCCTGCGAAGGAGCGGAGTGCCTTTTTTAATTAAGCGAGTGCTTAAAAATAGTGGCTTTTTAGCGGGGGCAGGAATTTTCATGCTTATCTTAATGGTTTTATCCAATGTTATTTGGGGGATTGAAATAAAAGGGGCAAAACCAGCGACAGAGTATCAGATTCGTAAAGAATTGGACAAGATGGGTGTTAAGATTGGAAAGTTGCAATTATTTGTAGATAATGTGGAAGGTATTCAAAGGAAACTGACTAATAATGTTGGGGATCTAACATGGGTTGGAGTGGAATTAAAAGGGACAACCTTCCACCTTCAAGTTGTCGAGAAAAATGAGCCAAAAAAGCCAGAGCATTTATCACCGAGGAACCTTATCGCAAAAAAGAAAGCGATAATCGTAAATATGTATATTGAAAATGGCCAAAAAATGGTAGAAATTAATGATCATGTGGAGCCGGGGCAATTACTCGTTTCAGGTGAATTTGGACAAGAAGGTACTTCGGAATTGGTTGCGGCCAAAGGTGAGGTTTGGGGTGAAACGTGGTATAAAAGTCATGTGGAGCTCCCGTTAGTAACCAACTTTAAAGTATATAATGGCAAAGAAAAGGAAAAACATTTTATTTTACTGGGGGATTTCGAACTCCCTGTTTGGGGCTTTGGTAAGCCTGAATTCTTGAAATATGAAACCGAAATGAATGTTCATAAAATTCATTTCTTAAAGTGGGAATTGCCAATTTCTTATCTCAACAAAACCCTTCGCGAGCGGGAAGAAATTCAGCGTACCTATTCAAATACAGAGGCCCAACAAATTGCAATTGAGCTGGCAAAAAAACAAATAAAAGGTCGGTTAGATGAAGATGCTATGATAAAAGATGAAAAAATTTTACACAAAGCAATTAAAAATGGTAAAGTTATACTGGATATTCATTTTAAGGTAATAGAAAATATTGCAGTCGGACAACCGATTTCCAAGGAGACTAGTGAATGACAGAAAAGTTAACTTCCATAAATGTACAACTTGAAAATCCTGCAGAAGCAATTAGTTTGCTAGGGAATTCTGATACCAATTTAAAAATTATTGAACAAGAGCTTGATGTTACAATCATTACTCGGGGTGAAGCTGTCAGTTTATCAGGTGATGAGGAAAAGGTAAATCTGGCCGGACAAATACTAAATAAATTAATGATTGTGATTCGAAAGGGAATTAATATTAGTCAAAGAGACGTCCTATACGCGGTCCAAATGGCGAACGCTGGGACACTTGAATATTTTGTGAATTTATATGAAGAAGAAATTGGCAAGAATGTTAAAGGTAAAACGATTCGGATCAAGACGCTTGGACAAAGAGAATATGTAACAGCAATTAAAAAAACAGATCTTGTATTTGGGATTGGCCCTGCCGGAACAGGGAAAACATATCTTGCTGTTGTCATGGCCGTGGGAGCTCTCAAAAATGGGCAAGTGAATAAAATACTTTTAACAAGGCCAGCTGTTGAGGCAGGCGAGAGTCTTGGGTTTCTTCCAGGTGATTTAAAAGAAAAGGTAGACCCATATCTGCGACCACTATATGATGCTCTCCATGATGTGCTTGGGGCTGAACATACTCAAAGGTTAATTGAACGAGGAACCATTGAAATTGCTCCGCTCGCCTATATGAGAGGTCGAACATTAGATGATGCTTTTGTTATACTTGATGAGGCCCAAAACACAACCCATGCACAAATGAAAATGTTTTTGACAAGACTTGGCTTTGGGTCAAAAATGGTCATTACGGGTGATCAAACACAGATCGATTTGCCAAAAGGTGCAAAATCAGGATTAATTGCAGCCGAAGGAATTTTAAAAAATGTAAAGGGCATTTCCTTTGTCTTTTTAGAAACAACTGACGTGGTTCGTCATCCGCTTGTTGGCAGAATTATTGAGGCATACGAGAACAAAGCGAATCAAGAGGGGTAAACTATTTGTGGTTTACCTCTTTTTTGTATGGAAAAGTGAACTTCAAACTAATCATCTTCTAAAGAAGATGAAACTTCTTCGAAAAACTGTTATCATTTTACATAAAGCAGGAACAGTGAAAATATGACAATTTTTGAGAAATGATTTTTTTAATATAAAATCATTTTCATGGGCCGTGGTTGGAGGGATTTAGTTGGGTAAACTACAGCAATACTTCATACGGATACGCAAACTGCTAGATATCACTTTTTTTCTAGTTCTCTTTTTTATCATGTTAGGTACCGTATTATTTGCAGCGATGTATAGTAATGTAAAACCTGAAAAGTTGGATTTAAGCTTGTTTTCAGTAGCAGAAAAAACCATCCGTTCCCCTGGAACAGTGGAGGATAAGAAAAGTACTGAAAATAAGCGTAGGGATGCTCTTGACCAAGTACAGGATGTGTATGCCTTAAAAAAAGAGTATACGCAAAATCGGGTCGATTTAATTAGCTCCATTTTTCAAGCGGTTACAGAAGTGAATGATGAAATAAATGCAGAAATCAAGAAGTTTGAAGAACTGGCCCCAGAAGAAAAACCAGCAAAAACGGAACCTAGTGATTCTGAAAAAGTGATCAGATTAAAGGCAAAATTAACATCGAATGTAGCAAAGGGACTTTCTGACCAGGTTTTTACGGCCTTAGTCCAAGCTAGTAATGATGAATTATCGATCGCAAAGGATTTAACTGTTACTGCGATTAACAATGTTATGGCCCAACGGATTTCTGCTGATGAAGTAGAGAATGCCAAAAAAAGAGTGGAGGAAGAATTAAAATATACAACTTTAAATGATAATTTAAGAAATGGTGTCATTGAACTCGGCAGGTATGCTGTTATTCAAAATGAATTTTATGATCCCAATGCAACAGAAGAGCTGCGACAGCAAGCGGTAGAAAGTGTGGAGCCAGCCAAAATTCTTCAGGGGCAAATTATTGTTGAAGAAGGAGAATTAATCAACCAGGATATTTATAGGCAGTTAAAATTAGTCGGCCTTCTTGATAATGAGAGATCCTTTAAGCCTTTTATTGGATTAATGGTATTGATAACCATTATTCTGTCTTCAATCTATTTTTATTTTTACCAAATAAAATCAATTCCAGAAAAGAGACAGACAGACTTGTTGTTGTATGGGATTGTTTTCATACTTTCAATCTTTATAATGAAAATAATCAGCATGCTGCAAATTTTTAATTTTGCCGGAATTGGCTATCTTTTCCCTGCAGCTTTAGGGGGAATGTTAATTAAGATCTTGATTGATGAAAAGCTTGCCATTCTTATGTCGATTATTATGGCGGTATGCGGAAGTATTTTATTTAACGAGGGAATTACAGGGACACTAAATTTTTCAGAGGGGATTTACATCCTATTCAGTGCCTTAGCAGGAATTTTGTTTCTTAGTAACCAAAACCAGCGTTCAAAAATCTTGCAGGCTGGTTCGTTTGCGGCAATGGTAAATATTTTGTCTATTTTAGCGTTAATGTTTCTTCCAAATGGACAATTTTCTGGTATGGAGTATGGATATTATTTAACCACTGCTCTTGTTTCTGGTATAGGTTCTGCTGTGTTAACGATTGGATTACTGCCTTTTTTTGAGGCGAGTTTTGGAATTCTGTCGACGATGAGGCTGATTGAACTATCCAATCCAAACCATCCACTATTAAGAAAAATATTAATGGAAGCACCAGGTACATATCATCATAGTGTGATGGTTGCTAATCTAGCGGAATCTGCATGTGAAGCAATCGGTGCAAATGGACTTTTAGCAAGAGTGGGCAGCTATTACCATGATATTGGAAAAACACGACGTCCGAATTTTTATATCGAGAATCAGATGCATCTAGAAAATCCTCATGATCGTCTGCCGCCAGATAAAAGTGCAAACATTATTATTGCCCATGTAACAGATGGCTCTAATATATTAAAGAAGTACCATATGCCAAAAGAAATTATCGATATCGCTGAACAGCATCACGGGACAACCTTGCTAAAATTCTTTTATCATAAGGCAACCCAAGGTGAACCTGAAGTAAAGGAAGAGGATTATCGCTATCCTGGTCCAAAGGCAAAAACAAAAGAGTCTGCGGTGGTTGGTATTGCAGATAGCGTCGAGGCGGCAGTCCGCTCATTATCCCAGCCTACGCCTGAATTAATAGAATCACTGGTTAAAAAAATCGTTGCTGATCGTCTCCAAGATGGACAATTAAATGAATGTGATATCACAATGAGAGAAATTGAAACCGTATCTGAAGCTTTATGTGAGACCTTAAAGGGGATTTTTCACTCCAGAATTGAATATCCAGAAATGATAAAGAAGGTGAAGCAAGCATGACATTACTAATAGATTGTATCGACGAAACGGAAAAACTAACAGAAGAACAAATGCTTGAAATCGAAAGGATCCTTACCTTTGCGGCTAGAAAACAGGATGTTGAAGAGCATAGCGAAGTTTCAGTAACATTTGTTTCAAATGATAGAATACAGGAGATCAACAGGGAATACCGCGATAAAGACAAGCCTACGGATGTTATTTCGTTTGCAATGGAAGAGCTTGGGGAAGGTGAGGTAGAGCTGGTAGGGGTTGATATGCCTCGTGTCTTGGGGGATATTATTATCTCTATACCAAAAGCAATCGAGCAAGCAGAAGAATATGGGCATTCTTTTATACGTGAGCTTGGTTTTCTAGCTGTACATGGTTTCCTTCATCTTCTTGGTTATGATCATATGACCGATGAAGAGGAAAAAGAAATGTTCACATTGCAAAAGGAAATATTAGACGAGTATGGACTCAAACGATAAACGACCACAGCAGTCATGGTTGGGTACATTTTCAAATGCAATCGCCGGGATTTTAGTGGCCCTGAAGTCTGAGAAAAATATGCGGTTCCATTTCTTTTGCTCCATTCTTGTTTTACTCGTCTCTTATTATTTTTCCATTACAAAGACTGAATGGATATTCGTCCTTTTTGCTATTGCGGGAATGTTTGCATTAGAATTAGCCAATACCGCAATCGAACGAGTTGTCGATCTAGTTACAAAAGAGTATCATCCATTAGCAAAACAAGCGAAGGATTTGGCAGCAGGAGCGGTGTTAGTTTATGCCGTCCTATCGGTTGTAATTGGCCTATTAATATTTTTACCCTACCTACAAAGGCTTTAAAAAATTAAGCTAAATTAGAGTTTATTTACCATCATTTGAAATGAGATACTGGATTAGGTAAAATAACTTATCAGCAAAATTAATAAGACTTGCTGATTTATGAGAAAATTCTAATTTTTATAAATTTTTTACTTCAACCTAATGATTTTCAATCAATTTTGAGGTAAAATAAAGAAACAGCAGATTCCTGCTGGAAGGGAAGAACACTAGTGAACATCGATCAACTAATTAAAGAAACAAAAAAAGCAAGTTCCTTCATACAGGAGGATCTTTATGCTGAATAATGACAACGGAAGAAAAGGATACAAGTCAGGTTTTATTTCGATTATTGGCCGGCCGAATGTAGGTAAATCCACGTTTCTTAATCGCGTGATTGGCCAAAAAATTGCCATAATGAGTGATAAAGCACAAACAACTCGTAATAAAATCCAAGGTGTGTTAACAGTAAATGATGCCCAGATGATTTTTATAGATACACCAGGTATCCATAAACCCAAGCACAAATTAGGCGATTTTATGATGAAGGTTGCTGTAAATACGCTAAAAGAAGTTGATTTGATTTTATTTATGGTAAATGCTGAAGAAGGATTTGGACGTGGTGAAGAATTTATTCTTGAAAAATTTCAAACAGTAAATACGCCAATCTTTCTTGTAATTAATAAAATTGATCAAGTCCATCCTGATAAATTATTGCCGATTATTGAATCATATAAAGAAAAATACCCATTTAAAGAAATTGTCCCAATATCAGCGCTTGAAGGAAACAATGTGGAGCAATTGTTAGGACAGATTAAGTCCTTCTTGCCGGAGGGACCACAATACTATCCAGCAGACCAGGTCACAGATCACCCAGAACGGTTTATAATTACCGAGTTAATAAGGGAAAAAGCTCTCCACTTAACACGAGAGGAAATTCCCCACTCTTTAGCTGTGGTTCTTGACAAAATGGAGCGGAGAGAGGGTAAAGAAATTATTGATGTCATGGCAACCGTAATTGTCGAACGTGATTCACAAAAAGGAATTATTATTGGTAAGCAAGGCAGCATGTTAAAAGAAATAGGCAAGCGTGCACGAGTTGATATTGAAAATCTTTTAGGGTCAAAAGTTTATTTAGAGCTATGGGTAAAAGTTCAAAAAGATTGGCGCAATAAGATGTCCCAGCTTCGAGATTATGGCTTCAATGAGGATGAATATTGATTAATAATGGCCGACCAAGGCGCTTCCGCTTTTCTAATAACCCTAACTAAAATATTACCGATTATTTCAAATTATGCATGGACAACATTAACAAATATTTCGTCTTATGATTTTTGCGCTGGCAGGCTATGATAATTGTAAGGTTTGGGACCGAATGAAAGCTAGTCTAAATATGAAAGGTGGGGTTTTCGATGATGGATTTTACGTGGAAAGTATTCCTCCAAACAGGTAATATTGACACATATCTTCTCATTAAAGAACTTGAGAAGGAAAACCAAGAAATACCCGGAAATCTGAATGATGAGCTAGCACAAATCGATTTTCCCGTTTCATAAGTTTGCCTTCGTGCTACTTTAGAAGGTGACAATAATGCTTCAGAAGTGTGAAGGCATCGTTATTAGAACAACAGATTATAGTGAAACAAATAAAATAGTAACAATATATACAAGGGAATGGGGAAAGATTGGAGTCATGGCTCGTGGTGCAAAAAAGCCAAACAGCCGCCTTTCCTCTATTACACAACTTTTTACACATGGTTATTTTCTAATTACTAGAGGATCTGGTTTAGGAAGCATGCAGCAGGGTGAAACTGCTACATCATTAAGATCGATTGGTGAAGACATTTTTTTAACTGCCTATGCTAGTTATATTGTCGAGTTAACCGATAAATGCACGGAAGAAAAAAAACCAAACCCTTTTCATTTTGAATTGCTCTATCAAACATTAAATTATTTGAATGAGGGCTATGACCCAGATATTCTCATGAATATCTATGAGATGAAAATGTTAAATGTGTTGGGATTAAACCCAATCTTAAATCAATGTTCCGTTTGCGGCAGTACAGACGGACATTTTTCTTTTTCCATTCGTGAAGGTGGGCTTATCTGTCATCGTTGTCTGGATAAAGATCCGTACCATTTCAAATTAACGCCGAGTACGATTAAATTATTAAGGCTATTTTATTATTTTGATCTTTCTAGGTTAGGAAATATTTCTGTTAAAGAAGATACAAAGGCTGAACTTAAGAATGTTATTACTTCTTACTATGAAGAGTATTCCGGACTTCATCTCAAAACAAAGAAGTTTCTTAATTCCATGGATAAATTCAGAAATCTCTTATAAGCACCCTGTTGACAATGTTTGGAGTTTTCGTTATTATTTTCATTAATAAAATATTTGCATTGACGGAAAAAAGTACTTAGTCATCTCTATAAAAGCGAACCTAGGGTGGTGGAAGCTAGGGTATAGGGCACTAAGGAAGGCGTTCCTGAGCAATCTTTGTGTTTATTAACACGATTAAAGAGGCTGTTTTTTGCAGCAATTAGGGTGGAACCGCGGGTAACTCTCGTCCCTATGCTTAACAAGCATAGGAACGAGAGTTTTTTTGTTTGAATCAAATTTATTAAAAGGAGCAATTTCAATGAATGTAACAATGGAACAAATCGTCTCACATGCAAAGCACAGAGGATTTATTTTTCCAGGTTCAGAGATTTACGGAGGACTTGCAAATACGTGGGATTACGGCCCGCTAGGCGTTGAATTTAAAAACAATATTAAACAGGCATGGTGGAAAAAGTTTGTTCAAGAGTCGCCTTATAATGTTGGCTTAGATGCAAGTATTCTGATGAATCCTCGTACTTGGGAAGCATCAGGGCATATTGGGAACTTTAATGACCCAATGATTGATTGTAAAAATTGTAAAGCACGCCATCGCGCGGATAAATTAATTGAAAATGCACTAGATGAAAAAGGCATTGAAATGATTGTCGACGGCTTACCATTTGAAAAAATGGAAGAACTGGTTAAAGAACACAATATCGCATGCCCGGACTGTGGCAGTCATGATTTTACTGGTATCCGTCAGTTCAACTTAATGTTTAAAACCTTCCAGGGGGTAACAGAATCAAGTACGAATGAAATTTTCCTTCGCCCTGAAACGGCCCAAGGTATTTTTGTTAACTTTAAAAATGTTCAGCGTACGATGAGAAAGAAAATGCCGTTTGGAATTGCTCAAATAGGAAAAAGTTTCCGAAATGAAATTACTCCGGGGAATTTTACATTCAGGACAAGAGAGTTTGAACAAATGGAACTTGAATTTTTCTGTAAGCCTGGTGAAGAACTAAAATGGTTTGATTATTGGAAACAATTTGCTGAAGACTGGTTAATGTCTTTAGGTCTTACCAAAGAAAATTTAAGGCTTCGCGACCACTCTGAAGATGAATTATCCCATTATAGTAATGCGACTACTGATTTTGAATTTAAGTTCCCGTTTGGCTGGGGTGAACTTTGGGGTGTCGCTTCAAGAACAGATTATGACTTGAAGCAGCATATGGAGTATTCCGGTGAAGATTTCCATTATCTTGATCCTGAAACAAATGAAAAGTATGTCCCATTCTGTATTGAACCTTCCTTAGGAGCGGATCGGGTTACGTTAGCCTTCTTAATTGATGCCTATGATGAAGAACAGCTTGAAGATGGTACATCAAGAACGGTCATGCATTTCCACCCTGCCCTAGCCCCATTTAAGGCGGCAGTCCTTCCATTATCGAAGAAACTGTCTGAAGAAGCACGAGAAGTATTTGCTGCTCTAGCTAAGCACTTTTCAGTGGATTATGACGAATCAGGTTCCATTGGGAAACGCTATCGTCGTCATGATGAAATTGGTACACCTTTTTGTATCACTTATGATTTTGACTCTAAAGAAGACAATATGGTTACTGTTCGAGACCGTGATACAATGGAACAAAAACGGATTCCAGTAAGTGATCTTGTTAGCTTTTTGCAAGAAAAGATGACGTTTTAATGGAAAACTCGCCAATTGGCGAGTTTTCTTAATACATTCCTTAGTATATAATATTCCTAATAAAGTATGACTATTTGAAGGTTGTGGGTAACCCTTCATAATGTAATACAAAGGTGGTGTGTACAATCGAACTGACCAAACGGCAAGAACATATTTTACAAATTGTAAAAGAAAATGGGCCGATTACCGGAGAGCATATTGCCGATCAATTAAGTTTGACAAGAGCAACATTGAGGCCGGATCTGGCAATTTTGACAATGGCTGGCTTTTTAGATGCAAGACCGCGTGTGGGTTATTTTTATACGGGTAAATCTGGGACACAGCTTTTAACTGAAAATTTACAAAAAATATATGTGAAAGATTATCAATCCATCCCTATTGTGGTGAATGAAAATATTTCTGTATATGATGCGATCTGTACCATGTTCCTTGAAGATGTGGGAACATTATTTGTAGTGGATCAAAATACCATCCTTGTTGGGGTATTGTCCAGAAAAGATTTGCTTAGAGCAAGTATAGGTAAACAAGAGCTTTCCACCATTCCTGTCAATATTATTATGACTAGAATGCCGAATATAACTATGTGTGAACGGGACGATTTATTAATCGATATCGCCAAAAAATTAATTGAAAAACAAATTGATGCCCTGCCAGTGGTTCGAAAATCAGAAAATGGATATGAGGTTATCGGCAGATTAACGAAAACAAACATTACAAAAGCGTTTGTTGGACTGGGTGATGAGTAAGTCACAAGTTAACTTGTAGAGGGGTTGTGTAGGGAGAATGGGTGTACCAATTATTTATGTTGTATCTGATTCAGTAGGGGAAACGGCTGAATTAGTTACCAAAGCAGCAATAAGCCAGTTTAATGGCTCAGGAATGAATTTAAAAAGGTTTCCCTATGTAGAGGACCAGGAACATATTGATGAAGTTCTTTCACTTGTTAAACTGGATAAAGCTATGATTGCATTTACGCTTGTCAAACCTGAAATGCGTACATATATCAAGGAAAGAGCGGAAAAGGAAGGGATTCTGGCAGTCGATTTAATTGGTCCAATAATGGACAAGATTCAAGCTTTTAGTGGGAAGACACCTTTATGTGAACCGGGCCTTGTTCGAAAACTTGATGAGGATTATTTTAAAAAAGTAGAAGCAATTGAATTTGCTGTAAAATATGATGATGGCCGTGACCCAAGAGGAATCCTAAAAGCAGATATTGTCCTAATTGGCGTTTCAAGAACTTCAAAGACACCACTTTCCCAGTACTTAGCCCATAAACGTTTAAAGGTTGCTAATGTCCCGCTGGTACCTGAAGTGGATCCGCCAGAAGAACTATATAGGGTTCCGATCGAAAAATGCTTCGGTTTAAAAATAAGTCCTGAAAAGTTAAACAATATCAGACGAGAACGATTAATTTCCTTAGGATTAAATGATAAGGCAAGTTATGCCAATATTGAACGGATTAAAGCGGAGTTAATCTTTTTTGAAAAAGTAGTGGAGAAAATAAATTGTCCCATTATTGATGTAACCAATAAAGCGGTTGAAGAAACAGCAAATGTTATCCTAAATTATATTCATAAAGGGAGACCTTAACACATAATCATTTGATTATGTGTTTTCTTCTGATAGAAAGTGGAATAATAATGATAAAAAGTTATGGTAAAATGATAATAAATGTACTATAATAAAAAATTGTGATAAAAATATATCTTTTTAGGTTTAGACTTGCTTGTGAACGAATAAACTATTTATTGTTAGATGTCAAGGGGACCCCCTAAAAAGAATTCGACATAAATCCTTTTACAAAAGTTATTTGTTAAAGAAGGAATATGCGGAGAGATGTAGAATTAATACTAATGTAGAAGGCAATCCGACTATTTATGTCGATGCAGATTCATGCCCACTGGGCAGAGATTGTCGAAATAGGATCCAAGTTTAGCGTCCGTGTTCTTTTTGTTGCTTCCTCCGTCTCCATATGAATGAAGAAAAATCTACATAGGAAGACTGGAAATATGTTGACGCTGGGAAGGGAGAGGCTCTAAATCCTTCCAAACTGAAGATCGTTCAAAATTTATGACAAAATTAATAAAAATTTTGTCGAAATTTGCAGGAATTTAAAGATTGCCTGCCGAATACCTGATAGTACAAATGGAGTTGTTTTCATGGCAGAGCGTATTGCCGAAGAAAAGATTAATCAAATTCGTCAGGCTGTTGATATTGTCGAAGTAATCAGCGATTATGTTCAACTGAAAAAACAGGGGCGAAATTACTTCGGATTATGTCCATTCCATGGAGAAAGTACCCCATCATTTTCAGTATCAATTGATAAACAAATTTTCCATTGTTTTGGCTGTGGCGCTGGCGGTAATGTTTTTTCTTTTTTAATGGAACTTGAAGGGATTTCATTTCAGGAAGCTGCCATTAAACTAGCTTCGAAGGTAAATATCGACCTTGAAATTAATTTATCTGGGGGACAAGGCGAGAAAAAGGTTTCTCAAGAGCACCAAGCTTTTTTAGGGGCTCATGAGCTGTTACAGAAATTTTACCATCACTTGCTTGTAAATACAAAAGAAGGCGGGCAGGCTTTAGAGTATCTGCTGAGCAGGGGATTTACTCGCGAATCGATTGATAAGTTTCAAATTGGGTATTCCCTAAATTCATGGGATTTTGTTTATAAATTTCTATCTAAAAGAGATTTCCCACCTGAATGGATGGAGAAAGCCGGATTAATTATCAAACGTGAAAGGGATGGGACTTATTTCGATCGATTTAGGGATCGAATAATGTTTCCGATTTTTGACCGAAATGGTAATACGATTGCTTTTTCAGGCAGATCACTCGGGGCCGAAGAGCCCAAATATCTAAATAGTCCTGAAACGCCAATCTTTAATAAAAGTAAAATTTTATATAATTATCATAATGCGAAGCCAAGTTTAAAAAAATTGCAATATGCTGTTTTATTTGAGGGATTTGCCGATGTAATTTCCGCAGATCGCTCGGGTGTGGAAAATGGCATTGCCACAATGGGGACATCCTTGACAGATGAACATATAGCCCTTTTAAGGCAAAGTGTCCAATCCGTAACCATCTGTTACGATTCAGATAAGGCAGGAATTGAAGCTGCTTTTCGAGCGGGGAACCATCTTAACAATGCTGGCTTTCAAATAAAGGTAGCGATGATGCCAGACGGCATGGACCCCGATGAATACATTAAAAAGAACGGTCCTGAGAAATTCCGAAATGAGGTTATCGCGGCCGGCTTAACATGGATGGCGTTTAAATTTCTTTACTTTCGCAGAGGTAAAAATCTTCAGCTAGAAGGAGATAGGCTTGCATATATCGAAGTGATAATTAAAGAAATCAGCAATTTGAATAAAGCAGTTGAAAGAGATCATTATTTGCGGCAACTTGCAGCAGAATTTTCACTCTCATTAGATGCATTGAAACAGCAGCAAAAGCAAATTTTCTTCGCTGATAAAAGAAAAACTACCGGAAAAAACCAACCTGTTGATAAACCTATTTTAATTCCTAAGAAAGTAAGTGAACTCAAGCCAGCGCATTACACAGCAGAAAGGCGATTAATCGCACACATGCTAAAAGATCGAGATGTTGCTTATAAAGTTCAGGATTTATTACAAGAAAATACGTTTAATATTGATGAACATCAGGCAATAATAACCTATCTGCTAGGATTTTATGAGGATCATTTCCAACCTGATTCAAGTGCATTTTTATCCTATATTCAAGATGATAATCTTAGGAGAATGGTTGCTAATATTGAAATGATGTCCATAAATGACGAATTAAGCAATCAAGAATTAACTGATTATATCAAACAGGTGTTGAATTATCAAAAATTGTTAAAGATAAAAGAAAAAGAAGTGGAACAAAAAGAAGCAGAGCGACAAAGTGATCTTGGTAAAGCTGCTGCAATTGCAATGGAAATTATTCAATTGCGTAAATCTCTATAGATTCCATTTTACTGTCTTTGATTCTGGAAGGAGGGGGACATATGGCTGCTGAAAAATCAGCCCGTTCAAAAGAAGTTGAGAATGAATTCACTTTTGAACAAGTGAAAGACCAGTTAACGGCACTGGGTAAAAAAACCGGCGTCCTTGCCTATGATGATATTGCTGAGAAATTGGCTAATTTTGAACTAGATTCACACCAAATGGACGAATTTTACGAGTTCCTCGGTGATCAAGGTATTGAATTAGTTGGTGAAAGTGACGAGGAAGATCCAAATCCTAAGCAATTAGCTAAAGGTGATGATGATGAATTTGATCTAAATGATCTTAGCGTCCCTCCAGGGGTTAAGATTAATGATCCAGTTCGTATGTACTTAAAAGAAATCGGCCGTGTTGATTTGCTTTCTGCTGAAGAGGAAATTAAGCTGGCTAACCGAATTGAAGCAGGCGACGAAGAAGCTAAACGACGTCTAGCTGAAGCCAACCTCCGTCTTGTAGTAAGTATTGCAAAGCGCTACGTCGGTCGTGGAATGCTCTTTCTTGATCTTATTCAGGAAGGTAATATGGGTCTAATCAAAGCTGTTGAGAAGTTTGATTATCGAAAAGGCTTCAAATTTAGTACCTATGCAACTTGGTGGATTCGTCAAGCCATCACACGTGCGATTGCAGACCAAGCAAGGACCATACGGATTCCTGTGCATATGGTTGAAACCATTAATAAATTAATTCGTGTTCAGCGTCAATTACTTCAGGATCTTGGCCGTGAACCAACACCTGAAGAAATTGGTGAAGATATGGATCTAACACCTGATAAGGTTAGGGAAATTTTGAAAATTGCCCAAGAGCCTGTATCACTGGAAACACCTATTGGTGAAGAAGATGATTCCCACCTCGGTGATTTTATTGAAGACCAGGATGCAACCTCACCTTCAGAGCATGCTGCCTATGAATTATTAAAAGAGCAACTTGAAGATGTCTTAGATACTTTAACAGACCGGGAAGAAAATGTCCTTCGCCTGCGTTTTGGACTGGATGATGGACGTACTCGTACACTCGAAGAGGTAGGAAAGGTCTTCGGTGTTACTCGTGAGCGTATCCGTCAAATTGAAGCAAAGGCATTGCGGAAATTACGCCATCCTAGTCGCAGCAAACGATTAAAAGATTTCTTAGAATAAAATATTCTAATGAATAGTCTACTTCATAACTGAAGTAGGCTTTTTTCTTGTGCATCAATTAATGAATACACAAGTGGAAACACTTAAGTAAATGTAAGCACTTTCTCTATTTGAATCCATTTTACTGAATTGTCTCTCATTTTGCAAATAGACTTAAGAAAATTCATGGCCCGCTTTTTATTCTTTTATTTTAGGAGATGGGCTTGAAATTATCAAATACAACCGAACTGTGTTAGAAGATGTCAAAGTACCTTTTGAGAACCTTTTAGGGAAGCTTGGAGAGGCCTTAAACAGTTTTTATTTATGGTTAGATGGCCGGACCGTATAGGGATTGGTGCAATAGCCGTAGGGATTGTTCAGGGAGCCTATGATTAATAAAATAAAATAGTAAATTTTAAAACAGGCTAAACTAGATATTTTCACTAATTTGGCTTGTTTTCTTTTTTTTATTAAGATTATAGTGATAAAATAAGTTTAGGGCTTTTCCTTCTGTTCATTTTCAAGTAAAATAGTAGTTGTTTGTAGACTTTATTCAATATTTAACAGACGTTCGTACATAAGGGAGGTTATATCATGAAGCGAAATCCGGTTATTCCTTACGTTCTCATCATGGCATTTGGAATTGTGTTAATTCTAATTTTGTCTTTCAAAGGCCTTGGTGATATGAAAGAAGTTGCTAAGGAAAATGGTGAAGGCAATGAGAAAACAGAGGTTGCCGCATCAAAGCCAGAAGACATTTACAAGCAATCTTGTATTGGCTGTCATGGCGACCAGTATCAAGGGGTAGTAGGACCTACATTAAAAGGTGTGGGCAGCAAGTATTCTAAGGAAGAACTTATGACTTTTGTTACAAAAGGTAAGGGTACAGGCATGCCAGCAGGTCTTGTTAAACCAGAACAGGCTGCAGCAATGGCAGATTGGTTAGCAAACATTAAATAACTAGAAAAGGTCCTTTGCATCTGTAAAGGACTTTTTTTATACTATATAAATTACATATAAAAAGTGGTGGTATGTTTGAATACAGATAAATTGTCAGCAAGATTGGCTGCGGTTTCTAACTATGTTCCAAAAGGAGCGAGGCTCGCAGATATTGGCTCAGACCATGCTTATTTACCTTGTTTCTTAGCAAAAAATGAGGGATTACCATTTGCCATTGCTGGTGAGGTTGCTAAGGGTCCCTTCCAGTTGGCTGAGAGGAATGTATTAGCAGAAGGGTTAGCGGGGGTTATTTCCGTGCGATTAGGTGATGGTCTGGAAGTTATTCAACCGGGTGAAGTGGATTGTATTACAATTGCTGGAATGGGCGGTGCCTTAATTGCAAACATTCTAGAAAATGGTAAAGATAAACTGACTTCCGTCAAACGCCTGGTGTTACAACCAAATATTAGCGCGATTTCGATCAGGAAATGGTTTATTGAAAATAACTGGGAACTAATTGACGAAGAAATACTTGAGGAAGATGGGAAAATATACGAGATTTTAATAGGTGAAAAGGGCGATCCTAATAAGCCTTATAAAAAAAATCTTGATATGGGGCTTTTAGTGGGTCCATTCCTTCTACAAAAACAGGATAAAACCTTTAAGAAAAAATGGACAGCAGAAATAAACAATTGGCAGCGTATATATGAAGCACTTGAGGGTGCAAGCCAAACTCCTGAAACGAATGAAAAAAAACAAGAGATGATCGCCAAAATTAAGCTGGTAGAGGAGGCTTTAAAGAATGAAAATTCCTAATGGTCACGAAGTCATTCAACTATTTGAACAGTTTTCCCCGAAAGGTTTGGCGATGGAAGGGGATAAGATTGGCTTACAAATAGGACGCTTAAATAAAAAAGTTGAACGAATAATGATTGCCCTTGATGTCCTGGAAAATGTAATCGATGAGGCAATTGAAAAAAATGTTCAGCTCATTATTGCCCACCATCCGATTATTTATCGACCTCTTAAGAATTTGCTAACTGACACGGTTCAAGGGAAAATGATCGAAAAAATATTGAAACACGATATTGCTGTTTACGCAGCCCATACGAACCTTGATGTCGCAAAAGGCGGGGTAAATGACCTGCTTGCAAATGCTTTAGAATTAGAAGATGCAGAGGTACTCGTGCCGACTTTTGATACAAAGCTAAAGAAATTAGTTGTTTTTGTCCCAGCAAGCCATGCAGAAGTTATTAGAAAAGTCCTTGGAAATGCAGGCGCAGGATTTATTGGAAACTACAGCCATTGTTCATTTTCCGCAAATGGGACAGGAAGATTTGTGCCTGGTGAAAATACCAATCCATTTGTTGGTGAGACAGGCAGGTTAGAAGAAGTGGAGGAAGTAAGAATCGAGACCATTGTTCCTGAACCACTTCTAAAGAAAACGATTACTGCTATGATAAAAGCACATCCATATGAAGAGGTGGCCTATGATGTCTACCCGCTTGAGAACAAAGGTGAAGTACTCGGTCTTGGCCGAATCGGAAAAGTCCATGAAATGACATTAGGAGAATTTGCGGAAAAAGTGAAATTAGCACTTGAAGTTTCAACTGTCCGTGTGGTTGGCGATTTAAGCACTAAAATTAAAAAGGTTGCTGTTTTAGGCGGGGATGGAAATAAATACTTCATGAATGCCAAGTTTCAAGGGGCAGATGTGTATGTTACAGGGGATATTTATTATCACACTGCCCATGATGCAGCAATGCAGGGCTTGAATATGATTGATCCAGGCCATAATGTGGAAAAAGTGATGAAAAAAGGCCTGACTGCAACATTACAAAAGATGTGTCAAGAAACGGGTTATACCGTGGAGATTTTTCCTTCTGAAGTAAATACAGATCCATTCCAATTTGTATAAAAGCAAAGAACCGGTCCGCAGACTCGGTTCTTTTTATTCACTATTTTACTCTTAGGTTTTTTTAACCTTTGGTAATATTCTGCTTAATTGGACCTTTTTTCGACGTTCCCATGTGGCTTCATTATTTGGGTTAAATTGTTCAAGGAATGTGATTACTTCCTTTGTTATCGGTGTTGGAGTAGAGGCTCCGGATGTTACCGCGACATTTTTGGCATCCTTAATCCACTCAATTTCTAACTCAGTTATATCAGCAATGCGATACGCCTTTGTTCCAGCAATTTCCTCAGAGACCTGTGCAAGGCGATTGGAATTATTACTTTTTGGATCACCTACTACAATCGTCACATCAGCCTCTGTTGCTTGTTCTGCAACTGCTTCTTGGCGAATTTGCGTTGCATGGCAAATTTCATTATAGACTTCTACATTTGGATATTTTTCCTGAACTTTTTTCATCGTATCAGCCACATCCCATTGACTCATTGTTGTTTGATTTGTGACAAGTAACTTTTCACAGTCAATCGTTAATGCATCTACATCATTTGGAGTTTCAACCAGGTGGACCATGCCAGGGGCCACACCAACTGCACCCTCCGGTTCTGGATGGCCTTTTTTTCCGATATAAATTACTTGGTAGCCTTCTTTTGTTTTTTCTTCAATCAAATCATGGGTTCTCGTTACATCAGGACATGTCGCATCTATCGTTACTAGCCCTTTCTGTTTTGCGAGTTCTCTAACTTCTGGAGATATTCCATGAGCAGTAAAGATAACCGTACCTGTTTCTACTTTATCGAGAATATCTTTACGGTTTTTTCCATCTAGGGTAATAATCCCCTCTTCTTCGAAAGCATCTGTAACATGTTTATTATGAACAATCATCCCTAAAATGTAGATTGGGCGTGGTAATGTTTTATCTAAAGCAGCGTTTCTTGCAATAACCATGGCATCGACGACACCATAGCAGTAACCTCGTGGTGAAATTTTGATAATTTGCATATAAAAAGTCCTCCTAAAAAAGACATTGTTTAATAGTTTTACGTGTTTATTATATAAAACTAATAGAAATAATACAAAGATACAATTTTCCTTAGCAGTTTTAGGAAGAAAAAAAGAATGCTGTCTCCAGCATTCTGCATTTAAATATACATTTTCGGAACAGAACTTCCTTTTTGATTTGGACTTTTCTTTGAAGGCATTTGCTGTTGCTTATTTTTGCGTTGCCCTTTTTTATTGGAAGTACTTTTTACAGGTTCTTCATGATTGGATGATTCATCGACGGCGGCACCAGTTGATTGGTTATTTTCTACTGTTGCATCATCCGTAGTTTTTGAAGCATTTTTGAATCCTTTATAAATTTTCCACATTGCAGGAAGATTTTTTATCATTGGGCTATATTGTTGGATCATCGGCCCAATCGACTGGGCTGTCTTTAGCACCTGCTGCGTATTGTTCAACATGCTAGTTAGTCCGCCGGGGTTACTCAAAGATTGGAGCAGTCCTCCGCCTCCTGATGCTGCTTTTCCTGCTCCTTGCATTCCCATAAAGCCGCCAGCTTGGCTTCTTCCTCCGAGAATTTTCGAAAGTAATCCCCCGCCGCCTTTGTTCATAGGATTAGGTCTTCTCATCATTTGCCCCATCATCATGGGGTTATTTCCTCCTCCAAACGGATTGGAAGGGGCACCCATCATTGGATTCCTACCGCTAAAAGGGTTAAAACCAGGGTTCATCATCTGATTACGTGGTCCAAAAGGTCCTGGTCCCATTCCCCCCTGCATAGGCATTCTTGGTCTTGGTTGCATCTCGTTGCCTCCTTTCAATTGCCTCATGCTTTAAATTATGCATTTACCCTAATTTGGTTTAGGTATTATACACAGGACAAAGACTAAATTTAGTTGTTTAAAAGTCAGTAATAAGTAGAAAATGATATTAAAACGAAAGATAACTGGAGTTTTGATGAAATATTGACTATAATTGCATGATGGAATAGAAAGTGTTGCACTTGCTTAAGTAAAAAAACTACTCCAAAATCATGAGATTTTAATTATAAGGAGCAAATATATGAAAGAAAATCGTTTTGATCGTTTTACGTTTCAACCATTTATTATAGAAGCCGTTAAGGAGTTCGGTTTTACTGAGCCGACTGAAATTCAGGAACGGATGATTCCTGTCGTTTTAAAGGGAGAGAGTGCTATTGGTCAGTCACAAACAGGGACGGGAAAAACTCTTGCCTATGTTCTTCCAATCCTCGAAAAAATTGACCCGTCACGACAGGAAGTTCAAGCTGTCATTACTGCACCTACAAGAGAGCTTGCCTCTCAAATTTATCACCAAATATTAAAAATAACGACACATTGCAGCCCAGAGCAATCCATTATGACTAGATGCTATATTGGGGGGACGGATAAGCAGCGGTCGATTGAAAAATTAAAGGTTCAGCCACATATAGTTGTTGGAACTCCGGGTAGAATCAAGGACCTGATGAGTGAAAAAGCTTTATTTGTTCATACTGCGGCAATGCTGGTCGTGGATGAAGCTGATATGATGTTAGATATGGGATTTATTGAAGATTTGGATCGAGTAGCGGCTAAAATGCCAGAAAACTTGCAAATGCTCGTTTTTTCAGCAACGATCCCTGAAAAATTAAAACCCTTTCTTAAAAAATATATGGAAAATCCAAAAACTGTTCAGATAGAACCGAAAAGAAGAGCAGCAGAAAATTTAGAGCATTATCTTTTGCCATCAAGACACCGGAGTAAAAAGCAGCTTGTTCATGATGCCCTTCTTGCCTACAATCCTTATCTAGCGATTGTATTTACGAATACAAAAAAAATGGCTGAAGAAGTGGCGTACTTTTTAAATGAAAAAGGTTTAAAAGTTGGCCGAGTTCATGGAGATCTAAATCCTCGGGAACGGAAACAAATGATGAAGCAAATTCAGGATTTGGATTATCAATATATTGTCGCAACAGATCTTGCTTCTAGAGGAATTGATATAGAAGGGGTCAGCCATATCATCAACTATGAACTCCCGTCAGACTTAGATTTTTATATCCATAGAGTCGGGAGAACAGCGCGTGCCGGAAATTCGGGCATTGCCCTCACAATTTATGAGTCATCGGATGAAGATGCGTTAAACCGGTTAGAAAAAATGGGGATTCAATTTAAGAATGTCGATCTTAAAAATAACGAATTTGTTACCGTCGATGAACGTAATAAAAGGAAGACGCGTGTAAGGCAAGAGGATAAGGCCGATCAAAAAGCTAAATCGTTGGTTAAGAAGCCAAATAAAGTAAAACCGGGTTATAAAAAGAAAATGCAATGGGAAATGGATAAAATTAAAAAGCGTGAACGAAGGATTGAGCAAAGAAAAAAATAATCAAACCAGGGAGAAAAAGGTATGCTTAAATTAGGATCACATGTTTCGATGAGTGGGAAAGATATGCTGCTTGCCGCAAGTGAAGAAGCAATTTCCTATGGTGCAAACACGTTTATGGTCTATACCGGGGCACCGCAAAATACAAGAAGAAAAAAAATCGAAGATCTCAATATTGAAGCAGGGCGGAGGCATATGGAACAGAACGGTATCTCCGAAATTGTCGTTCATGCTCCTTATATTATCAATATTGGAAATACAACCAATCCAGATACTTTTGAATTGGGTGTTAGATTTCTTCGAACAGAAATTGAAAGAACAGAGGCAATTGGAGCAAAGCAAATCGTCCTGCATCCTGGAGCACATGTAAGTGCTGGTACCGAGGCTGGTATTAAAAAAATTATCGAAGGATTAAATGAAGTACTGACTGGCAAAGAGCAAGTCCAAATTGCCTTGGAAACGATGGCTGGAAAAGGCTCCGAGTGTGGAAAATCCTTCGAAGAAATAGCGATGATAATGGATGGAGTAAACTATAGTGATAAGTTATCCGTTTGTTTTGATACCTGCCATACGCATGATGCAGGCTATAATATTGTTGAGGATTTTGATGGTGTATTAAATGAGTTTGACAAAATAGTTGGCTTGAACAAATTGAAAGTACTGCATATTAATGATAGTAAAAATGCGGTCGGAATGCGAAAGGATAGACACGAAAATATTGGGTTTGGCCATATCGGCTTTAAGGCCCTAAATTATATTGTCCACCATCCACAGCTTACCGATGTTCCAAAGATTTTAGAAACTCCATATGTGGGTGAGGATAAGAATAATAAAAAAGCCCCATATAAATTTGAGATTCATATGCTCCGGGAACAAAAGTTCAATGAGAACCTGCTTGACCTTATCATGCAATCATAAAAAAGAGCTGTGCAAAGTGCACAGCTTTTACTTTTTAGTTAACTGTATAAATAATTTATTTACTTCTCGGGCCGTTGCTGGACCCGCTGTTTTGGCAATTTCTTTCACTAATTGAGTCCGCTGTGAATCATCAAATATATTCACATTTTTCCCTCTTAAGTATTCGGCAATTTTCACTGCCTGCTGCCTAGTCACTGATATTTTAAATTGATCCGCATATTTTACCAGTTCCTCAGCTGTGATCGTGTTAATTTTATGATTAATGATGCTCTGAAAAATTGTCACCCTCACCACTCCTCACCTTAATGTATGAAGAAGTTCCGGGAGTGTGATTAGAGATTTTTGTGAATCAAATGGACGAATGCCGGAGTGGCAGACTTTACATTCAAGAATACCTATTGTATACTACTTTAGGTTAAATCGGAATGATTCTTATAATTAAAGGTGATGCGCTGACTATGCAATCAATTATAGAAGTAAAAAAACTTTCTTATCGTTATGAAAAAGATGTTGTGCTAGAGGACATTAACATTACTATTCCAAGTGGTTCTTTTTTAGCGATTGTCGGTCCTAATGGATCTGGAAAATCCACATTATTGAAGTTGATTTTGGGTTTATTAAAGCCACAAAAAGGGGACATCTTTTTATTCGGTAAGGAAATTAATAAGTTTAAAGATTGGCAAAAAATTGGCTATGTTTCTCAAAAGGCTAATTCCTTCAACACTGGTTTTCCTGCTACTGTATTTGAAGTTGTCGAGAGTGGTTTAACCAAAAAGCTTGGGATGTTTAAGTTTTTTAAAAAAGAACATGCGCAAAAAGTAATCGAAGCCTTGGAGGCAGTCGGTATGGAAGGGTTTAGCAACAGAAATATTGGTGAGCTCTCTGGAGGTCAGCAACAAAGAGTTTTTATTGCACGAGCCCTCGTTAGTGAACCAAGTCTCCTCATTCTGGATGAACCTACGGTAGGCGTTGATGCCGAGAATGTTAATAATTTTTATCAAATGCTGGGTGATTTAAATAAAAGTCATGATATTACCCTTTTATTGGTTACTCATGATATTGGGACGATTTCGGAAAAAGTCTCACATGTTGCGTGCTTGAATAAACATTTGCATTTTCATGGGGAAACAATGGAATTTGAACAGCTCCGGGCTGATGGTATTTCTAAAATTTATGGCCATGATGTTCACATGCTAGACCATCATCATGAGCACGGAGGCGTTGTAAAATGATTCAAGGAATTTTTCACTATGAATTTTTACAAAATGCTTTTTTAACAGGGCTTATGATCGGACTTATTGCCCCGTTACTAGGAGTATTTGTTGTTGTAAGAAGACTATCGTTAATTGCGGATGCACTCAGTCATGTTACTCTGGCAGGCATAGCAGCGAGCCTGCTTCTTGAAAGAAATGTTGCGATGATGGCAGGAGTAAATCCACTATACTTAGGAATGGTTTTTTCTGTTGGGGGATCATTATTCATCGAAAAACTTAGGGGCGTCTATAAGCACTACCAAGAACTTGCGATTCCAATTATTCTCTCTAGTGGTATTGGCTTAGGGGTGATATTTATTTCGCTTGCCAATGGTTTTAATACTGATTTGTTTAGTTATTTATTTGGCAGTGTTTCGGCAGTTAGCAGAACCGATTTATGGGTCGTATTTATTATCGGTATCTTGGTAATTTTAGTGATTATTTTATTGTATAAAGAGCTTTTTTTATTATCCTTTGATGAAGAACACGCGAAAGCCTCAGGGATAGCGGCCAAAAGTATTCACTTTATTTTTATTGTGATGGTGGCCTTGGTAATTGCAGCTTCTATGAGAATTGTCGGAATTTTGTTGGTTTCATCTTTAATGACGTTACCTGTAGCAGCCAGTATAAGGCTAGCCAAAGGATTTAAGCAAACTATTTTTTTATCTGTCCTTTTTGGTGAAGTGTCAGTACTTGGCGGCTTGTTTACTGCGTATTACTTAGATTTAGCTCCCGGTGGAACAATCGTGATGATTGCAGTCCTTATCTTAATTTTTTCTATTTTTTATAAAAAATTCTTAATTCGTAAGGGGGTGCCGTCAGGTGAACGTTAATGAGGCAATCCAATACTTAAAAGAAAAAGGATTTAAACAAACTGGTAAAAGAGAAGATATGCTTCAATTGTTTGCTGACAGTGATAAATATTTAACGGCTAAGGACGTCTTGGATCAGCTTAAAGATGATTATCCAGGTCTGAGCTTTGATACTATCTATCGTAATCTTTCCTTGTTTGTGAATATGGGGATTCTTGAGATGACAGAATTATCAGGAGAGAAACATTTCCGTTTTACATGTTCAAGACATCACCATCATCATCATTTTATCTGTATGACCTGCGGAAAAACGAAAGAAATTGAAACTTGCCCAATGAACGACTTAAGTGAAAATTTAAAAGGATACGATATTTCAGGTCATAAATTTGAGATTTACGGTCTTTGTCCTGAATGTCATTAAAAAACAGCTTGTCTGCATACAAGCTGTTTTTTGTATCTAAAATTAAATGCTGGAACTAACCATTTCCCTGTGGACCTGCTGCTGCTTTTCCCAGTTTTCTACCCAAATATAAGCTTCTTTCCAGTTATTAACCCGGATGACACCCTTTGGAAGCGGATCTTGATTATATGGTGTATCAAATAATATGACAGGAATCTGACACTCTTCATGGATCATTACAGCATTATCGTGTTTATCCTCAAAAAAGATATCAACCGAATGCTTTTTCACTGTGGCTACTTTGTCATGTGATCCAATTAATTCAATGTGGTCAAAGGTTAAGCCTTTATCAAGGAACCATTGGATGGTTACATCGAGTAAATGGGAGCCACGTGCACTAATGAAAAACAATTCATGCTCTTTTTCCCATTTATTTAAGACTTTTCCCGCTCCTTCAGCGAGAGGAGAGCCTTTATAAATCATGGGTTCATTTTCAGAAAACCATGTGGCGAACTCTTTTTCTGAAACATTTACGAATGGAGTTAATTCATATTGATTAACGTCCTCATACATAATATTCATGTCAAATGCTTTATTAATAAAAGGGATGATGGATTTGGGGCATGTAACCGTTCCATCAATATCGATTCCAAACCTTTTTCTCATTTTTGCTCTCACCTTCATATAGCTTTTAGGATTCTCCTTTTAGTTTACCAAAATTGAGTGGTCAACGGGGGAAAAGAAACAAAAAACTAATTTAGGCAAACATTAACATACTAAAAAGCAGATAGAGGCGAACAATAATTAATGCTCCTATTACTGAAAGTGAGGGATTAGGATGGCAGATGAAAGAGACACGAAAGTGCAGGAAGCTCTTCAAAGTGCAAATATTGGCCAAGATATTCCCAATTCTCCTACATCATATCGGGAGGAAACAGCATCAGAAATTGCCGCACCTATTAGGGCTCACTACACATTGAAAAAAGATGACAATAATCCTAAGATTGGTGCTTCTGTTCCGATACGATCTTCAGAATATAGGGAAGAAACAGCAGCGGAAATAGCTGCTCCTGTTCCACTTATTCGAAGAAAGGAACAGACGGGGCAAAAGGAAAATGCTGCAGGTGGTACAGGTCTAGGAACGCTTGCTTTGGTGCTTTCGATTTTATCACTGTTTGTATTACCTATTCTTTTTGGAGCTGCAGGTATTGTGTTAGGTTTTGTTGCCAGAAGGAGAGGGGCCACAGGGCTAGGCGCCTGGGCCATTGGTATCGGTGCAATATCAATTGTTATTGGTATCTTTATTCTTCCGTTCTTTTAACACAACCTGCATAGGAGCAAAAAGAAACCCGGTGAAAATACCGGGTTTCTTGATGTTAATTCGTAATTTTATCTTCCTCTGCTTTTTTCTGAAAATATTCTTCGGCAATCTGGTCAATTTCTTTTTTCAATTCTTCAACTAATTGCGCTTCAGGAACCTTGCGGACGATCTCACCCTTCCTGAATAATAACCCTTCACCTCGAGCACCGGCAATGCCAATATCGGCTTCACGGGCCTCTCCAGGTCCGTTAACGGCACAGCCTAAAACAGCTACTTTGATCGGAGCTTTAATTTTTTCAATGTATTCTTCGACTTCATTTGCAATACTAATGAGGTCAATTTCAATCCGGCCGCATGTCGGGCAAGAGATCAATGTGGCCGCGTTAGAAGAGAGACCGAACACCTTTAAAAGTTCTCTAGCAACTTTTACTTCCTGAACTGGGTCTGCACTTAAGGAAACACGTAGTGTGTTACCGATTCCCATGTGTAAAATAGTGCCTAAACCCGCCGCACTTTTTATGCTGCCTGCAAAAAGGGTTCCAGACTCAGTAATCCCAAGATGAAGGGGATAATCGAATGCTCTCGATGCCTTTTCATAAGCTTCAATGGCAAGATTTACATCAGAGGCCTTCATGGAAACAATAATGTCATGGAAATCTAAATCCTCAAGAATTTTAATATGGTGTAGCGCGCTTTCGACCATACCATCTGCTGTTGGATATCCGTATTTCTCTAAAATTCTCTTTTCGAGTGAGCCAGCATTTACCCCGATTCGGATGGGAATGCCTTTTTCCTTCGCGGCTTTTACGACAGCCTCGACTTTTTCCCGTTTTCCGATATTACCGGGATTGATTCTGATTTTATCTGCTCCGCCTTCAATTGCTTTAAGAGCCAATTTATAATCGAAATGAATATCGACAACAAGTGGAATGTTGATTCTTTTTTTGATTTCAGGAATGGCATTCGCAGCCCGTTCATCCGGACAAGCCACCCGAACAATCTGACAGCCAGCTTCTTCAAGACGCTTTATTTCAGCAACGGTTGCTTCAACATCATGCGTTTTTGTTGTGGTCATACTTTGTATAAATAATTCGTTACTCCCGCCAATCGTTAAGTTACCAACTTTAATTGGTCGGGTTTTTGTGCGGTGTAATATTTCACTCACGTGTAATTCGCTCCTTCAAAATGGGATTCGAATAAGGTATATAAAAACAATCCGACTCTATTTTATCAGCCTTTCACTATTTTTGACAAGAATAAGCACTATCCTCTTTATTTTGAGTAATCAGGGAAATGATATGTAGACCCGATTTGAATTTTTTCTGGAGTCTCCCCAGGATTTAATTTTCGAAAGTCCTCGATTAAGTCGGAAATCGATACCGGAAGTGATTTATCCAGTTGATGTTCCACGATAGATAGCACTGTTTCACCTGGTTCAACTTGTGCTTCGAAAGAAGGGATGTCTGTTTCTGTTTTCAACTCCGTATTTTGTGTTTCGATTTTAGCATCCACCTGCTGTGTGAATTGGGAAGGCAGGGTGCCAACAGTTAAATCAATATAAATTACATATATGATTAAAACGGCTAATAAGAAACCAAATAACTTTTTCATCGGACAAGCCTCCAAATAGACAGTTTGTACATTGGTATGCTTGTCCAATTGGAAAAAGAACGAGTTAATAAAAAAACGCCCGCTATGGGCGCCTCTTAGTTCACTTTTTTGGGTTTTGGAATTTCATTTATAGCCAGGTATAAAACGATGATCACAACAAACCAATTAATCATGAAGCTGTTAGGAACGGTTGTTTTAATTGCCGCCATAATGGTAAAAAACAATGTTGGTAATGTTTCGCTGTATGCAGCCATTCGCCACAACTGCCGGTAATTTAGTTTCCTACCTAAAAGGTTCTTTAATAATAAACCAATTAGAGCCAAAACCGTTACCTCGATAAAACTGCCAGCACATGCAAACAAGTAGATAAACACAGAAACCACAGGGATTATTATCCATTTTATTCCGCCAATTGTGTTAATAAAATCCACAATGTCTCCCTTTGCAATGTTTAGCCCTTCTAACATGGAATAGGGATATGTATCAAATCGGCCACCTGCAGCTAAAACAAATTGATCTTCTAACATGGCAAAAGAATTTCCCTCATCTTGGATATCATCTGCAGAAATAGATCCAGTTGGGTCTAAAATAATAGAAAAATCATCCTTATTTAATGTAATGGGCACTTTAGTATCGGCTGTTAGATGCCCGTCTTGAATTGAAAAATCAGGTAATTCGTCAGTAATAATGGTTCTTGCCGTATCGACACCCGTGGTAAGTGCGGTACTTAAGTAAATTACTGACGGCAGAATCGAAATTAATGTTAAGAAGAAAACAAATAATATTGTTTTTCCTATCCCTTGGAATCGAAATAAGGCAATATCTTTAGGAGAGTAGATACTTTTATACAATTGCTTGAAAATATTCATAATGACCACCTTTATACATTAAATCACAAATGATTGCTTCAGCATCTATTGTATCTTTAGTAAAGGTTATATACAAGAATGACAGCAACTCAATTTAATATTTTGAAACCTATTCCAAGTTTTAATCGTATGAAGGAAAGTGTAAACTGTATAAAATATCTAGAAAAAGTTTTATGAGGGATGGATAAAATGGAATTGGTCTATTGGAGTATCATCATTTTGTTATTTATTGTTGCATTTGTTGGTCTGGTGTATCCGATTGTTCCAAGTGTGTTATTTATATTGGCAGGCTTTTTACTATATGGAGTCTTTTTTAATTTTCAACCCTTTCGATGGTACTTTTGGTTGATTCAAGGTTTGTTTATTGTACTTTTATTTGTTGCCGACTATATTGCTAATATGATTGGAATTAAAAAATATGGAGGTTCCAAGGCTGGAATCTGGGGAAGTACGATAGGGATTATCGTTGGACCATTTGTTATCCCTTTTTTAGGAATCCTTATTGGTCCATTTATCGGGGCAATAGGCGCTGAATTAATCTTCAACAAAAGAAATTTCACTGATAGTATTAAAATTGGTTTTGGCTCGGTCATAGGATTTATAAGCAGTGTTATAACAAAAACAATCATTCAAATCCTTATGATTGTTTATTTTTTCATTTTAGTCTTGTAAAGAAGCCACCTTTCTGGGTGGCTCAGATTGTCGAGAAAGGGTCGTTTTCTCGGTAATTTTTTATTTTGTCTGAATCTAAATCCCGATTTTTATTAATTGATTGTCCCTGCTAAAGGGCCTGTTGATTTCCGCTCCGGGCACTCGCTTTCCGCGGGGAGGTCCTGGAGCCTCCTCGGCGCTTTGGCGCCTGCGGGGTCTCCAGTGACCTCTCTATCCCGCAGGAGTCGAGTGCCCTCCACTCCAATCACCAGGGAGGCAAATTAACTTAAAGCATTGCAATATACTTTTTTTCTAGTCCTACTAAATCTTCTGGAACAAGTTCATAAATTGACACAAATTCATATTCACTTTGGCTCAACTCTTTTGGCATAAACATTGATTTCACTAATTCTTATTATTTTTTATATGAGTTGAAGTTCTTTATTGAATACTACACCGTTGATTGGAGCGGAAGGCGCGAAGACTCCTGCGGGAGTACGGGGCAGGGGAGACCCCGCAGAAGCGAAGCGACTAGGAGGCTCCCCGGCACGCCCGCGGAAAGCGAAGCGCCTGGAGCGCAAATCAACAGACAAGGTGAAAATCCTATTTATTAATATTATTTTAACAAATTAACGCGGTGGATAATTTAAGGAAGAGAATAAAAAAAGGCTATCGAAAGTTTTTCGACAGCCTGAGCCACTTATATGGGTGGATTTGTTTGGTTAATTTAATCCGCAAATTTCAAAGGAACAATTTTGACAGTCAACTTCTTCTTTTAAATAGTTGATTTTTTTTATAGTAAACTTTTGATTATCGTAGGTAATGATCTCTTTCTCGCGAAGATCTTTTAAGGCTCGTTGAATAACTTCACGCGTCCCATAGGTTAAATTAGCTAATTCCTGATGTGTTAAGGGCAGATCAATAAGAATTCCATCTTCTGTCTTAATTCCATAAGTATTAGATAAGCGGATGAGGATAGAATATAAACCGCCTTTTTTACCATTCATAATTAGGTCTTGGCATTTCATTTGTGCCTTTAAATAACCTGTACTTAGCCATGCAACAAGAGCGCTAATTGCTTCTGGATCATTTTTAATAAATTCTTCAAATTGCTCCTTCTTGATAAAAATCATTTCACAATCTGTCATCGTTTTTGCGTAAAATTGATAATGAGGAGATGGTTTGAAAAGTTGATACTCTACAATTAATTCCTGGTCATTTAAGATTTTTAAGATAAAATCCTTGCCGCGTAAATGAACTCTTCCAAGTGAAATACTTCCTTTAAGCAATAAGAAAACATACTGGGCAGGGTCCTTCTCTTGAAAAAGAACGGAACCGGCTTTAATCTTTTGAATTGGTTCTTTTTTTTCGTAAAAGTAAACTAGTAAATTATATATAGAATTACTACTTTTTTGCATGGAAAATCACTCCTTAGCACCCTACTCTTTGATTAAAATAAATTATTAACAAGGTGTCAATAGAACCTTTACATGAATTGGTAGTAACAAAAGTCGGATATGACAAAAATCGTTGACAGATTGCCCTTTGGATGAAAGGTGACAAATTTCCGAATCATTGTTAGGAACGGTAGTGGATTACGTTTTAGTAAAATTTAGAATAAAATCGTTCATTACGGGTATGGTATTTATGTTAAGAGCCTAAGCATTATATTTGAAACTGAGTACTGACTTTGGTATCTTAAAAAGGGAAGCTTTAGAAATATTCAAAATTCTAAGGCTGAAAAAATTACCATATACATAGGAGGAATAATCATGGCATTTGAATTACCACAATTACCGTATGCAGAAAACGCACTTGAACCACATTTTGACAAAGAAACAATGAACATTCACCACACTAGACATCACAACACATATGTAACCAATCTAAATAACGCTTTAGCTGGTAATGAAGAATTACTTTCTAAATCAGTTGAAGAAGTTATTGCTAATTTGGATGCGGTTCCAGAAGCTGCACGTACAGCCGTTCGTAACAATGGCGGCGGTCATGCTAACCATTCATTATTCTGGCAAATCCTTTCTCCAAATGGCGGCGGTGCACCTACTGGTGAATTAGCTGACGCAATCAGCAGCAAATTTGGCAGTTTCGAAAGCTTCAAAGAAGAGTTTGCTAAAGCTGCAACTACTCGTTTCGGATCTGGTTGGGCATGGCTATCTGTGTCTGGCGGAGAATTAGAAGTTTCAAGTACACCTAACCAAGACTCTCCATTAATGGAAGGTAAAACTCCAATTCTTGGTCTTGATGTATGGGAGCATGCTTACTATTTGAAATATCAAAACAAACGCCCAGATTATATTTCCTCTTTCTGGAATGTAGTAAATTGGGATGAAGTTTCAAAACGTTACAGCCAAGCAAAATAATAGCAATGGTAAGAAGGCAGCTTAAGCTGTCTTCTTTTTTTTGGATTTGAATATGTGAATAAGAAAAACTTGCTTGTTAAAGACTACCCATAAGATAAAGGGGAGTTTTTTATGGCAAAAAAATTTAAGATTCTAGGTGATGTTAAACTAACAAAAGATTTATCACTTTTGCTGATTATTGGTGGGTTATATTCATTAAGTATTGCTTTATCCAATACTTTTGTAAATATTTATCTATGGAAACAAACGGGTAAGTATTCAGATATCGCCCTTTTTAATTTATCGATTGTTGTTTTACAACTGCTCACGTTCATTTTGGCTGGCAGATGGGCCAAGAAAATTGACAGGGTGATCGTGCTTAGAATCGGTGTGATTTTTTTAGCGTTATTTTATGTAATGGTTTTAATAGCTGGCACAAAGGCTTCTACTTATTTACTTTTATTAGGGAGTCTGTTAGGAGTAGGTTATGGGTTTTATTGGCTTGCTTATAATGTGTTAACATTTGAGATCACCGAACCAGATACGAGAGATTTTTTTAATGGTTTTTTAGGGATATTATCGTCTGCGGGTGGAATGGTTGGACCAATCGCTGCTGGAATCATCATAACTAGATTTGACAAATTCACAGGATATACCATTGTTTTTGGGATGTCGCTAGCTTTATTTGCACTTGCGGTTTTTATGAGTTTTTCATTGAAACCACGACCATCGGCAGGAAGCTATTGTTTTATACAGATTCTTAATGAAAGAAAACAAAATGAAAATTGGCGACTGATAACAAACGCTAACTTTTTCCAGGGACTGAGGGAAGGGACCTTTGCATTTGTGATATCAGTGCTTGTTTATATTTCGACGGGAAGTGAACTGTCTTTAGGAACATTTGGTCTCCTTAATTCAGGAATATCATTTATAGCGTATTATCTTGCGTCAAGGTTAATTAAACAAAAGTTTCGAAAAAAAGCGATTCTTATTGGTGGACTTATCCTATATGCGTCTGTCCTGTTAATTGTATGGGACGTGAATTTTGTCAAATTGTTAATCTATGGTGGGATGATTGCAATTGCCTATCCGCTTTTGCTCGTCCCATATATGTCCACTACATATGATGTGATTGGAACAGGTTGGAAAGCGGCAGAAATGAGGATTGAGTACATTGTAGTTCGGGAAATATTCTTAAATTTGGGAAGGATTGTTTCTATATTATCCTTTTTAGCTGCTATCACTTGGTTTAATGCAGAAATCAGTATACCAATCCTACTACTTGCTTTGGGTGCTGGACACACATGCATCTATCTTTTTATTAAAAGAGTACATTTACCAGCACCGTAATGCGATGAGTATTTTATTTACTCACCGCATTTTTCATTTTTCACTGAGGCTTTTATGCTGAAAATGGTAAGGGTTTTTCATAGATAAAAGCGGAATTATCCTTTAAAATAGAGAAAGTGACTTTAAGCCGTGAAAAAAGGAAGTGTTTATATACCTTGAATAATAAAAAGAAAAAAAAGAAGGAACATGTGCCCTTTCGTTTAAACATGTTATTCTTTGTCGTGTTTTTGCTATTTTCTATCCTTATCCTTAGACTTGGTGAATTGCAAATCGTATTTGGTGATGATTTTAAACGTGAAATTGAACGTACGGAAGATATTACTGTTAATAACCCTGTACCAAGGGGGAAAATGTTCGACCGCAATGGTAAAATCATTGTTGATAATACACCCTTGAACGCGATTACTTACACAAAATATCAACAAACCACCCAAAAGGAAATGTTGGAAAGCGCGGCAAAATTAGCAAAAATCATTAACAAAGATACATCGAAAGTTCCTGTTCGTGATAAAAAGGATTATTGGATTTTAAAACATCCCAAAGAAGCAAAAGCAAAAGTTACGAAAAAAGAATGGGCTTTATATGAACAAAAAAAATTGGATGATAAGCAAATTTATAAGCTTCAGATTGATCGAATAACTGAGGATGAAGTAAACAGTATTATTGGTGAAGATCTTGAAACACTTGCTGTCTATAGGGACTTTAATAGTGGTTATGCCCTGACGCCTCAAATTGTTAAAAATAAAAATGTTACACCTAAAGAATTTGCGATTGTTAGTGAAAACTTAGAAAACTTACCTGGTGTTGATACAACAACTGATTGGGAACGAAAGTATGTTTTCGGTGATACATTAAAATCCATATTAGGAGATGTAACTTCCTCCGAAGCAGGGATTCCCAAGGAGCAATTAGAAAAGTATATGGCCCGTGACTACAGCCGTAATGACCGGGTTGGAAAAAGTTATCTCGAATTAAAATATGAAGATGTATTGCATGGTCAAAAGGCAAAAGTGAAAAATGTAACGGACAAGTCCGGTAAAATACTCTCAACTGAAGTAGTTTCGGAAGGAAAAAGGGGTAAAGATCTTGTTTTAACCATTGATATGGATCTTCAGAAGAAGGTAGAAGATATCATTGAAGAAGAAATGTGGAGTGCAAAGCAAAAACCAAATACCTCCCTTCTAGATCGAGCCTTCGTCGTTCTAATGGATCCACATACCGGTGAAGTCCTATCACTGGCTGGAAAACAAATTGGTAAAGATAAAAAAGGAAAAACAGTCATGAAGGACTTTGCAGGAGGAAATATTACCACTTCTTATAACGTTGGGTCAGCAGTTAAAGGGGCGACGATATTAACTGGATATAAAACTGGGGCAATACAACCAGGCTCTACACAACTAGATGAACCATTGAGAATAGCAAGCTCACCTGTCATGTCTTCATGGAGGACATTTGGCAGGATAAATGATTTAAGGGCACTACAGGTCTCCTCCAACGTATATATGTGGAAAACTGTTATTGCTATGGCTGGTGGCCAGTATAGACAAAATCAACCGTTGCCATTAGATTATTCTGCCTTTGATACTATGCGGCAGTCATTTAGTCAGTTTGGTTTAGGTACGCGTACAGGGATTGACTTACCTAATGAAATGAGCGGCTTTCCAGGTCCTGAAAGGACTCCTGGTTTACTTCTTTTCCTTTCGATTGGTCAATATGATACATATACACCAATCCAACTCGCACAGTACGTCTCCACAATCGCAAATGGTGGGAATCGGATCCAGCCGCATCTGGTTAAGGAAATTCGCGAACCAGAAATGGAAAATAATGAATTGGGTCCAATTGTCGAGGAAATTCAGCCGAAAGTATTAAATCGTTTAGATATGAAGCAATCTTGGATTAAGCGGGTTCAAGAAGGTTTTCGGATGGTCATGCAGGTGGGTGACGGTACAGCTGTAAGTTACTTTAAGAGCGCAGATTATCACCCTGCAGGAAAAACGGGAACAGCACAGGCGTTTTATGACGGCGCTGATAAGTCAAAGCGTGGGACTGAAGTAATGAACCTAAGTCTCGTAAGTTTTGCACCGTCTAATAATCCAGAAGTGGCAATGGCTGTTGTCGTACCGTGGGCATATCAAGGGAATAGCGGTCCAAGTATCAATAATTTAATCGGCCGAAGAGTCTTGGATGCGTACTTTGACTTAAAGAAAGAACGTCAAAATACAGAAAAAAATGCAACCTCTGATCAACAGGAAGTAAATAACGAATAAACCCAAAACAGTAGTCAAGCTGATCATTAATATTACTGAAACACCTGTCTCAGATTGAGGCAGGTGTTTTTTATACTTTTAAGTTCTACTTTGCATTAATCTAACGCATTAAGGACAATTTATATATAGAAAATATTATCGATTTACACAAACTCAACATATCTTTACAAAACCTTTACATTCAATTAAAACTCGGTTAACAGTTTAGTTTTATTCTTAGACATGTAAGACAGAACAAATAACAAACAAACCAAAATTCACAGGGGGAATTAAACAAATGAAAAGCTTTAAGAAATTTGGCCTATTACTTACTCTAGCAGCATTAATGGTATTCGTTGCTGCTTGTGGGGGAGCCTCTACTGATAAAAAAGATGAAACTGCTAATAAAGATAATAAAACTACAGAACTTTC
The DNA here is from genome assembly GCF_002584635.1 of Bacillus sp. AFS031507. Taxonomy (NCBI): domain Bacteria; kingdom Bacillati; phylum Bacillota; class Bacilli; order Caryophanales; family Bacillaceae; genus Bacillus; species Bacillus sp. AFS031507. Next base: position 61,612 of record NZ_NUOW01000003.1, read on the forward strand.
TGGCTCATTAACTGTTTCTGGTTCCTCTGCTATGCAACCATTAGTTGCCGCTGCTGCTGAAGAGTTTATGGCTGAAAATCCAAATGTTGATGTTCAAGTAAACGCTGGTGGATCTGGTACGGGCTTATCACAAGTTGCTGAAGGATCTGTGCAGATTGGTAACTCAGACGTATTCGCTGAAGAAAAAGAAGGCATTCCAGCTGATCAGCTTGTTGACCATAAAGTAGCTGTTGTAGGTATGACAGCAGCAGTTAACCCTAAAGTTGGTATTAAAGATATTAAAAAGGAAGATTTAATTAAAGTTTTCACTGGAAAAATCACAAACTGGAAAGAACTTGGCGGAAAAGACCAGAAGATCGTTCTTGTAAACCGTCCGGACTCTTCAGGAACACGTGCGGTATTCAATAAGTTCGCCCTTGATGGTGCCACACCTGCTGAAGGGATTACGGAAGATTCTTCAAACACCGTTAAAAAGATTATCAATGAAACTGATGGTGCAGTGGGTTACCTTGCATTCTCATACTTCACTGACGAATCTGTAACTCCACTTGCAATCGATGGAGTAGAACCAAATGAAGAAAATGTGCAATCTGGTAAATTTCCAGTTTGGGCATACCAACACTCTTATACAAAAGGTGAAGCAACAGATCTTGCTAAAGCGTTCCTTGACTATTTAATGTCTGACGATATCCAAAACACACTATTAAAAGAACAAGGATATCTACCAGTAACAAAAATGAAAGTTGAGCGCGATGCAAAAGGAAATCAAAAAAACCTATAAAAACAGGTTGAATAATGAAAGGGTAAATGCAAGTAAGCATTTACCCTATTATGACGTATTTTAGGGGTGTTTGGTGCATTATGGAAAAGTTAGTTCCTGCAAAAGACAGATTGTTAAGTTCTAAGAAAAATTGGCTCGATGGGGAATTGCGCGGGAAAATTCTCGTTATCTTGTGTGCTGTCATCATGATCTCAGCAACCATTTCGATAACTATTTTCCTTGGTTCAAAGGGTTTACAATCTTTTATAAAAAATGGTGTAAGTCTTATTGAGTTCATAACCAGTACCCACTGGAATCCTACAAATCAAGCGAAACCCGAATATGGGGCTTTACCGTTTATTTTTGGTTCCTTTGCGGTAACCTTTCTTGCAGCAATTGTGGCAGCACCATTAGGTATTGGCGGAGCGATTTTTATGACCGAAATTGCACCCTCATGGGGAAGGAAAATATTACAGCCAGTGATAGAGCTTTTGGTCGGAATTCCATCTGTAGTTTATGGCTTCATCGGGCTTACAGTGTTAGTACCATTTATCAGGGAACATGTGGGCGGACTTGGTTTTAGCTTGCTCTCAGGTACCATTGTATTATCCATCATGATTTTGCCGACAGTAACTACAATTGCAACCGATGCGATGAGTTCACTGCCTAAAAATCTTCGTGAAGGTTCGTATGCTTTAGGTGCTACTCGCTGGCAAACTATAAGAAAAGTTTTAATACCTGCTGCATTACCTACCCTCCTGACTGCTATCGTTCTTGGGATGGCAAGAGCATTTGGAGAAGCTCTTGCGGTACAAATGGTCATCGGTAATGTAAGAGACTTACCAACAAGCTTATTAGACGCATCAGCAACCTTAACGACAATTATTACTCTTAACATGGGCCATACAACATACGGCAGTGTAGAAAATAATACTCTTTGGTCAATGGGCTTAATTTTATTAATCATGTCGTTTGCGTTTATTCTCCTCATTCGCTACCTTTCGTCAAGGAGGAAAATGTGATGAACAGTAAAACTGCAGATCGGATTGCCACAGGAGTATTTATAGCCATTGCAATCATAATCATTTCTATATTAGTTGGTTTATTTTCTTATATTTTGATTAATGGATTTAAACATATTTCGCTTGACTTTTTAACCTCTCCGTCAAGCAATGTACGTGCAGGCGGGGGAATTCGTGACCAATTGTTCAATTCATTTTATATATTATTTATTACGATGATAATTGCCCTTCCGTTAGGAATTGGCGGTGGAATATATATGGCTGAGTATGCTAAGCCGGGGAAAATTACAGACATGGTCCGTTCTTGTATAGAAGTTCTAGCCTCTTTACCATCCATAGTCATTGGGATGTTTGGTTTATTAATGTTCGTTAATTTAACAGGCTGGGGCTACACCATTTTAGGAGGAGCCTTAGCCTTAACGGTTTTTAACCTGCCTGTAATTGTAAGGGTGAGTGAAGATGCGATCCGTGCCGTCCCAAGTGATTTGAAAGAGGCTAGTCTTGCCTTAGGGATTACCAAATGGCATACGATAAAAACTATTTTATTACCAAGTGCTTTTCCGACGATATTAACTGGTGCGATTCTTGCCGCAGGTCGTGTATTTGGTGAAGCCGCTGCATTATTATTTACAGCCGGTCTTTCAACACCAAGACTCGATTACGCAAACTGGAATCCATTTTCCCCTCAATCACCGTTAAATATATTTCGTCCAGCAGAAACGCTTGCGGTTCATATTTGGTCTGTAAATACACAAGGGTTAATTCCAGATGTGGAAGAGGTTTCTAATGGTTCAGCTGCTGTTTTAGTAATATCGGTATTAATATTTAACTTATTAGCTAGGTGGATAGGAAGCATGATTCATAAAAAGGTAACAGCATCAAAATAAGGGGCGGGGAGATAGGATGGTTACAGCATTTAAAGAAGAATCGACCGATAATCAAGCTGTTCAGTCTAACAGCCAGTTGCAAAAGGAACATATCTTAAAGGTAAATAATTTAGAAATATTCTATGGAGAAAAACGAGCTGTAAATGGGATTTCACTTGATATTGAAAAAAATTCCGTTACAGCACTCATAGGCCCATCAGGCTGTGGTAAATCCACTTTTTTAAGAAGTATTAATCGAATGAATGACCTCATCCCTGGAGCAAGGGCGGAGGGAGAAATCATATATGAAGATCTCAATATTCTGTCGGAACAAATAAATGTCGTTGCTCTCCGTAAGGAAATCGGCATGGTTTTTCAAAAGCCCAACCCATTTCCAAAATCAATTTATGAGAATATTACACACGCCCTTAAATTTGCTGGAATCAAAAAGAAAAGCAAACTTGATGAAATGGTGGAAGTGAGTCTGAAAAAAGCAGCATTATGGGAGGAAGTAAAGGACAGGCTTCATAAATCGGCTTTGTCACTTTCTGGCGGGCAGCAGCAACGTCTTTGTATTGCAAGGACGATTGCGATGAAACCGACTGTCATGCTCCTTGATGAACCATCCTCGGCACTAGACCCGATATCCAATGCTAAGGTTGAGGATTTAATTGTTGATTTAAAAAAAGAGTATTCAATTATTATTGTCACCCATAATATGCAGCAGGCATCACGTATTTCTGATAAAACAGCCTTCTTCTTGAGCGGTGATATAATTGAATATGATCATACGGAAAAAATCTTTACCAATCCATCTGTTAAAAAGACAGAGGAATATATCTCTGGAAGGTTTGGATAAGGGGGAACAGTTGTGGCAATATCAACATTAACCAGACAAGTATTTGATATTAAAGACCTAAATTTATGGTATGGTGAACATCATGCGTTAAAAAACATCAACTTTCCAATTGACAAAAAAGAGGTTACTGCAATCATTGGTCCTTCTGGCTGTGGGAAGTCCACATTTATTAAAACTCTTAACTTAATGATAAATATGGTCCCGAATGTAAAAATGACGGGCGAAATTAATCTAAATGGGCAAAATATATTAGACAAGAAAATGGATCTCGTCGAACTCCGCAAACATGTTGGAATGGTTTTTCAGAAGGGAAATCCTTTTCCGCAATCTATCTTTGACAATGTTGCCTATGGTCCGAGAGTCCATGGTATCACTAAAAAGAAGCATCTCGATGAGATTGTCATTAAATCACTGATGGATGTAGCATTATGGGAAGAAGTAAAGGACCGTTTAAATGCTCCTGCTTTAGGACTTTCAGGGGGGCAACAGCAAAGGCTGTGTATAGCAAGAGCGCTAGCAACGAAACCGGAAGTATTGCTAATGGACGAACCTACTTCAGCCTTAGACCCAATTTCTACGTTGAAGATTGAGGAAATGATCTTAGAATTAAAAGAAAAATATACAATTGTTATTGTTACCCATAACATGCAGCAGGCATCAAGGGTTTCAGATAAAACAGCTTTCTTTTTAATGGGTGAATTAATCGAACTAGATTCAACTTCGACAATTTTTTCTAATCCAAATGACTCAAGAACTGAAGGATATATTACAGGAAGATTCGGATGATGAGGTGTTTACTATGAGTACGAGGACAAATTTTGATAATAATTTAAAAGAATTAAAAGATCTTCTATTAAAAATGGCTGAAAAATCGGAGCACGCTATCCAAGAATCGATGATTGCCCTAATAAATCAGGACATGGAAAAGGCGAAACAGGTAATTGATGGTGATAATGAAATCGATGAGTTAGAATATGAAATTAATGATAAAGCATTATTATTAATAGCAAGACAATCACCCGTAGCCACCGATCTTAGGAAAATAAATGTAGCATTAAAGGTTTCATCTGAGGTTGAACGTTTTGCAGATATAGCAGTAAATATAGCAAAATCGACCATCCATATTGGCAAGGAAGAGCATTTTAAAGAAATAATAGATATACCAAAAATGATGGAGATGGCCTTAGAGATGGTTTCTGATTCCATAAAAGCCTATTATTCAGAAGATGTTACGTTGGCAAAAAAGTGCGCGGATAAAGATGATGCAGTGGACAAAATGTTTGGAAGCTTAATTCAAGAGTTATTGGGCTATATCCCACAAAATCCAAACTCAACAAACCAAATTATTCAATTAGCGTTTGTATGTAGATATATTGAAAGAATCGCAGATCATTCAACCAATATTGCAGAGCATGTCATTTACCTTGTGACAGGTAACCGCGTGAATTTAAATGACTAATGATAAATAGTGTTTATTAAAGATGAGGATTTTTATGCCTTATCTTTTTTTATTTTAGGCTCAGTTAATCTGAGATGTTGATTTACGCTCCAGGCGCGTGCGGTTCGCGGGCGGTCAGGGGAGCCTCCTCGGCGCTAAGCGCGCCTGCGGGGTCTCCCCTGCCCCGTCCTCTCGCTGGAGTCTTCGCGCCTTCCGCCCCAATCAACTTGGCTGTAATATCAACAATGACCTTTATCACAGCCTTATTTTTACAAGGTGAACGGATTGGCATTTAATATTAAAGTCTTTCAAGAAACGACAATTTGCGTTTATTGTGCGCGGTTGAATCTGGTGGTACGATTAAATTATCATGTATTAAGCATAATTTGGAATTTGGTGCATATATTGATTGTTTGCAGAAATGGAGGAAGACATGATTAATGAGATTAGTAACCTAAAAGGAGATGGAAGAAATATAACTAACAATCCATCTACAGATTTTATTCCAATTAAAGGTGAGTTGGCCGCAAAGCTTGTTACCCCCCGCAAACTGCTTCTCTTCTGGGAAGTTTCCGAAGTACCAAAAAAAATGATTGAACTATTTTTTAATCTTAGTTTTGAGAGTCTTATCCCTGTTGTTCGGATCTATGATGTAACAGATTTGGTTTTTACCGGAAAAAATGCTCACCATTTTTTTGAAATCGCGGTTCCTTATCAGAAAGGACATTGGTTCATCAAAGGATTGGTTGCAAATCGCAGCTATGTAGCAGAATTAGGGATTACTATTTCCAACCAGAAATTTTTCCCCCTATATCGTTCTAATTCCATTCAAACTCCGATGATGGAAATACCGAATGGAACTGAAATGAATCATGATCTAATCCAGCTTAAGCAACATGAAGAGCAGTCGCCAAAGTGGATTGATCATGTTAGTACGTATAGTTATTACGTGGACTCAAAAAACATGGAGAATATTAATGGATAATATATTCTCCCAACTCGATGGTTCGCATAAAACCCCATCCAATTATCGGACTTTAAAAATACTGATGCTTTGCTGGGAATATCCTCCTAATATTGTTGGGGGTCTTTCAAGACATGTATTTGGATTATCCGTTCATTTGGCAGAAAAAGGACATGAAGTTCATGTTTTAACTGCAATAAATGGTAATCTTCCTTCATTTGAAAATATGGACGGCGTAAATGTTCATCGAGTCAAACCAATAAACCAATACGATGATAATTTTCTTTCGTGGATAGGTGGACTTAATTTAGCTATGGCTTTCAAGGCAGAACAATTAGCGGAGGAAATCCATTTTGATATCATACATGCCCATGATTGGCTTGTTGGTTCAGCCTCGATTGTATTAAAAGAAACACTGAAAATTCCACTACTAGCAACCATTCATGCGACAGAGTATGGAAGGAACAACGGTATTCATACTGAAATGCAACAGTTTATTCATAAAAAGGAACAGCAATTAATTTGCGAATCCGATCAAATTATTGTTTGCAGCGATTACATGAAAGATGTTCTCAACTCCATCTTTAAGGCGAAAAATGATAAGATAGCCATTATTCCAAATGGTATTGAACCTGTCTTGAATGAACTTGATACAGAGGAAATATTTCCGGAACTTAAGGATCAGAAATACATTTTTTCAATTGGGAGAATCGTAAAAGAAAAAGGATTTGAAACCATTATAGAGGCAGCATCGATCGCAAAAGAGAGGGAAATAGACTGCTTTTTTGTGATAGCAGGAAAAGGACCGATGCTTGAAACGTATCGAAGACAAATTAACGTGCGGAATTTAGAAAGCCATATTACATTTGTTGGATATGTTACTGATGAGCAAAGGAATTCACTCATTGCTGGAAGTGAACTAGCAGTCATTCCTAGTTTATATGAACCTTTCGGAATAGTGGTACTTGAAACGATGATCTTAGGTAAACCAACGATTGTATCCAATACAGGTGGGATGAAGGGTATTGTGAAGCATCTACATACAGGATTACTAATGACCCCTGGGGATGCAGAGAGCATGCTCGAACAAATCGACTTTCTAATAAATCATCCACTTAAAGCTGAAGAAATTGGTAAAAAAGGAAGACAAATTGTAATAAGCCTGTATGGATGGAAACGTATTGCATCCGAAACAAGCAGGGTAATGGAAGATACTGTATTGAACAAACGCGTTCATACTGATGCACAAAAAGAAACACCAAATAATTTAAAAAAGGTGTAAAACGATGACTCTAACTGAACAACAAAAATATAAACAGACTCCTGTCCACCAACTGCCGCCGGATACGCTGCAATTTATTCCTGGTTTATGGGCAAACGGAAAGTATGTTTGGCTCCATGATTGTACAGAAAAGGTCTTTCAAGAGGAAGAAATAATTATTAAAGTGAAACAGGAGCAACGCCACTCCAAAGTTCGTTTTTCAAGTGTGTATGTCAGTAATCACAGCGAGCAAACGAAAGAGATTAAGATCTTGGCTTTGCATTATTTTCCCGATGTTATTCAAGACAACCTAGCTTTTGTATCTCCAACAGATTATAGGATTTTTCACCTCGCCAATAACAATATTTATTTAGTTAATGGAGACATCAATGGAGTGGGTATGAAAGAATATACAGCCATGCCGCAGTGGAAGGTTTTTACAGATCAAATTTGGAGTTCACTTCAAAAGGGGAACTTGAATTATCTTCCCATGGCAAAAGGTCCAGCGGCCAGTATTTTTGCAATGAAAATGACGATAGAGTCGCATGGAATTGCTAAAATGAACACATGGACCATGATGGGTTCCAACAAAAGTGAATTGATTTCAAGGGAGGAAGCACTTTTAAAGAAAATTAACTGAAATGAATGAAAGTTTATTAACAAAAAAACATACTAGCATTTCCTTTTAAAAAATGATATTATGGAAAAGTCGTATGAAAGAAATGCTTAATTGTTTGGAGGGAAATAAACATGCGTGTGAATATTACATTAGCTTGCACTGAGTGTGGAGATCGTAACTATATTTCAACAAAAAATAAACGTAATAATCCAGATCGTCTTGAGCTTAAGAAATATTGCCCAAGAGAAAAACGTTCAACAGCACATCGCGAAACAAAATAAACAGTAGGGGCTTCCTGCTGTTTTTTTTGTTGTCTAAAAGTTAGGAGCTTACTAAAATGAATAATAAAAACTCTATTCGTAAGCAAATGAGAGAGACACTTTCAAAGCTTACAAAACCTCAATACGAAGATTATTCGTATAAAATTGCTTGTATACTTTATGAGGATGAAGCTTGGAAACAAGCAAAAGTTATTGGATTAACGGTTTCAAAACAACCAGAAGTGGATACATATCAATTGATTCGCAAAGCCTGGGAATCAGGAAAACAAGTTGTTGTGCCAAAATGTGATCCAAATGAAAGACGACTAGCCTTTAGAACTTTAAATGAATTTTCTCAGCTGGAATCAGTATTTTATGGTCTATTTGAGCCGATTGAGGAAGTAACCAAGGAAGTTGACGCAGATAGCATTGACCTATTGATTGTTCCAGGTTTAGCCTATACAAAAGAAGGGTACCGTTTGGGTTTTGGCGGAGGCTATTATGATCGTTATTTACAAAATTACCACGGTATGACGATTTCACTTGCCTTTACTGATCAATTGGTCCCACAGTTTCTTGTTGAGGAGCATGATATACCGGTCTCCCAAATTATTACAAACCATGGAGTTATCAAAATAAAATGATCATTGCGATTTTGATTTTCGTTGGAATTCTATTGACAGGTGCGGCAGGTTATAAATCCAAATCCTTGACTAGATCAGGGACCTTTGCTGCCATTTTAGTTGGACTTGCAGTGTATTTAGGCTTCGGTGAAAATGGTCTTTTCCTGCTTGGGGTATTTTTTGCCTCTTCAAGTTTTTGGTCAAAATATAAAAGTAGTGATAAGAGCATAATAGAAGAAAAGCTTGCAAAAGGGGCTACAAGAGATTGGCGTCAGGTCGCGGCGAACGGAGGAGCGGCCGGGCTTTTCAGTATCATTCAGTATTTCAACAATGATATGATCTGGTTAGTTGGCTTTATAGTATGTCTGGCTAGTGCAAATTCTGATACCTGGGCCTCGGAAATCGGTAGTTTAAGCAAAAAAGAACCGTTATACATACGTTCCTTTAAACGAGTTGAAAAGGGGACATCAGGAGCAATCAGTTTATTGGGTAGCTTGGCTTCCCTTGCAGGTTCCTTCCTAATTTCAATCATAGGATTTTGGCTTTTTGATTTAAGTTATTTCTTAACAGCTCTTGTTTTCCTTTTTGGTTTTTTCGGAAATGTTATTGATACGTTGATTGGTGCATTTTACCAACAGGTATATGTTTGTGTGAAATGCGGGATAGAGACTGAAAAAAAGAGGCATTGTGATTTGCCGACAAATAGAATAAAAGGGTCTATCTTTGTAGATAATGATATGGTGAATTTCCTTTCAGGTTTTGTTGCTGCTATGTCAGCGATAGGAGTCATTTATTTGAATAACTAATTTTTTTTTTTTGGGGTTACGAAGAGCAGGAAAAATTCGTTAATTCTGTGAATGTATTAAAGCAAACAATGGAACCGGTCTTTAAGAACTATTAATCAAAAGGATTGAATTTTTATACTATGAATTCAGTCCTTTTTTTATGGATAAAATGATGGTCATAATCGCAAAATATTAGTAGGAGGGATGAGAATGTCTCGTATGTTAACATCCATATTGATGATTGGTTCTATTGGTTATTTTGGGTTCCGATATAGATACCGTCTTATCAATGTGCTACTAGGATCTAGTTGGATGCGCAGGCTTGCAGTAGGCTCAGTTATGAGCTTCCCAGGTGTAAAACAAAAAATGATGCAATCGGTTTTTGGAAGACCATCTGAATGGTGAAAACCACAGATGGTTTTTTTTTATGGAGAAGACGGATCTCAATAAAAATAAAAGCTTGATTGATTATTGTTACTCGAGAATCGTTTATAATGAAAGATATAAGAAAAAGAATTATCGCAGCTTGATATGGCCGTATATTTTTACATAGGAAGCAGGGGGGAAATGAATAATAGAGAACGTTACATATTTTGGAAATTAGCGTATTCATTTATTTCAGATCATGGTTACCGTATTATTCAATTATTTGATAATCAAAAAGAATTATGGCTAGAAAAAATAGAAAATAAAAAAGCACCGATCATTCGTATGCTGCTCCATAATTTGGATTGGAGTAATGCTATGCAGCGTGATATTGAGTTTACTGCAGCAAATGGAGAGAGAGTCCGCAAGCAAATTGGTCGACATGAGTTAAATGTGGTCAATATTTATGTTAGTCAATTCCCGCCAGTTGATGAATATGAATTTCGTCTCGTGAAACCTTTTGTCCATTCTGAAGGAAATAAAACGATAGTAAGCTCGATTCTTTTTGCACAAGGGGTATACGAAGCAGGTTTTCATCGTATTTCAGAGAGGCTTGGGGCTGAACTTCATTTTTCAATCAATGATGATTACTTAGAAGAGGATGTTGAGTCCGTTAAGAAAGCGGCATTGGATTATGCGATTAAGAAAGTTAAGACGGAAAGAGCTATTCTGTTGAATGGCAAACCAATATTTACGTATGTTTTCATTGCCATTCAGGTTGCTGTTTTTTTCTGGCTTCAGCTTCATGGTGGAAGCACCAATACTTCTACCTTGATTAAATACGGGGCCAAGGTCAACCAATTAATCGTTGAAGGAGAATGGTGGAGATTTATTACACCCGTTTTTCTTCATATTGGTTTTATCCATCTGGCAATGAACACCCTTGCATTGTACTTTCTCGGAACTGAAGTGGAAAGAATTTTTGGCAATCTTCGTTTTCTTTGGATTTACTTGTTTGCTGGAGTTACAGGCTTTATTGCCAGTTTCATCTTCAGTGCTAACTTATCAGCAGGGGCAAGCGGTGCTATTTTCGGCTGTTTTGGTGCATTACTTTATTTTGGAGTTATTTATCCGAAGTTATTTTTCCGAACAATGGGATTGAATTTGCTTGTCGTTCTTGGAATCAACCTTATGGTTGGGTTTTCTGCATCGGGAATTGATAATGCAGGTCATCTAGGCGGGTTGGCAGGGGGATTCATAGCAGCAGGAACTGTCCACTTTCCCAAGAAGAACAAACTATGGCTGCAAATGTTGTTTTTTATTGCGTCTGTCGCACTGCTATATGGTTCTTTATCATATGGTTTTAGCTCTTTAGGAAAATCACATGATGAAAATTCTAATTTGTTGATGGCCCAGGAATATATAAAGCAAAACAACTACAATAAGGCCTACAACGTTTTAAAGGAATCGGAAGAAAATGCCGTCAATCTATCGGAGAAAACCTACTTTCTTCTATCCTTCGTAGAAATTAAGAAGGAAATGCTTCCTGAAGCCAAAACACATCTACAAAAAGCAATAAAACTAGACCCTAGTTTTGATGAGGCTTTCTTTAATTTAGCTCTCATTAATCTTGAGCAAAAAGATCTGGAAGAGGCTAAAGGAAATATAAAACAGGCAATTAAGCTTAAACCGAATCAACAAGAGTATTCTGAATTACTACACGAAATAAATCGCCAGCTTCAATCCTCTGACGGAGGAGAATAGAATACCAAATTATATTTCTGAAAAAAATATTGCTTGTGCTAATATGTTTCTCTCAATTAAAATACAAGGAGATATAAATGAAAACTATTTATGATATTCAGCAATTTTTAAAGCGCTTTGGAACCATTATTTATATTGGTGAAAGAGTCGCGGACCTTGAATTAATGGAAATGGAGCTAAAGGAACTATATCAATCACAGCTGATTGAGCCAATGGAGTTCCAAACAGCTCTGTTAATTTTGAGGCATGAGATACAATTTCAAAAAGAAAAAGTCAAAAAAGATAGGTGATTCTATTGTCAAGAAAATGGATTGTTGGTGTTGACCTTGGTGGGACAACTACTAAATTAGCCTTCGTAACAACTGAAGGTGAAATCGTTCACAAATGGGAAATCCCAACGGATAACTCAAATGAAGGACAAAACATTACAGGTAATATTGCTAAGGCAATTGATGAAAAACTTGCTGAACATGATCAATTAAAAAGTAATTTACTAGGAATTGGTATGGGGGCACCTGGACCAGTTAACTATGAAAAGGGAATCGTTTTAAATGTTGTAAATTTAGGCTGGCCAGATAACTATCCCCTAAAGGACCGTCTTGAAGCAGCGACCTCACTACCAGCTGCGATTGAAAATGACGCAAACTCTGCGGCATTGGGTGAGATGTGGATGGGAGCGGGCGCTGGAGCGAAGGACCTTGTTTGTGTCACACTCGGAACTGGTGTCGGTGGCGGCGTAATTGTTGGCGGCAAAGTTGTTCAAGGCATTAATGGTGCTGCGGGAGAAATAGGTCATATTACAGCCATCCCATCGGGTGGTGCACCATGCAATTGCGGGAAGACCGGCTGTTTAGAAACGGTCGCGTCTGCCACAGGCATTGTTCGATTAGCTAAGGTTGAACTAGCTAAGGGGTTAAAAGGTGAATTATCTGAAAAGCTTGCTGAGAATAGCAGCATTACAGCAAAAGATGTCTTTGATGCAGCCCGTAATAGTGATGAATTGGCCAAATCAATTTTGGATGAGGTTTCCTTTCATTTAGGATTCGTATTAGCTAGTATTGCCAACACCCTAAATCCGGAAAAAATTGTTCTTGGCGGCGGTGTTTCAAAAGCAGGCGATATATTAGTAGATCCAGTAAAAAATAATTTTGAGAAGTTTGCTTTTTCACCCGTAAGGGATTCCACAAAACTTGCTTTGGCTACATTAGGAAATGATGCAGGTGTCCTTGGTGCAGCATGGCTAATAAAGAATAAATTAAATCAATAAACTCCAAAGGGAAAATCCGCAGTCATGCGGCTTTTTTCCTATTTAGTATTATTTGCTAAAAAGTTGAAACATTTTTGTCAAAAAAACGTACTAACCTATGATAGCGAAAATGAGAGGAGGAAATATTGATAAATTGAGCCGGCAAAAAAGAAATTATCCTATTTTTCTAATCCTCCGTTTAATTTTTTTAATTCTCATTTTAACTGCATGTGCTCAAAAAGAGCAGTTGAAACAAAAAGTTACCGCTAAAAATGAAAAGCCTAAATCACCTGCTACTGCTCTAGGAAACGAATGGAAATTACCTATTTCCATCCCTGAAGGTGAATTTTATAAATTCGTCGGCTGGCTTTCTGGAACCAAAGTCCTCTACATTACAAATCTAGAACAAACTTCAAGTGTCTATCAGTACAATCTTTTAACAGGTAAAAGTGAACTAATTTATAAAAGTGAATATCCCATAGTCAACGTCCAAATTAGCCCTTCAAAAAAGAGAATGTTAATTCATACCTCGCCGTCATCATACGAAGGAGTAGTTACAATTATAGATATAAAAGGGAAGGAACAATTGAAAAAATCTTTTGCTTCCTATGAATTATCTTTTGAGTGGAATCCTTATAAGGAATCAGAGATTCTGGTCACGAAATTTAATGAGGATTGGAGCTTTCAAATATTATTACTTGATCTAAATAAGTCAAACACTACCGAACTTACCTTGCCCCAACCTTTTATAAAATGGAAGGGTGAGAATGAGGTTGCCTTCATTAATTGGGATGAAAATAATCCTTCCTTATTTGCACCACTTATTGATAGAAGTTTAGAAAATGGGATGGAAAAGACACTGTTTTCTTCAGTGATCGATTTTTCCGAATTTCGCGATTTGCTCGTGACTGTCTCTGTTAATGAACAAGATCAATCGATGGCCAACTATTCATTTTTTGACAAAGAAATGAAAAAGCTATTCACGTTTTCTATTCCACAACTTACAAATTATTCAGATTGGTTAGTTCCTTTCTATGACTATAATGAGCAGAAGGGACAATTTTTTACCTTTAGTCCTGTCACAAGTGGTGAAGCGGATTCCTATACAGAGGGCTTCCAACTCCTAGCTTTTAATCCTAAGAACGGAAGTAGCAGCTTAATCATGGATGGGTTAGAAAATGAGCCCATTCATTTATCTCCTAATGGTGATGCACTCTTGTATGGGAATCAGTTTGAAAAAATTATTGATATTAAGGCCAAGAAAATATATGAGTTGATAAAAGAATGACAATACGGTTGTCATTTTTTTATTTAATCTCCCAATATGATAAAATCACGTTGTGATGAAAATATAGGAGAGGAAGGTAATATTGCATGGCCATTGTAGATGTAGCAGTCATTCCAATTGGTACGGAAACACCAAGTGTCAGTAAATATGTGGCAAGTGTTCAAAAAGTTTTGAGGAAATATCAAGAAGAAGGGAAGATTCGTTTCCAATTAACACCGATGAATACCATAATTGAAGGTGAATTGCCTATCCTTTTTGAAGTAATTCAAGAAATGCATGAGGTACCCTTCTCTGAAGGAATTCAGCGGGTCGCTACAACGATTCGTATTGATGACCGAAGGGATGTTAAGCGTAGTATGGAATATAAAGTAGAGCGGGTAACAACACTGTTAAACGAGGGATAGAAAAAAGACTGCCTGATGGCAGTCTTTTTAAGATTATTAGTGATGTCCTGTTGGAAAACCAGAATGAACAATGGTCATAACTGTAAACCAACCAAAAGTCACAAATGACGCTACACCCCAAAATGCACCTAAGAAATTTTTATTCTTTAGTGATGAAAATCCACCGAAAGCTGCAAGGATGGTTACGATAGCAAAAATAATTACTAAACCCATGGTAAATCCCCCTTTTTCATCATTAGCAGGCAATGCCTCAAACATTCCAAAGAAAATTATGTACCTATATTATATACATTCGACTCTTATTTTATATTTTTTTCTTTCATTTGTCGAGTGCAAATAAGAGATCATTGAATTAGTATTCTTTCTCTCAACTGTTTACTTAGTGTAAAATAATGATATCGCAATTTCAATTGGAGGTACTAAAGAATGAAATGGCAACAAATCCCATTAGGGGCACTTCAAACTAACTGTTATATTGTAGAAAATTCAGATCGTTCGTGTTTAATTATTGACCCAGGCAGTGAAGGGAAAAAACTCATTCATTTGTTGAACAATAGGAAATTAAAACCTCTCGCAATTTTTCTAACCCATGCGCACTTCGATCATATTGGGGGTGTTGATGAAGTAAGGGATTTTTATAAAATTCCAGTTTATCTTCACAAACAAGAGGAAAAATGGCTAAGTGACTCTTCATTAAATGGTTCGCAATTTTTTATGATTCAGGATTCAATAACAGTAAAGCCAGCTGATTTTATTTTAAAAAATGAAGGAGAAATGAAAATAGGTGGTTTTGAGTTTGACATTTTTCATACACCAGGACATTCACCTGGAAGTGTCTCATTTTACTTCAAAAAGGATGGGTTTGTTCTTTCAGGTGATGCCCTGTTTCAAGGCAGCATTGGCCGTACAGACCTACCAGGAGGAAACGAGGCACAGCTATTAAAAAGCATTCATGATAAGCTGCTTGTTTTGCCTGAGGAAACGTATGTCTTATCAGGCCACGGCGCTGTAACAACCATTGCTGATGAAATGGATAGTAATCCGTTCTTGAATGGATTTTAGAGGATAGAGAGAAGACAAAAATAGAAAAACCCTTCTCCAATTTGAGAAGGGTTTTTCTGGGGGATATTCTATTCTAATATGGGAGGGGATAAAAGTTAAGCTACTATCCTTACAATATTATAAAGTTTACACTGTGTCAATAGTGTTTATTTAAAAAGGAGCATATATGAATATATTTTTAAAGAGTTTAATTTCAAATTCACCCAATGAGTTAATTACCTATGCGGATTTCATGGGGGCAGCTTTATATCATCCTGAATTCGGTTACTATATGAAAGATAAACAGAAAATTGGCCGACAAGGAGATTTCATAACAACAAGCAATATATCTGATATATACGGAAGAATGATGGCAAAATGGTTTTCTCACGTATGTGAAAGGACACAATTAGCACCAGTATTTTGTGAAATTGGAGCTGGGAATGGACGTTTTGCTAAGGCATTTTTACAGGAATGGCATGAAACGATTAAAACCCCATTAAAATATATAATTGTAGAAAGCAGTCCCTATCATCAGAAACTGCAAAGGCAATTGCTAACTAATTTTTCGGTTATCCAAGTGGAAAGTATCAGCAATGTTGAGGCTTTTGAGGGAGTGGTTTATTCCAATGAACTATTCGATGCCCTGCCAGTTCGTGTAATCGAGAAAGTCGATGGACAGCTTTTTGAGGTTATGATAGGGATTCGATGGAACGAACTGTATGAGCAAAAAGTATTGTTAACGGATTCAGATATCCTGTTTTTTTTACAGGAAAGCAAGCTTAAACTAAAGGAAAAACAGCGGTTAGAGATCCCGTTAGCAATGGAAAAGATGGTGCGGGAAATTGCTCAGTCCCTCATAAAAGGAATGGTTGTGACAGCTGATTATGGCTATACACTTGAGGAGTGGATGGACCCAAGGAGGGCAAAGGGGAGTTTAAGAGGGTATTATCAGCATCAGATGTTTGATGATGTCTTAAAGCACCCAGGTGAAATGGATATTACCACGCATATTCATTTTGATTATCTCATTCAAAAGGGTGAGCAGGTAGAATTAGAATTAATTACCAAACTCAGACAGGACGAATTTTTATTAAAGTCCGGAATTCTAAAAGAATTAGCGAACCATTATGACCCCAATCCATTTTCAGAAGTCAGCAAACGGAATCGAGCGATTCGTAGTTTGATTATGCCATCCGGGATAAGCACCTATTTTCATGTGGTTATCCAGCAAAAAGGGTTTAAGTTAAATGAAAATGACGTTTTCGTAGAATAAAGAAAAAACGCCGGAGTATTCCGACGTTTTTTCTAAATGTTTCTCAATGACCTGCACCAGGCACCATCATGAACGTAGTCCAATAAGTGAAACCTGCGAAGAAAACAGTTAAATATGCTCCGAATACCCACAAATACATGCGCTCGGATAATTTAAGATAGCTAAGCAGAACGAAAAAACCTGTTTGGGCTAAGAATAGCATTGCCGTTTTATCCATATCACCTAGATAAAACATAACTGTAAAAATGCCCGTCCAGAAACCACAAACTCTGAACATGCGATCCATATGTATCCCCCTCCTTTTTCCCTACGATACCATCATTACAATATTATAAGGAAAAGGAGGCATAATGTAAATAATGGTTTCGAATTAGTTTGTTACCAGCGCTTGATATGAACAAGTTTCGCAGCCAGAAATAATATTATCTTTTTCAATCAACTCAACGGATTCAAATAGTGCTCCAAACATTCCCTTTAGAAATTCATGGTGCATACTGCAAACTGTTTCCGAATGTTCTTCTGCCACTTCTTTAAATGGACAATTGAAAATTTGGAAATAGATTTTTGTTTTTTCACCGTTTGCTTCAAATTCTGGATAAAAACCTGCAAGCGTTGCAGCGCTTTTTAATATTGTTAGCTTTTGCTCAAATTCTAATTCCTCACCAAATGCTGTTTTTGCCTTTTCTTGTTCAATCACTTCTGTACCAAAACGTTTTCCGGTTAGATAAAGGGCTTGCTTTCCTGCTTCTCCAAGCGAAATCATTGTTTGGAGTGCGACTTTGGATAAAAGCATGTAGTCGCGAAACGGGAAATGCAGCTGGATTACATCGTCAGATAAACGATATAATCTACTTGGTCTGCCACCTTTACCTGTTTTCTTGGTTTCAGATGCTAACATATTTACATCTTCAAGCTTTGATAAATGCAATCTTGCTACATTCGGATGAATATTAAAATTTTCCGCCACCTCTTGAACGGTTACTTCTTGATGACGTTTTGTAATGTATTGATAAATATAGTACCGTGTTGGATCTGACAAAACGTTTGTTATTTTTAATGTTTGTTCCATCACTGTTCACCTCGGACCCCCATAATTTATTCCATTATAATACAGCCATTGTAACATGGGAATGAGGTTAACAATGTTAACACTATATGTTTAGAAATTGTTCACAATTTGCGACTTTATATTGTAACAATATAATAAAAAAATAGCCTAAATTCATTAATAATCTCTTGTCAATAGCAGAAATATAGTTATTTTGGAAAAATAACGAAGCAGACCCAGCATCCGCTCGTTACAATTTTCGTCTTTTTTTGACTTCAAAATAAACGATGTAGGGTAGAATTCCGAACCAGCGATACCAAAAAGAAGCTTTTGTTTCTTTTCGAGCGGTACGAATTCGTTTTCGTTCATCCTTCGGTTGGTCTGCGTATTTCACGATGGTTTGGGTCATATATTTCACATAGTCGTTTGTTTTCATGGACACACCTGCCTTTAATTTTCATAAACAAGTATGTCCATATTTCTTCATTTTAATTCGACCCAGTTACTTAATCTTTTTGTCCTTGTATCAAAATATCCCCGTCCAATGAATGTTTTGTCAACAGCAAGGAGGTGAAGAGTAAAATTGACTTTTTGGACATACCCATTAGGAGTTTCAGCTTTGTAATCCATGGTGCCGTTAACAAAACTAATTGTTCCTTTGACAGGTAAGATCCCACTCTTTTGAAATATTACTTCAACTTTTTTTACCGACGATAGAAAATAGTACTCCTCTTGGAGGATGATAGCCGTTTCATGTGCCATTTTTCTTTCGGATAACAATTGTTCAATACGTACCGAGAAAAATAATAAAAAAATGATGATCAGGCACAAGGTAAGTGGGTAAGTGAAGCCTTTTTCATTATTTTTCATGGGACTGTCCCCGAATTTACTATTGGAAAAGCTGTTACTGAGTATTCTTTTCCCCATAGATCCGTTACGATGGTTTTGACTGCATTGTTTATAATGGTGAATGAATATTGTGAAACATTTTGAAGGATTATTTCATGACCAGTTGAATTCACACGTCTCCTAAGATTAGTACCGTACTTTTCATATTGAATGGTTTCAGTATCCTTCGTTAGAATTAACCTTCCGGAAATCACTTCGGCACTAGTGGACTGCCTTATTTCTTTTTTGATTTGGCTCGAAAAAACTTCCCATTCCATTGCCTGTAACGATGCCTCCGTGTCCTTATTAGTCAGGATAATTTGAAAAACAGGTGTCATAAAGAAAATAATCGTCGTAAAAATTGAAAAAGCAATTAGTACCTCGATGAGCGTAAATGCTTTTTCATTCAAGGGGCCCACAAATTTCGGTTTCAGGCTGTAATGAATTTTTTTCAATTCTTACACACACCTCCTTTTGGTCAGCTGCTCCGGTGTCTTTCCATGTGATTTGGTATTCAACTCCATTCAAAATGGAAGTGTAATTTGAAAATGTTTTATTACTGAATAATTTGATCTGTAGTTCCTCATACATCAGCTGCCTCGCTTTGCTCTCCCATTCTAATTGTCGTGATTGTTCTCTTAGTTCGATCAATAAAGGCAGTAAAAATAAACTAAGCATTAACCAGGCAGATAAAGAAAGTAGCAGTTCAAGCAAAAAAAATCCTCTAGTACTCCTTAACATAGAACCGACCCTCTCCAATTAAAAAGGTAATAACATATGTTTTATTTTTTGTTTGGATAAAAAAGTTTCCAAACTGGTTTACGTTTCCGTCGCTTAGGAATTTCAAATATAAGGGGAGAGAACCTTCTTTGAGATAAATATTTGTACTGTAATTTCGATTGACGATCGGCGTTGGTTCCGGCCACAAATACAGAAAATACCTATATTGATCTGGAACAAAAACAATGGATACTTCATCATGATGGGAGATAGCATATTGTTGAGCATAATATAGGTCGGCTTTTAATTGGATTAAAAAGGCCTCATCCTCCATTACTGAGTGCTGTGGTTTTAAGGAGAAAACTGTAATTGAGGAGATAATCATGAAGATGGAGAGAACTAACAAGGACTCAATTAAAGTGAAGCCTTTTTGATGCGTATTCATTATGGAGTGGTTACTGATGCAACAGCTGTTACAGTACCTTCAGAGTCTATTTCAACTGTCTTTCCGTTTGGACAACCTTTAGCGTCCTCCTTTATATATCCTTCTGCTTTTAGTTCCGCGATAGTTGGTACTTTATTCTTATCCATTTCATAAGCCTGAACTTGTGCCTGGACCATTTTAACATAGGCATCACAGCCTTTATTGTTGATGTTAGAATTATGTTTGGCAACGTTTGGAATTGTGATAATTAACAAGACCGAAATTACGAGCATGACGATCATCATTTCAATTAAAGTAAAGCCTTTTTCATTTTTCATCATTTTTAATAACCTCCATTTTTTTAAATGCCGTCCAGTAGATGAAACATGGGTAAAAGAATCGCTAAATACATCGAAACCACCATGAATCCAATAAAAATGTAAAGAATTGGCTGGATGGTTGTTAACCGTTTTTCTATCATTTCCTCCATGTTAGTGACACAATGCTTACTGAAAAATAATAACTCCTGCTCCAATTTTCCATTTTCTTGGCCGTGTTTTACAATCATCGGAAATTCTTTTTCGAAAAACGACAGAGACGCTAAAATTGTCTCCAACTTTTCTCCTGTAATTAGCTTAGTTTTAATCGTTTTAGCTAAGTGACAGTAAAAAGGATGCCTGAGATTCTGTTCAAATAGTTGTAAGGCTTCGGAAACTGATAATCCACCGGATAAGAGAAAGCTAAGTTGAATGGAAAAGTAGTGGGTAAACAGCAATTTGAGGATCCTGCCAACAAAAGGTATTCGAACAAGTTGTGACCTTTGTTTTAGGACGGAGAGTTTTCTAAAAAAGAGAAGATAATAAGCGGCTCCCATAATTAGGATCAGAAGCAGGGTACCGATAACAGTTGGGAAGTATTGATCAAAAGCATAAATGACATTTGTGAAAAAATTTGCTTCCAGACCAAGCGATGAAAAAAGGGTGGTGAACCTTGGCAGCAATGTATTTTCTATAAAAATAAATAGAAATCCTGTAATAACTAAAAGCACCATTGGATACTGAAGCAACTTGAGCAACTTGTGTACGTCTTTATCTTTTAATAGGGCAAGATCACTTCCTTCTAACAGAGCATCAGCAAAGCTGCCATGCTGCTCCGCAAAATAGACATAACCGACTAAGTCTTTGTTGAAACCAAGATTATTTAATGCATCATGAAACGGTAAACCCTTTTTCAACTCTTCTAAACAACCATTTAAATCCTCCTTTCGTTTTGACGGTAATTGTAATGCTATGGATTCAATTGCTAAAGCAATTGGATACCCCCTTGCTAATAGTTCACCGGTTCTTCTCAGGAAATTAGCTTGTTCATTCACTGACCATTTAGACCGTTTCATCGTCATATACCAATCGTTCATATTCAGATTCTTGGATATATCCAAGGGCAATGCCCTTATTAATTACATCTTTTATCATTCGGTAACGAATTTCTATTTTTTCTCCTTGAGCAGCTTTCATTACTGCGTGTAAATTTCGTCCGGATAAAAGTTCAAATACACTGGCGCGTTTCCATCTGCCATAGGAATAACAAATAGGTGAACACTCTCCTTCACAAAAAGGGCAGGTAAGTTCAACCAACCTTTGGGCTGTTATGGCAATAAGTGTCTGCTCGACCTCTAACCAATTCACTCCAAACTCACGCAGGCGATAAACCGCTCCCTTCGCATCACGGGTATGCATCGTGGAAAGCACTAGATGGCCTGTTAATGCTGCCCTTACCGCAATCTTTGCCGTCTCAGCATCTCTAATTTCACCGACCATTATAATGTCAGGATCATGTCGAAGAATTGCCTTTAATCCGGCTGCATAGGTGACGCCTGCTTTTTCATTGACTTGGATCTGCAGGACTGAGTCATAGTTTTTTTCAATGGGATCTTCGAGTGTAATGACATTACGATGAAATAAGTGGGCGGTTTCATTTAAAAGGGAATAGAGAGTAGTCGTTTTTCCGCTGCCTGTTGGCCCGGTAAAAATTATTAATCCATGAGCGTGTTTGAGAAGGGCAAGTAATTTTCGGGTCATTGCTGGGAAGAGTGAAAGTTGGTGAAAAGGAATTTGTTCTTGCTGTGGTAATAGCCGGATGACAAGGCTCTCTCTGTTATTAGAAGGGAGTGTGGAGAGCCTGAGCCCCATTAAATTTCCGTCAACTTCACAAAAAATGGATCCACTTTGTGGTCGTCTTCTTTCTCCGATATCCATATTGGCTGTGAATTTAAAATGTGAGATTAATCTGTCGCATTCATCTTTTGGAAGGGATAGTCGAGGAATTAACTTGTTGGTTAAACGGATTTGGACGAGTGTGTCCCTCTTCCTTGGGATAATGTGAATATCTGTTGCTTGGTTACGTGCAGCATCTGTAATGATTCGATTTGCTAAAATTTCTATCTCGCTAACAATAAGTACCACCGCCTTTTCATTTTTCTATGGGAAAATATTCGACATGATTCCTCCTTATCCTTCTTTATTTTCAAAAATATTTTTAAGGGTGTCAGGCACCATGTGAAAATTTCACATGGTGCCTGACACCCTGTCCCTTATATTGCTTTTTCAGTTAGATAAAAGAGGCCGCCATTGATGAAGGATATGGAGATTTTTGGTTCGTACTGTTCCTTTAGAGCCATTTTTTCGGTTTCAAAGTTTTCATTTTCATCTTCAACATCCTCGTAAAAATGATTCAAGAGGCGTAAATCTTTATCCCAACGTTCTCGCGCATCTATTGCCCAAGAGTGGTCATCCTTCTCAATTATGGATGTAAGATAGGTTTCAACTCTCAACATCCCGCTTTGAGGTTTCACTAAAGGTGACAAAGTAAAGGAGTAATCAGGTATTTTTGGTGTTAACGGTATTTCAAGCAGTCTGTCATGGAAATCTTCAACCATTTTTCCGTTGATGAGTTGTAAGCCGATTGATTTGAAAATATCCCGCTTACGGTCACATTGAAAGGAGATCTTAACATTCATACATAGCCATGGTAGTAAAGGAGTTTGCTTGTTTTGATTCCGATGATTTTCATAAAGTCGGATATAGCTGGCTAAATTTTTCGTCGAAGTAAAAATTTGATGCAGCCGAGGTGAACCAAAATGAATGATTTCCCCCTTTATATTTTCAGGAGCGGCATCTTGGTTCGTAATAAATGTTAACTTCATCGGGTTTGGAATTCCACCCGTTTTTTCTAAATAGTGCCAGTAAAAAGGCCGATTCATTAATTCCTTATCAAGTTCAACTGTTAACTGAACAGTTAAATAACCTTGGCTATTCTCCACAATTGCACAGTCATTAGCCTGAAAATAGTTCAATAAAAAGTTATGAATTTCCTGTTGCTGCATGGGAATCTCCCTTCTTCATGTCCTGAGCAAATTCAATCATTGATGATAAATTTTCCATTTTAATTCGCATTTCGCCTTCGGATGAGGATTGTCCAAAAATATCGATTAAATGGTCTTCTATATTGCCAAATTCCAACTTAGTTAATATATCGTCAAGTTCACCAATTACTTTTTCAAATAAATGTATTTTCTCATAAAGAAGCTTCAAAATATGTTCTTCGACAGTATTTTTTATCGCAAAATTATAAATCATGACATCCTTTTCCTGGCCCAGACGATGGATACGACCAATTCGTTGTTCGAGCCTCATTGGATTCCATGGCAAATCAAAGTTAATTATATGATTACAAAATTGAAGGTTAATTCCTTCACCGCCCGCTTCAGTTGCTATAAGGACTTGAGCATGCTTTTGGAATAATTCTCTCATCCAGTCCTTTTTTCCACGCTTAAAGCCGCCCCGAAAAGGGACAGATGAAATTCCATGCTGTTTTAAATACCATTGGAGGTACATTTGTGTTGCTCGGTATTCTGTAAAAATAATCACTTTATCATTTACTTTTTGAATTAATTCTAATGCTTTTTCCGCTTTTGAATTCTTCTGGACAGCTTCGACTTTTTTTATTAAATACTGAATTTGTTCTTCAAAAGCTGGGGTTGGATTTTCCTTTTTTTGGAGCATGTTTTTTAATGTATAAAAAACTGCTTCTCTACTGCTGCATGCCTCACGCTGTAATGTCATTACGGAGAATGAACTTGTCTGTGCCCAATTCCCCTCATTTTTTAATTCAGTAATTGACTCATAAAGATCTTTCTCCTCTTGAGTGCATTCAATTGGAATGGTTTCCACATGCCTTTTCGTCCACTCAATGCCTGTATCTGCCCGCCGGTTCCGAATCATAACCTTGTTTACTAATTCTTTTAAATGCTCATCATCATTTAATGAACGTGCATCTCGTTTGTATTTTTCAAAGAATGTCGTTTCGCTGCCTAAATGTCCTGGTTTTAATAATGAAACCAGATTAAAAATTTCCTCGATACGGTTCTGAATAGGTGTTGCCGTCAATAGTAAACAAAATTTCTTTTTCAGATTTTGGACAAATTCGTAGTTTTTTGTTTTGTTATTTTTAAGTTTATGGGCTTCATCAATGATAATAAGGTCATAGTCCTGCTTAAAAATTATGTCTCGATGAGGATTTCGTTTAGCCGTATCAATTGACGAAACGACAACATCGCACTGTTCCCACACATAGCTTTTCCTTTGTGAAATGGCTGGAATGAAAAATTTGCTATTCAACTCCATCGACCATTGAGTAACTAACGATGCAGGGACAAGAATTAATACTTTTTTCACCAATCCGCGAATCATATATTCTTTTAGAATCAGCCCGGCCTCAATCGTTTTTCCGAGTCCTACTTCATCGGCAAGGATGGCTTTCCCATTCATATTTTCAATTACTTGTTTAGCTGTTTCAAGCTGGTGAGGAAGTGGGGTTAGATTGGGTAAATGACTTGGTGCCAATAAACCTTTGAAATCTGGAATGACGAGATGTTTTTCAACTCCAATTGCTAGTTTAAAAATTTCCCAATTCCCCCATGGACCATCGTTTTCAATTCTATGTAAAAAATCATCCTTCCAAGAGGAATCAAATTCAATTTCGATCGACATGGTTCCAGCTCCTTTTTATTCAATTTCCAGCTATATGCTTTTCTAATAAAGTTATTGCTCAATGTATTATTTTAATGGTAGGATAATAATAGCTTTGAATGTTTTAAATATTTTAATAAGGTAATTTATTTTATAAGTATAATTAGTATGACCAATTTGGATAATATTATAATGCGAATGATAACAAGGGGAGAGACTACTTATGTAGCGCCGAAGGAGCAAGCAGAAATGTGAATCTCTCAGGCAAAAGAACTCTTGTAGGACGCAGCTCTGGAGAGCGCTGCTAGCTTTAAGCAGCCACCAAAGGGGAAAGCCTTTTTAGGTAAACTTTCAGGTGCAAGGACAGAGACCTTCTTACGTTTCATAGGAGGTTTCTGTCCTTTTTTACATTATCCATTGAATAATTTGCGCCAAAGATTGAAGGAGGATTAAGAATGTCTGAATTAAAACGAACTCCACTTTTTGATGTGTATAAAGAATGGGGAGGAAAAACCATTGATTTTGGAGGTTGGGCACTGCCGGTCCAATTCTCTAGCATTAAAGAAGAGCATGAAGCTGTTCGCTCTTGTGCAGGATTATTTGATGTTTCCCATATGGGTGAAGTAGAAGTAAAAGGCACTAATAGCTTAGCATTTTTACAAAAAATGATGACTAATGACATTTCAAAAGTAAAAAATGGAGGTGCCCAGTACACAGCCATGTGTTATGAAAATGGCGGTACTGTTGATGACCTGCTTGTATATAAGATTGAAGACAATCATTACCTTTTAGTAGTAAACGCATCAAATATTGAAAAAGATTACAAATGGCTTGAAGACCATTTAACTGGTGATGTCTCTTTAGAAAACTTATCGGAAAAAACAGCACAGCTGGCTATCCAGGGACCACTTGCGGAAAAAGTATTGCAAAAGCTTGCGGGAGATAATGATTTAAGCCAAATTGGCTTTTTCAAATTCCAACAAGATGTAATCCTAAATGGAAAAAAGGCACTTGTATCAAGAACTGGTTATACTGGTGAAGATGGCTTTGAAGTGTATTGC
Organism: Bacillus sp. AFS031507; assembly: GCF_002584635.1. Taxonomy (NCBI): domain Bacteria; kingdom Bacillati; phylum Bacillota; class Bacilli; order Caryophanales; family Bacillaceae; genus Bacillus; species Bacillus sp. AFS031507. The sequence continues at coordinate 87,622 of NZ_NUOW01000003.1, forward strand.
GATGCAGAAGATGTTGTGGACCTTTGGAGAGACATTTTAACTGCAGGTAAAGAAGATGGAGTAATCCCATGTGGATTAGGGTCACGCGACACACTTCGCTTTGAAGCAGTTTTAGCGCTTTATGGTCAAGAACTATCTCCAGAAATTTCACCACTTGAAGCTGGAATTGGCTTCGCTGTGAAATTAAACAAAGAAGATGACTTTATCGGGAAACAAGCGTTAATCCAACAAAAAGAAAAGGGCTTAACAAGAAAATTGGTTGGAATCGAAATGATTGATCGTGGGATTCCACGTCATGGCTACCCTGTATATAAAGGTGATCAGTTAATTGGTGAGGTTACAACTGGAACGCAATCACCCACGTTAAAGAGGAATATTGGTCTTGCCCTAATCAATGCAGAATTTGCGGGTATTGAATCCGAAGTTGAAGTTGAAATTCGCGGCAAACGTTTAAAAGCTACTGTAGTTCCAACACCTTTTTATAAAAAAGAAAAGAAATAACAGAAGGGAGTTAGGTTTATGAAACATCGCTATTTACCTATGACTGAACAAGATAAGAAAACTATGCTTGAGGCAATTGGAGTTTCCTCTATTGATGAACTGTTTAGCGATATCCCTGAGAAAGTAAGATTTAAGGGTGAGTACAATATAAAAGCGGCAAAGTCTGAAACAGACTTAATGAAAGAGCTTTTTAAGATGGCTAGTCGGAACGCTGACCTGAAAAGAAACGTATCTTTTATAGGTGCTGGTGTTTATGACCATTACATGCCTGTAATTGTCGACCATGTTATTTCTAGATCAGAATTTTATACAGCATATACACCTTATCAACCAGAAATTTCACAAGGTGAACTTCAAGCTATCTTTGAATTCCAAACCATGATTTGTGAGTTAACTGGAATGGATGTTGCCAACTCATCGATGTATGATGGCGGAACTGCTCTTGCTGAAGCAGCAATGCTTAGTGCAGGCCATACCAAACGAAAAACGATAGTCGTATCCAGTGCTGTACATCCAGAATCACGTGATGTTCTAAAAACTTATGCAAAGGGTCAGTATCTCAATGTGATTGAAGTACCAGTCAAAGATGGTGTAACAGATCTTGAAGCATTAAAAGGACTCGTTAATGAAGATGTTGCAGCCGTTATCGTCCAATATCCAAACTTCTTTGGGCGAGTCGAGCCGTTAAAAGAGCTTGAGGAAATCATTCATGCAAATAAGTCCATGTTTGTTGTTTCAAGTAACCCACTGTCCCTTGGGGTATTAACACCTCCAGGTAAATTTGGTGCTGACATCGTTATTGGTGATGCGCAGCCGTTTGGGATCCCAACTGCCTTTGGCGGACCGCACTGCGGATATTTTGCAGTCACTACTAAGTTAATGCGGAAAGTTCCAGGCCGTCTTGTTGGACAGACAACGGATGACCAAGGGCGCCGTGGTTTTGTCTTAACACTACAAGCGCGTGAACAGCATATCCGTCGTGATAAAGCGACATCAAATATTTGTTCCAATCAGGCATTAAATGCACTCGCTGCATCTGTAGCGATGACCGCTCTTGGTAAAAAAGGTGTCAGGGAAATGGCTGCGGCCAACTTGCAAAAAGCTCATTATGCGAAAAATACTTTCAAGGAAGCCGGCTTTGAAGTTGTTTATGATGGCCATTCCTTCAATGAATTCGTTGTGAAATTAACTAAGCCTGTAAAAGAAATCAACCAAAACCTTTTACAAAAAGGAATAATTGGGGGCTATGATTTAGGGCGGGATTATTCAGAACTGGCTAACCATATGCTGATTGCTGTAACAGAACAAAGATCGAAGGAAGAAATTGATACTCTAGTGAAAGAATTGGGGGATTTCCATGCATAATCAAGACCAGGCACTCATTTTTGAACTTAGCACACCAGGCCGCATCGGCTACAGCCTGCCGGAAATGGATGTACCGGAACTAGATCTCAGCGGTCTCCTTCCTGATGGTTACCTTCGTACAGAAGAGCCTGAACTTCCTGAAGTTTCGGAGCTTGATATTATGCGCCACTACACTGCCCTTTCGAGGAGAAATCATGGCGTCGATTCAGGATTCTATCCACTAGGCTCGTGTACGATGAAATATAATCCGAAAATCAACGAAAATGTAGCGCGTTTTAACGGATTTGCACATGTCCATCCGCTACAAGATGAAAGCTCTGTTCAAGGTGCTCTTGAACTTTTATACGATTTGCAGGAGCATTTAATCGAAATAACAGGTATGGACGAAGTGACCTTGCAACCTGCCGCAGGGGCTCATGGGGAATGGACGGGATTAATGATGATCCGTGCTTATCATGAGGCTAACGGTGATATGAACCGTACAAAAGTAATCGTCCCTGATTCTGCTCATGGTACGAACCCAGCTTCTGCTACGATTGCTGGTCTAGAAACAATTACCGTTAAATCAAATGAACATGGTCTTGTCGACCTTGAAGATTTAAGAAGGGTTGTTGGGGAAGATACTGCTGCATTAATGTTAACCAACCCGAATACGCTTGGACTATTTGAAGAAAACATTCTTGAATTGGCTGAAATTGTCCATGAAGCGGGTGGTAAGCTTTATTATGATGGAGCAAACTTAAACGCCGTTCTTTCAAAAGCAAGACCTGGGGATATGGGATTTGATGTTGTTCACTTAAATCTTCATAAAACATTCACTGGCCCACATGGAGGCGGTGGTCCTGGATCCGGTCCTGTCGGGGTGAAGGCAGACCTTATCCCGTTCTTACCGAAGCCGATTATCACAAAGCAAGGCGAAGAATATGTCCTTGATTATGACCGCCCGCAATCAATTGGCCGTGTGAAGCCATATTACGGAAACTTCGGGATCAATGTTCGTGCCTACACATACATTCGCTCGATGGGACCAGATGGCTTAAAAGCGGTAACAGAGTACGCTGTATTAAATGCGAACTACATGATGAGAAGGCTTGCTGAATATTATGATCTACCATTTGATAGACATTGTAAGCATGAGTTTGTACTCAGTGGAAGACGTCAGAAAAAATTAGGCGTTCGTACATTGGATATTGCGAAACGTCTGCTTGATTTTGGTTACCACCCACCAACCATTTACTTCCCATTAAATGTGGAAGAGTGTATTATGATCGAACCAACTGAGACCGAATCAAAAGAGACACTAGATTCGTTCATCGATATTATGATCCAAATCGCTAAAGAAGTGGAAGAAAATCCAGAAATCGTTCAAGAAGCACCACATACAACAGTGGTCGGCCGGATGGACGAAACAAAAGCAGCCCGTAAACCAGTTTTGAAATACCAAGAAGCTTAATAAATGGAAAGGTCAGATTCGAAAAATAATCTGACCTTTTATCTTGTGTAGCAGTTTTTGAAATTAAAAAAGGCTCCGAATCCGGAACCTTCAATGAGTTCTTATTTCTTAGCTCTTACTTTACCTGACCATTTTTTGAACCCGCCTTGTAGCTGAGTAAGGTCTCGATAGCCTTTTCGGTGTAAGAATTGGGCTGCACGTCCACTCCGCATTCCACTCTGGCAATACAAATATACTGGCATATCAGAACGGATTTCTTTCATGCGCATTTTCATTTGCGACATTGGGATATTACGTGCTCCTAAAATATGGCCGCCTTCGAATTCGTTTGCTTCACGAACATCTATTAGTTGTGCCTTTCTGTACCCCGCACGGAACTCTTCTTCTGTTACCGTTTTAACAATTCTTTTCTGATAGAAAAAGGTAAAAACGGAATAAATGATAACTGCTACAATGATGATTAATAATGGATAAAGTGAACTCAATTTTTTTTGCTCCTTTCAAGCTTTCCTGCACTAGTATTTATTATATAAGTCAATCCGATAAAGATAAAGATGAATGCAAAAAAATCTTTTGATATTGCCTAAATAATTATAGCAGAAACATCTTATTTTGAATCTATATCAGATTTTGGTAGACTTAAACAAGAGATAATTATAAAAAAATGAGGTTTTAGAATGAAAAAAGAAGTTTGGCGTTTTATTGATACTGGAAATAGTTTACCATCTTTTAATATGGCTTTAGATGAAGCGTTACTCGATTGGCATAGTGAAGGGAAATTTCCTCCAGTTATTCGATTCTATGGCTGGGATCCGGCAACGCTATCAGTAGGTTATTTTCAAAAAGTAGAGAAAGAAATTGATATGGAAGCAGTCAAGGCACACCAATTAGGTTTCGTAAGAAGACCTACAGGAGGACGCGGCGTTCTGCACGAGCATGAACTTACCTATAGTGTCATCGTTTCTGAAGAACATCCAGAAATGCCTAATTCTGTTACAGAGGCATACCGTGTAATTTCTGAAGGAATTTTAAAGGGTTTTCACCATTTAGGACTTGAGGCATATTTTGCTGTCCCAAAAACAGCAGAAGAACGGGATGCTTTGAAAAACCCTCGCTCTGCTGTATGCTTTGATGCTCCAAGCTGGTATGAGCTTGTGGTGGAAGGCAGGAAGGTTGCCGGCAGTGCACAAACGAGACAAAAGGGAGTAATTCTACAGCACGGCTCCATTCTGTTAGATTTGGATGAAGATAAGCTATTTAGTTTATTTAAATATCCAAGTGAGAGAGTTAAGGAACGAATGAGAAAAGCATTTAAGGATAAAGCGGTTGCTATCAACAACATTAGTCCAAGAAGAATTTCGCTTGAGGAAGCAAAGGAAGCTTTTTATAAAGGCTTTGCTGAGGGTCTAAATATTGAGCTTGAACCTTATCAATTAACCGAGGAAGAACTAGCTTATGTTGAAAAGATTGCAAAAGATCGCTATGAAAGTGATGAATGGAATTTTAAAAGATAATTTGAAACGGCGAATTCGCCGTCTTTTTTTGTTGCCTTAACGATTAATGTAAAGAAGCAACCTGCGAAATTTGTTGAATTTTCCTGTTTTATGACGAAAATCTATTAAAAGCTATTGATTACTTTTAAATCTATTATTTTTTAAGTTTGACAAAATAATTATAGTTTGCTTAACATACAATATATAGTGTTGTCGAAAATATTTTCGGTACTATATATTGATATTTAGTTGATTTATTCAGGTGGGCTATGATAACCTAAAAATACAAACCAACTAGATATAGCGTAAACCTGCTAGATTTAGCACAATAGGTGGATTTTTTTTAAGAAGGAGTTGTTCTAATGTCTGTAGTTTTTAGACAAACAATGAATATTGATTTTGAAAGGTTGAATGAGGATATTCAATTATTCCCCCAGGTGCATCCAGTTACCCCAGATATGAAAATAACTCACAAGGGTGTTTCTCGTTTGGTCATGTTGGACCGCTATACCTTTAAAGATACTGCAAAAATAACTCTTACAAACGGCGACTTTGTTGTTTTAACTATTAAAGAAGATCCGAAATTTCCAGCTCGTGGTCTTGGTTACATTATGGAAATAGACTGGGAAAAGAAAAAGGCGAAAGTTTTAGTCGAAGAGGAATTCAGGGGAGTACTCGATGATCCTGAAGAAGCTAGTACTGGTGTGATAATCAGATCCTTAGATGTAATTGAGAAGCCTTTGGAGCTCTTCTATGAGCAAATTGCGAAGCGTAATGCTACTGGTCTTGCTTCTGTAGAAAAGACGGAAGAGAAGCGAAGAGAGTGGACTGAAAGGTTTTATCAAGAGCTTGTTAACATGAACTTCATTCCAGCAGGTCGCGTTCTTTACGGAGCTGGGGCAGATACTGATGTAACATACTTTAATTGCTATGTGATGCCGTTTGTTCCTGACTCTCGTGAAGGTATCTCTGATCATCGTAAGCAGGTAATGGAGATTATGAGCCGAGGCGGCGGTGTTGGAACAAATGGCTCGACGCTGAGACCGAGAAACACACTGGCTAGAGGCGTCAATGGTAAATCATCTGGATCGGTTTCATGGCTGGATGATATTGCGAAATTGACTCATTTGGTTGAGCAAGGCGGATCAAGACGTGGAGCTCAGATGATCATGTTGTCCGACTGGCATCCAGACATTATTGAATTTATTATTTCTAAGATGCAAAATCCTAGAATTTTACGATTCTTGATTGAAAATACAAATGATGAAACGATTAAAAAACTTGCTAAAGACAAGCTAAAGTTTACCCCTCTAACTTTAAGGGAAACTGCAATGTACCAAGGAATTGTAAATTATAAAAACATTCCTGGGTTCGGTGGATTTGATGAAAACATTATCGCAGATGCAGAAGAGAAATTATTAACTGGCGGTAATTATACTGTCCACAATTCAGAGTTCCTTACAGGTGCGAACATCTCTGTCTGTTTAACAAAGGAATTTATGGAAGCTGTAGAAACCGATAGTGACTATGAACTCCGCTTCCCGTATGTTGAACAATATGATCAAGAGCAAATGGAGATTTACAACCAAGAATGGCATAAAGTTGGTGACGTTCGCGAGTGGGAAAAACAAGGGCATAAAGTACGAGTGTACAAAAAGTTCAAAGCAAAAGAACTTTGGAACCTAATCAATATTTGCGCGACCTACTCAGCTGAACCGGGAATATTTTTTATCGATAACGCAAACGACATGACCAATGCAAAAGCATATGGACAACAAGTTGTTGCAACAAATCCATGTGGAGAGCAGCCTCTCGCACCATTTTCCGTCTGTAATCTTGCAGCTGTCAATCTCGCTGAGATGGCTGATAAGGACACAAAAACTGTTGATTTTGAAAAGCTTAAGAAAACAGTAGCTGTGGGTGTACGGATGCAGGATAATGTCATTAACGCAACTCCATACTTCCTGGAAGAAAATAAAAAACAGGCTCTTGGTGAAAGACGTGTGGGGCTTGGAGTCATGGGCTTACATGACATGCTGATTTATTGTGAAACGAAGTATGGATCACCAGAAGGAAACGAACTTGTTGATCAAGTATTTGAAATAATTGCAACTACTGCATACAGAACTTCAATTGAATTGGCAAAAGAAAAGGGAAGTTTTCCATTCTTAACTGGTGAAACAACAGCAGATACCAATCGATTACGACAAGCCTTCATTGATACAGGATTTATGAAAAAAATGCCCGAAGATGTCCGCCAATCTATTTTAGAAAGCGGAATTAGAAATTCGCATTTACTAACTGTGGCACCAACTGGATCCACAGGGACCATGGTTGGAGTTTCCACCGGACTTGAGCCTTATTTCTCATTCTCTTATTTCCGTAGTGGACGCCTCGGTAAATTTATCGAAGTTAAAGCGGATATTGTGAAAGAATACTTGGACCAGCACCCAGAAGCAGATGAAAACAATCTTCCGCACTGGTTTGTTACATCGATGGAGCTTTCCACTGAAGCCCATGCGGATGTTCAATGTGTCATCCAGCGTTGGATAGATAGTTCTATCAGTAAAACTGTCAACGCACCAAAAGGTTATAGCGTAGAGCAGGTCGAAAAAGTTTATCAGCGTTTGTACCGCGGCGGGGCAAAAGGTGGAACCGTTTATGTTGATGGTTCACGCGATTCTCAGGTACTAACACTAAAAGCTGAAGAAAACACGAATGAACAATTATCAATTTTTAATGAAAAACCGAAGCAGCATGTTGTCCTTGTTGATACAATCAGTGAACTCCGTTCAACAAGTGTAACGATCGGCTCTGAAGTCGGTAACACTTGCCCAGTCTGCCGGACTGGAAAAGTAAAAGAAATGGGTGGCTGCAATACCTGTGCAAACTGCGGCGCTCAATTAAAATGTGGTTTATAAAATATTTATTAGAGGGGGAGAAAATCCCCCTTTTTTTGTATTATTAAGGTCAATATCCGTCCCTGAAAGTTACACTATACTGCATCATATTTTGCTAATCGAAGTAGAACGAAGTCGAAATTTGTAATATAACTGTAACCTACCTGTTACGTCCATGTTACTCTTTTTTTGTATATTATGAGTAACGAAGCACACAGGGAGATTAAACAATATGTTGAAAAAAATCATTGCAATCATGGCTATGACAATTATTTTAAGTTCATTGTTTACCACTATGGGTGATAAAGCGGAAGCGGCCTATTACCATACAAAAGCAATCTCAGTAGCAAAAGCAAATCTTGGTGTTCCATATAGATGGGGTGGATTAACACCTAATGGTTTCGACTGCTCTGGTTTGGTTAAGTATTCTTACGGTAAGGCTGGAAAAGTATTGCCACGGACGGCAGCTGATATGTACTACAAGCAAGGATATCGTGTCAGTTCTTTACAAACAGGAGACTTGATGTTCTTTGCACCGAATAAGGCAAGCAGACCTACTCACGTTGCGATTTACATTGGTGGCGGAAAAATGATTCAGGCTGCATCTTCAAAAGGAGTTTCAATCGCTTATACAAGCAACAGTTACTGGAAACCAAGATACATAGGAGCAAAGCGATTTTAATGAAAAGTTTAGCGTTTTCAATATTGTTATTGACCAAGAACATCGTTTAATGACGATGTTCTTTTTTATATATAATAAATTTTCTACTTGTCCTTGGTACTATTTATTAAAATAACCGCTTAAAGATGTAAAAACGAGTACATCTTTGGGAGTGGCTGCCATGTATATAGACGGCGTTTTTTCTGGAGGAGGAATAAAAGGGTTTGCACTTATTGGAGCCTGCGAAGAAATAGAAAGTAAAGGTTTGCGATTTGTCAGAGTGGCGGGAACGAGTGCAGGATCGATCGTTGCAGCATTAATTGCCGCTGGCTACACAAGTAAAGAAATCTTCCAATTGGTCGACGAGTTGGATCTCTCAAAAATAATGGATGCCCGCAAATCAATTATCCCTTTCCCTTTTGCAAAATGGCTGTATGTCTATTGGAAGCTAGGACTTTATAAAGGCAATGAACTTGAAAAATGGATTTGTAAGAAACTTGAAGCCAAAGGGTTAAGAACATTCGCTGATTTGCCCCCGAAGGCACTTCGAGTAATTGCATCAGACCTATCAAATGGGCAAATGATTGTTTTACCTGATGACTTACAAAGATACGGCATTTCACCTGGTTCATTTCCAATCGCAAAAGCGATTAGAATCAGCTGCAGTATCCCATATTTCTTTGAACCTGTTAAAATGCGTACAATGGATGGAATGAACATTTTAGTTGATGGCGGGGTCCTAAGCAATTTTCCTATGTGGCTTTTTGATAAGGAAAATGCACAAAAGGTAAGACCCGTCCTTGGTATTAAATTAAGTCCAAGTGAATATGAAACTGAAAAACATAAAATAAAAAATGCGATTCAACTATTTGGAGCCCTATTTGAGACGATGAAGGATGCACACGATTCTAGGTACATTTCTAAAAAACATGTAAAGAACATTATCTTTATACCGACCGAGGGTGTGTTATCAACAGAATTCCATTTAACAGAGGAGAAGAAACATGAGTTGTTCGATCTAGGAAAAGAGAGAGCAAAACAATTTTTGAAGACTTGGGGATATTAATACTGATTACACTAGGATAAAAAGAAAATCGAGCGCCTATAGAGACGCTCGATTTTTCTTTTTACCCTTTTTGCCGTCGATAACAGTTAAGTGAGCAGGAGATTTCTTTTTGTTCTTGTTGCTCTTCTTTAATGATGCTAGCGTCCCAAGAGAGGAGGTTTTTACAGTTGAGTCTCCACCCTTTTGCTGTAATCGTTTTTTTGATTTTTTGGCGGCTTTAAGAAATGCACGCTGCTCTTTTTTCTGAGGGTTTGATTTGGAAAACTTCCGTACTAGGAAATAAACGGCTAGAACAATCAATGCGATGACAGCTATTCTCTGAATGAAACCGGCCGGATTAGCTGTAAATGAACCAACAAGGCCAAGTAAAGCAAGAATGATAAGTCCCCCAACAACAACATTAACAAATGTCCGATTTTTCAAGAAAGCCACCTCCCTAAGAGCATCTTAAGCATTTTTTAATTCTTTTAAACACGATAAAACAAGAATTTAGACAATTTCTTCGCTTTTGACCGAGTACTCAGATTCCTTTTCTCTTCTTAATAATTCGTTAAAAGAAAGTATTGCCACTTCGACTTGATCATTTTGTGGTTCCTTCGTTGTTATTAGTTGCAGCCAAAGACCAGGATAACCTAGATACTTTAAAACTGGAATATCTCTAAGTTTATTAGTTAATTGAAGGATTTCAAAAGCAATACCCAAAACCACAGGAATTAAGAGGAGGCGGTCGACCACCCGTAACCAAAGCGGAGTTGAAGGTACCAGCATATAGACAAAAACACCAACAAAGACTGTAAACAGGATGAAACTACTGCCACAGCGGTAATGCAGACGGGAATGAGCCTGCACATTTTCAACGGTTAACTCAACCCCAGATTCAAAGGTATTGATTACTTTATGTTCGGCGCCATGATATTGAAACACCCTTTTTATCAATGGAGTAAGTGAAACAAAATAAATATAGGAAATTAATAAAATTAGTTTAAAAAAACCCTCCACTAACACTTGAGCAAAATGCGATGGAAAAATTGGTTTTGTCAAAACTGCAAGGAACACAGGGATCAGCGTAAAAGCAAATTTGCCAAATAAAAATGAAATAACACCAATTGCAGCAACACCAAGGTACATAGTCAATTTAGAGACTTCTTTTTCTTTTATAATTTCATCTTCTTTTGGATCCACATCAAATCTTTCCGTCGAGAAGTTTAAATGTTTCGATCCATTTGCACTCGACTCAATAATTGCGATTATCCCTCGCAGAAATGGGATTTTCTTTAGGATTGTAAAATAAGGATTTGCTTTACGAGGCAAATGAAAATATTCAACAGATTGATCCTTCCTGCGTACCGCAGTAACATAATGATGTTTTCCGCCAAACATAACACCTTCGACAACCGCTTGGCCGCCATAAACGGGTTTTTGAGAATTGGACATATACTTTACACCAACCTAATCTATAGTTGCACAACAGCTGAAAGATAAAATCTGTATGTACTTAATTCTATTCTACTAGAAAAACAAAAAAACCTCTAGGAATGACATAATATTTCCAATTAAAAAGTTTTTTTATATGAAAGGGATTGAATACCAAAGGACATAATAAGAAATGGAATTTATTATGGCCTTTTGTTGTCCCAATTAAAGGACAGCATATCAAGCATATATAACAGCAAAAAGGGCACTTCCCGAATAAACAGAAAGTAAACGGAGGTTGTTACAATGGCGATTGAGAAGAAACTAGGAAATTATCCTAAGCCCATGTCCTTTTCGGTAATGGTATTTTGGACGGGTTTATTTGGAGGTCTGTTTTGGGGATTGATGGGCTTCATAGCGTCCTACTTAAGTTTTACTGAAATTCGTCCCAATGTCATTCTAGAGCCATGGGCACTAGGGCATTGGAAATACGAATGGCTGGGGACCGTCATATCCATTATTTTAATTGGAATATGTTCCGTGGTAGCAGCATTTATTTACTATGCAGTGTTGAGAAAATTCACAGGGTTTTGGTTTGGACTTGGCTATGGAATTATATTGTTTTTGGTGGTGTTCTTTATTCTAAATCCACTCTTTCCAGGTATTGAACCATTTTTTGATTTAAAAAGAGATACGATCATTACATCCATTTGTATTTATATCGTATATGGAATCTTTATTGGATATTCCATAAATTATGAGTATCAAAATAATAACGAGCAAGAGAAAGAGGAGTCCTCCTAAGTTACGATTAGTCGGATGAAGTAGGTTGTGATAAAATATTTTTGTCCTCATATGGATTTGAAAAGGAGAGTGGAGAGCAATGGAAAAAATAGAAAAACTAAGATCTAATTTTTCAACACTTGGAATTGATGGAATTTTGATCACCAGCCCATATAATCGTCGCTATATTTCAAACTTTACTGGCTCTGCTGGTGTAGTTTTAATTAGTGCGGAAAAAACTTTGTTTCTTACGGATTTCCGCTATATTGAACAAGCGACTAAACAATGCCAAGGTTTCGAGATTATAAAAATAACCGGAACGATTCCTGAAGAAGTTGCACAACAAGTGAAGAACCTTGGAATTCAAAAGCTGGGATTTGAAGAGGATTTTCTAACATACTCCTCCTTTAAATTATATGATAATGAAGTTGACGCTGAACTTGTTCCGCTTTCTGGTGTAATCGAAAAGTTACGCTTGATAAAGACTGATGCAGAGATTAAGATATTAAAGGTAGCAGCTGATATTGCTGATGCTGCATTTAAACATATTTTAGACTTCATTGGTCCTGGAAAAACTGAGTTAGAAGTATCTAATGAGTTAGAGTTCTTTATGAGGAGAGCTGGTGCCACTTCCTCTTCATTTGATACAATCGTTGCTTCTGGTCATCGCTCAGCACTTCCACATGGTGTTGCTAGCGATAAGGTAATTGAAGCAGGGGACATTGTAACAATGGACTACGGCTGTTACTACAATGGATATGTTTCTGATATTACGCGGACTATTGCGATTGGAGAGCCAGACGCAAAGCTTAAAGAAATTTATGAAGTTGTACTTGAAGCCCAATTACTTGGAATGGCTGGAATCAAACCAGGTTTGACAGGGAAGCAAGCAGATGCAATAACACGAGACTACATAACAGAAAAAGGTTATGGTGAATACTTTGGTCATTCAACCGGGCACGGTATCGGACTTGAGATCCATGAAGGCCCTGGTCTATCGATGAAGTCTGATGTAATATTAGAACCTGGAATGGTAGTAACATGTGAGCCGGGTATCTATATCCCAGGTCTAGGCGGCGTTCGGATTGAAGATGATGCATTGATTACAAAGGACCATAACGAAGCACTCACACATTCTACAAAAGAACTAATTATACTGTAATGATTTTTTAGGAGGATCTTAATATGATATCTGTAAATGATTTTAAAACAGGATTAACAATTGAAGTGGATGGCGGCTTATGGCGTGTCCTTGATTTTCAACACGTAAAGCCAGGTAAAGGAGCAGCCTTTGTTCGTTCCAAGCTTCGTAACCTTCGTAATGGAGCAATTCAAGAAAAAACATTCCGTGCAGGTGAGAAAGTAGAGAAAGCTCAAATCGATAACCGTAAAATGCAATATCTTTATGCAAGCGGTGATAATCATGTATTTATGGATATGGAATCTTACGAGCAGGTAGAACTTCCTGCTTCAAGCATAGAGTATGAATTAAAGTTTTTGAAAGAAAATATGGAAGTACAAATTATGATGTTTAATTATGAAACTCTTGGAGTTGAATTACCAAACAATGTAATTTTAGAGGTTGCTGAAACAGAACCGGGTATTAAGGGGGATACGTCTTCTGGCGGTACCAAGTCAGCTACCCTTGAAACAGGTCTTTCTGTTCAGGTTCCTTTCTTCATCAATCAAGGGGATAAGTTAATTATCAATACGACTGATGGATCATACGTGTCACGTGCATAATCAGATCAAAGCCTTAGTCCGAAAATTGTCGGATTAAGGCTTTTTTTTAACAATTTCTCCATAGTTTCTCCTAAGTTTCTGCACACTTTTTCAATATAGTTGGTGTGTAGAAAAAATAAAGGAGAAGATAAACATGAATATGACACATTATATGGGATTACTAGCAGACAATCAGCCTTGGAATTTATTAATATTTATGGCCGTTCCAGTAATTTGTGCTGAGATCCTTGCGATTTCGGAAATTGCCATATTATTTACAAGAAAATTAGACGGTGCCTTAAAAAAATTGAATAAAGTAACCGGCATATTTGCAGGCTTTTATTTTACTGGCATATTCATATATTTAATGAAAGTTGCTTATATCCCATTAACGGTAAACAGGGAGTGGAAAGGCTGGATTGATGTTGTAGCCGTTACATTCTATTTACTTGGAATTATCCCATTTCTTGGCATGGCCCTACTTGATTTAGGTCTTATTTATAGAAATAAAACAGAAGAAGAAAAGCTGAAAATTCATGCGATCTTTGTTAGTATTTTTCTAGTGCTTGCACACATTGCAATGATATTTGGAATGATTGATCCTGCTCTAGGAACAGGTGGCCATTCAGGACCTGATATGAGTAATATGTAATTTGAACCACTGGAAGTCTATTTAAGATATTTCAGTGGTCTTTGCTTTTTTTACGACTTTACTTTAACTTTCGTAAAAACTTCACTAAATAGTAAGAATTAATTACTAATTGGCTAATTTCTTTTTGCTAAACTGAAGTAGTACAAAAAATAATAGGGAAGGGGTGCAACAGATCATGAAACGAATTACATCTCTCTTGTTCCTTGGGATTTTGTTTGCCATTGTGGCTGCTGGCTGCAGTTCCAAACTTAGTGATGAAAGCTGGAAACTTGATAAAAAACATGTGCCATTACCAGATTTTGTTCTGAATACATCTGAAAAAATTAATGAAACTTATGTTATGGCTGCAACTTATCCTGAAGTCGTAGCATCTGTTCCTTGCTATTGTGGATGTGTTGTCGAAGGACATAAGAGCAATCTAGATTGCTTTGTCAAACAAGTTGGTGAAGACAATGCAGTAACAGAATGGGATTCTCACGGAATATCTTGCGACACCTGCATTGATATTGCTCGAGATGCTGTTGAAATGCATCTTAGTGGAAAAAATACGAATAAAATATATCAATTAATCACAGAAAAATATAAAGATTTTGGGGAGCCAACCCCAACACCTGAACCTAAGTAAAGGGAAACCCATGAAGAAAATACTAATCGGATTTTACATTTTGATTATTATTGGAATTATTGTCTGTTTAAGTAATAGCCAAATTTTTGATAGCAAGAAATCAGAAGCAATTGCTGCTGGTGAAAAGATATATAACAAAAATTGTATATTTTGTCACGGCGAAAAAGGAAAAGGAGAAGGCTCAAAAACGGGGACGGCTTTAAATAGCCAGAATTTTTTAAGCTCCGTATCCGATAAAGACCTGTATAATTATGTGAAATATGGAAGAGAAGACACAGTCATGCCTGCTTACGGTCCTCGAATGTCAGATAAGGATTTAAAAAATCTTGTTGCTTTTATAAGAGACTGGCAGACAGAAGAAATCGAGTTTGATGTGCCAAAAACGATTTCAGGTAATCCTGAAAATGGAAAAGCGCAATATAATTTATATTGTTTAAATTGTCATGGTAAAGCAGGGACAGGTAAGGATAAAATGGGAACCGCTCTCGCTAATCGACAATACCTGAAATATACAACTGATAAGCAAATATGGATTGATGCAGCCTACGGTCGTGAAGAAACTAGGATGGGACCTTCATTAAAGGGGCATGAAGGCGCACGCCAGCTCAAGAAAAAGGATATTACCGATATTGTTACCTATATCCGATCTTTGGAGAAAAAATAAACTAAATACAGCATAAAAGACCTGAATCCATTACAAGAGGATACAGGTTTTTTTTGCCCATTTTTAATTTGTGAACATTTTGTGGTGGTTTTTTGTCGAAAACGCAACGATTTTTATCCTTTAACAAAATGTTCAAGAGTGAATCAACAAATAAGGGTTGATAAAGATTATATTTATTTCAAAGAGGACTATAGTGAAAATTAGTACTTTCTAGTGATAAGTTTTTTAAGTCAAGGAGGATTAAGATGCTTAAAAATAAGTTGTTGGCATTATTCGTAATCGCATCATTTTTAACGAATTTCATCATCCCGAAGGCTAGTGCTGAAACAGCCTTTCAGGCAGAAAAATTTCCTTTTAAGGAAATGCAGATTCAGGTAATGCCAGAGTTTGATTACCCCGAAGGTTGGTCACGAGATATTCCATCTTTACTAGTGGGCCAGTACGGAACAATTACCAATAAAAGTGGTCAAGATTATGATGGGAAGATTGAGATTCCCGTTCCAGCAATGGAAAAAGGCTTTGAAGCCTTCTTGGTAGCAGAATTCCCAGAAAAAAATAAGCCTGAAGTACAGCGTCCCTATGATGTCGATAAAGAAAATGGGATCATTACTTGGAAACCAGCTAAAGCAATTAAGAATAACGAAACCTACGAATTTGTCATTGAGTACTATACAAAGTCAATTAACTTGAAGGACAACAAGATCTTTACATATGAACTTAAAAATAAAGCTGATATCGAGCTTTTAGATGTTATCTTTTATGCTCCAATGGATGCAAAGGAAATAAAAATTGAGCCAAAGGCAGCAAACAATTCGAAAAATGAATATGGAGAAGAGCTTTATTACTACCAATACAAAAATGTAAAGGCAGATGCTGGCTTGAAATACTCTTTCTCATATAAGAAAGATGGTACTGAATCAACAATGGAGGCGATTAACAAAAAGCAGCCACCAAATGATGAAAACCATAGTGGTGTAACTGCAACAGACCAAGTTGTGAAAAACGGAGGAGCCACTAAATCATCAAAACGTCCAATTATCGGGCTGGGTGGTGCATCGATTATCGGTATTGCAATCATCATTGCCGGACTCTTTGTTTTCATTGGCTTAAAAGGAAATAAACAATCAGCATCTAAGATAGCCAGTCATAATAAAAAACAACCGAAGAAGACTTCTCCAACGGTTAAAAAAGACAACAAAACAGCGAATTCTGAAGAAAAGAAGGAACTGCGCAAAAAACTATTAACTGGAAAGATAGACCAAGAAATGTATGAAGAAGAAATGAAGAAATTAATCTAATGAGGTGAGAAGAATGAAAAAAAATACGATTATTATGCTTGGTGGGTTTATTATTGCAGGAGCTATTGTATTCCTTCTGATGGCAGCAACTCCTGGTTCAAGTGGTGTTGAGTTAACGATGAAAGAGCTCTTGGCTACTCAAGATCAACATAAAGATGATTTTGTAACTGTAGAAGGATTACTTATTGAAGATTCAATTAAATGGAATCCAGACAAAATTGAGTTGAAGTTTGATGTTAAAGATAACGACGGAAATGTTATGCATGTTATACATAATGGTACCAAACCAGATAACTTTGCAGAAGGTGTCATTACTATTCTCCAAGGGGCACCGACCAAAAAGAATACATTTGTGGCAGAGACAGTTAAAACAAGATGTCCTTCTAAGTATGAAGGAAAAGATATCAAAAATTATAATCCAGAGACACATAAAGATAAATTAAATAAAACACCGAATGAAAAATAACGGGCTAACTTAAGAAGGTGACGAAATGTATTTATTTTCCAATGCTACGATTTATATAGGCTTAGCCATCGCAATTTATTCACTCCTCATTATCACGTTGGGGATCAGCACGAAAAATCAAAAGTTTATTAACAGTGGTAAAGGTGGATTGATTGCATTATTAGTATGTTCATCAGTTGCAATGCTTTCATTGTTCTACCTATTAGCAACCTCTCAATTTCAATATGAATATGTTCATGATTACACAAGCAGTGAACTGCCGATTATCTATAAACTTACCGCACTATGGGCGGGTAATGCAGGCTCGTTGTTATTGTGGACATTCTTCTTAACTCTTTATACTTGTATGATTGCTTTCTCACGGAAGTTAAAAGGAAACCCGATGATTCCATACATTTCGGCCATCTTACTTGCAAATGCGGTTTTCTTCTTCTTTATTTTAGGTTTTGTAGCTAAACCTTTCCTTCTATTAAATGAGATTCCAATAGAAGGAAAAGGATTAAATCCAATGCTTCAAAATCCAGGAATGATCATTCATCCTGTCACACTTTACCTTGGCTATGTAGGTCTTGCCATTCCATTTGCCTTTGCGATGGCGGCATTGATTTTGAAAAATGTCGATGATTTCTGGATTAAAATGACTAGACGTTGGACAATTATTGCCTGGTTATTTTTAAGCCTTGGAAATATCTTTGGCGGTCAATGGGCATATGTTGAACTTGGCTGGGGTGGTTACTGGGCATGGGATCCAGTTGAAAATGCTTCCTTTATGCCATGGTTAACAGCAACAGCCTTCTTACATTCCGTTATGATTCAAGAACGGAAAAACATGTTAAAAATTTGGAATATCAGCTTAATCATTGTCTCCTATGCACTTACCCTATTTGGTACATTCTTAGTGCGAAGCGGCGTACTGACCTCTGTTCATGCCTTTGCAAATTCAAACCTGGGATTATACTTCTTAATCTTCATGGGTGTGGCAGTCATCGGGGCACTATATGTGTTAATGAGCCGTTACAACCTGCTGAAACGCAGTGCAGGGGAATTTAATTCCTTTGTTTCCAAAGAGAGCAGCTTCTTAGTAAATAATTTATTACTAGTCGGAGCAGCCTTTGCCGTATTTTGGGGAACGATTTTCCCATTAGTATCAGAAGCAGTACGTGGTACAAAAGTAACGGTTGGTCTACCATTTTTTAATAAAGTGGAAGCACCAATTCTATTATCAATGATGTTTGTCATGGCAGTTTGTCCAATGCTTGCTTGGCAAAAATCTACCGTGAAAAATCTTAAGAAAAACTTCATGATTCCTGCTATCCTCGCTGTTCTTGGCATGATTTTGATGGTAGTGTTAGGAATTCAAAAAGCATGGGCAGTCATTGGTTATGGAGTAATCATTCTATTATTAATTACCCACTTCTTAGAGTTTTATAGAGGTGTAAAAGCTAGAAGAAAGATGACTAAAGAAACACCATTTGTGGCGCTGTACCGCTTGATGATTCGAAATCGCCGCAGGTATGGTGGATACATCGTTCACCTTGGTATTGCCTTCATCACGATGGGGATTATTGGTTCACAGAATTATGATTTACAAACAATGAAAACAGTCGATTTAGGGCAGTCAATTGAATTAATGGATTATCGTATCAACTACGACCGGCTTGATCAGAAGAAAGAAGGCATTAATGATATCGTCTATGCCGATGTAACCGTTTTTAGAAATGGTAAAAAGCTAGGCACGTATCAGCCAGAAAAGGTATTTTACGGAAACTGGGAACAGCCTTCTTCCGAAGTGGCGATTATATCTTCGCTTAAGGAAGACTTATACATCGTGTTAAGTGCCTGGGAAGATGATGGAAAAGCCACATTTGTTGTAAAAATTAATCCAATGATGAACTGGCTATGGATTGGTTCATTCATGATTGTTATTGGCGCTCTGTTCGCCGTTTGGAACGGAAAATATGGAAATGTCACTCCGAGATACACAGGAGTACGCAGAGAGGTGTCTTAATATGAAAAACAAAATTTATATTGGCCTTCTCATAATAGCGTTCATCTTTCAAGGATCATTCCTTCGCGTTGAAGCAGCAAAACAGATTGACTATAAATCAGCTGAATTCAAAGCCGTTGCTCAGCAATTCGCTTGCACATGTGGCTGTGGTCAGGATCATTATGAATGTGATCCGAATACGTGCAATCTTACCACAGAATTTAAAGCAGACCTGGTTGACATGATGAACAAGGGGTGGGATAAGGATAAAATTCGTGCCTATTATGTCAATATCTATGGTGAAGAAATATTGACTTCACCTGAAAAAAGCGGTTTTAGTTTAACAGCTTGGGTTCTCCCGTTTGTAGTATTGGCCGGAGCGGGAATATCATTGTATTTCGTTATTCGTAAATGGGTTAAGAAAAAAGGCACAGATGAACCTGTTGCTGAGTACCAGAACACCGAGGATGAAGTAGAAGAAGAAATACTATCTTCCATGATTGATGAAGAACGCAAAAAGTATCTTTAGGATGTGAACAAAATGCAAGATATCACAGTCATCTCGATGATTTTTACCACCATATTTGCGCTAGCTTGTCTGTTTCTAATACTATCACCGTTATTTAAGTGGGATGCTTATTTACATGTTAGTTCAACGGGTCAGGATATCGGCGCCTCGAAAGAAGCACTATTAACAACACTTAATGAAATAGAATTTGAGTACAAGATGGATAAAATCTCACACGCTGATTATAAAGTTTTAAAAAAGCAATATGAAACAGAAGTTGCCAGCATTATGAAGGAAGAAGAACAGTTGATGGATACAAACATCGATAAAGATTTAATGGATGAAGTTGAAAAAGAAATTGAAGCTCAAATGAAAACTTATAAGAATAAAAAGGGGGAAGGAAAGTGATCAAAAAAATCACGGTTTTCTTCCTCGGACTGATGCTATTCATTCCATTTCATGGATTAGCAGCTTCTGATTCAAAGGTTTCGATTGATATGCATTATATTGTTGTCAGCCCGACAGAAGATGGCTCAACGAATATGATGAATATGGTTAATTATACTAATACCTCAGCTGAAGAATATAAAGGTGACGGTAAAAGTGAAGCGGTCTTAAATGTAACCCTTCCCGAAGGCGCAGAGGATCTCAACTTTTTAGACAATAAAATTGCCTTTAAAGAGGTTGACAAAGGATTCATTACAACCACGCCAATTCCAGAAAATCAAACGATGGTGTTGCCTTACAGTTATCGGATAGCAAAGGGAAAAGCAATTAATTTAAAAGCTGACTACAACGTACAAATGATGCAAATTCTCGTTCCAGAAGGAAGAGGGAGTATTGAAGTTAAGGGTACGGTTGCAACTAGTCAAGGCAGTTTCAAATTCGATGACGAAAATTATTTTGGATACAGTATCGAAGGGATTAAAGCTAACCAATCGTTTACACTTGTTTATAAGCCAGATTTACAGCCTGCAGCGAATGAGACAAAAAAGTCGGAAACAACTAATAAAAGTAATAGTTCGGTTACACACACGGCGCCTGCTTTCCATAATCCAGGTCATCTAAGAATATGGGCACAGTCCCCTCTACACCGCTTTGATCCACATGTCTTTTTAATTATTATAGGAGCTATTGTCATTGCTGGAATCTCCTATTATATCTATCTCAGAAGGAAAGCAAAGCTGGAAGAGGAAAGACTTGGAGCAGATAAAGAAGAGAAGACATTTAAACTTTTAATGGCAAAGCAAAAAGCCATAATGGATAAGATCATTGAATTGGAAGAATCCTTCGGAGATGGAAAGCTTTCAGAGGATGAATATCATGCAAAGCTAGAAGCTTATAAACAGCATCTTGTCCAAGTAAAATTAAACTTACGTAATTTTGTAGAGTAGTAGCTGGGATGGGAGAGACTGCAAATGATAGAAATAAAAAAGGTAACAAAACAAGCGGATAATAAGCTCATCCTTCGTGGTGTAGACCTCTCAATCAAAAAAGGAGAAACGGTTGCCATCCTTGGACCAAATGGTGCCGGAAAAAGTACGCTTCTAAAAGTACTCGCAACCTTAATCAAACCTACATCTGGGTCTGTATTGGTTAATAATATGGATTTGAAAAAAAATCATATCGAAATAAAAAAAATAATGGGTTATTTACCCCATTCCAGTTTGCTTTATGATCATTACACTCCTGTGGAAAATATTGTGTTCTTTGGGAATGTCTATGGTGTTAAAAATGTTGAACAACGAGCGATTGCACTTGTCAAAGAAGTAGGTTTGTCATTCTTTTTAAATGAACCGGTAAAGAATTTCTCCCGTGGAATGATTCAACGGATTGCGATTGCACGAGCGATTGTTCATGAACCGGAAATTCTCCTTTTGGACGAACCGCACACAGGATTAGACCAAGGAGCGATTACCATACTTAATAACGTTATTCTTTCCATGAAAGCAAAAGGCACCACTACCTTAATGGTTACGCATGATTTCAAACAAGCAGCTGAAATCTGTGACAGAATTATCATTGTAAAAAATGGCAAGATTGTCGATGATTTTAGGATTGAAAATCAAAACTTAGGTTTTGTTTCTAAAAAATATGAGCAATTAGTGGAGGGAGTATCATGAACCTTTTTCGAACAGCCCTCTTACTAGCAAAAAAGGATTTATATTCCGAATTAAAAACAAAACAAATTATGGTGACCCAAATTATTTTCGCTGGTCTGGTGATTGTTGTTTTCAGCTTCGCCTTTGACCCTGCCAATAATACAACAAAAGCAGTTATACCAGGAGTCATTTGGGTCATTATCGTCTTTGCTGGAATTTTAGGTCTTAACAGATCATTTATATCCGAGCAGAGAAATGATACGATGCAAGGATTATTGGTTGCACCAATGGAGGCAGCGAGCATTTATTTAGGAAAGTTCTTAGCCAATTTTGCGATGATGTTGATCGTAGAACTGGTTTCCATCCCGTTTTTATTTTTGTTATTTGATTTCAAATTTTTTGGGAGCATTCCTTATTTTATCTTAGTTATATTCTTAGGCAGTTTTGGATTTATCGCCATTGGAACATTCTTGGCGGCATTGGCAGCCAATTCCAAAAGCAGTGAGATGCTGCTTCCACTATTGCTGTTTCCAATTACAACGCCAATCCTAATCGGTGTTGTTCAAGCCACGCGAATCATCTTAACGAATATGGATAAATTTTCAAGTGCAGTCGCTTGGATTCAGTTGGTCACTGCGTACGATGTTATCTTCTTGGTTGTTTGTTTCTTATTAATTGATTATGTGCTGGAGGTTTGAGTGATGAGTATGAATCTCGAACGAGAGAAAGCGGTACTTACTGGATCTCAATTAACTGTTAAGAAGAGCCCAGAACTATCAAAGATTTTGTTTGGTGCTACAGTTATTTCCATGTTGGTCGCCCTTTATTTTATCTTTATCTTTTCTGCTGAAGAAGTAATGATGGGAGCAGCCCAAAAAATCTTTTACTTTCATGTTAGCTCAGCATGGCTGGCGTTCATGGCATTTTTTGTGACATTTGTCTTCAGTATTTTATTCTTAGTCAAGCGGAAAAGAATATTTGACACCTATGCTTATATTTCTGCAGAAATTGGTGTGGTCTTTACGATCATTGTCTTAACAACTGGCCCAATTTGGGCAAAATCATCATGGAATACTTGGTGGGTTTGGGAGCCGCGGTTAATTACAACGTTAATTCTTTTCTTTATCTATATAGCCTACATTATGATTCGTCAAATGGATGGAGTATGGGATAAAAAAGCCAGACTTGCTGCTGTATTTGGAATCATCGGGTTTGCTGATGTTCCAATCGTATTTTTCGCGATTCGCTGGTGGCAAACAAAGTTTCACCCAATCGTGTTTGGTGAGGGACCTTCCCAAAAAGGTGGAGGTATTGAGAGTTCTATGCTAGTGGCGTTGGTTGTTTCACTTGCAGCATTTACCATTCTATATTCATACCTTCTTCATAAAGGTGTTTCTTTTGAAAATATGAAAATTAAAGTAGAGCGCTATAAAGAAAAATTAAGAGAAGAATTGGAAAAATAGGAGGAATTTATCATGGGTTTTGAATTTATGTATGGTGCCTATTCTGTTGCATGGGTTGTTATTTTTGGATATATGTTAATACTCGGTAAAAGACACTCAAAGCTTAAGCAGGAAATTGAATTCTTAAAACAACTAGAAAAATAACTAGTAGTAATAATTAGGCCTGTGAAGCATAAACAGGCCTTTTGCATAGAACCTTACTGGTGTCAGGAGGAAATACGATGAACAAGCGGGTCATCAAATTACTCGTATTGATTCTTATTGTTAGTATGTTTGGTTTCTTTGGTTATAGTTTAGTTACAAAAGGTGAACATACAGATGTTGGTGATCAGGCATATAATTTTTCGTTGCCAAATTTGGATGGAAGTACAACCAAGCTCTCCGATTTTAAGGGGGAAGTGGTTATTCTGAACTATTTTGCCAGTTGGTGTGCTCCATGTAAGGAGGAGTTACCAGAGCTAGAATCCTTCCAAAAAGAATATGGTGATCAATATCATTTTCTTATGATTAATCGCGGCGAGACAATGGATAAGATTAATAAAGTAACGGAGAAAAATAAAGCCGAAATGAACTATTTATTTGATTATAATGGAAAGGTTTCTAAAATGTATAATGTGACAGGGCAGCCTGAAACCTTTGTGATTGATAAACAAGGAATAATAAGAGAACATTTTAACGGTCCAGTTACAGAAATGCAATTATATAATTGGGCGAAGAAATATGATAAATAAACTCACAAAAAAGGATTGAACCTGATCAAAAGGTTCAATCCTTTTTTTTCTAAAATGGTTTAAAGTGAAATTCTGCGATCACATCAGCCTTGACTGTTATTTGTCCTGGTTCAATTAGTGTGGAGGCAGCTCCTTTCACGAAAGCTCCAGGCTGGTTAAAAACAGGCTGGACCGTTCTGCCTCCTTCGATAACTAACCTCGGTGTGGGGATTAACGATACATTTAATGTCCCTGCAATGGTTTTAGCCTTTTCAATTGCATTATTTACTGCCATACCTAAGACCTGTTTATAAAAAGACTCTTTGTTTTTCACTGTAAATTGGACGTTAGAGACATAGTTCACACCGTTTTGAACAGCGGTATCCACGACCTTGCCAACGATTGATAAGTCCTCTATTTTTACCTGCAGGATATGGGTTATTTTATAACCACGAAATATTTGTTTCCCTTGGTCATAATCGTAATCTGACTCAATTCGATAATCGAAGGTTTGTATATTATTTTTGGTAATTCCCAGTGAAATAAGAGAGTCGATTACCTTTGTTACTTCAAGAGAATTCTGCTGCTGGGCGGTTATTACCTGCTTGCTTTCCGTTATTATTCCTAGGTTTACCGAAGCGGAGTCAGGTTGGATTGCCATTTCTCCTTCACCAGACACTTTTATTAAATAGTCCTTGGGAGGTAAACCATTTCGACTTAACGGATGGTAATTGTACACTTCCCTCTCCCCCTTTAAGTTTATTCTTTCTTTAAAATACGACTGACCTCCAAAAATGTTCCGATATCAAAATTTATCCCTTTCTACTTATCTTATTTTTGTTCTAGCATTCATCTCAGAAAATAGAAAAGAAATGACAGTTTTGAAAGTCATAATGTGACCAAGCAGGCATACATTTTAAATAATGAGAAAGGCAAATATGAGGAGGTTGCACACGTGGAAACAATCCTAAACTTTTTACCAAAAAATATAGCCGACCTAATCAGCAAAATCCCTCCTAACCAAAAAGAAGAACTGGAAGAAATCCGCATACGAATTAACCGACCGATTGAAATGACAATGAAAGGCGCACCCAGGTTTTTACCGTATATTGTCCAGCCTGATGATGCGTTTCACCTAATGAATAAAATAAGTCATTTCTCCATCTATACCCTCGAAGAGGAACTTAAGCAAGGATTTATAACTGTTTCCGGGGGCCATCGGATTGGGCTGGCTGGTAAGGTGATTCTTGAGGGTGGAAAGGTCAAGGCGATCAGGGACATTTCCTCTTTTAATATTCGGATAGCTAGGGAAAAGGTAGGGATAGCTGAACCAATTATCCCATATATCTATCAAGGAAAATGGATGCATACGATGGTGATTGGTCCGCCCCAAACTGGAAAAACAACATTACTGCGTGATATTGCAAGAATTGCATCCTCAGGTTACTTAGCAAGGGGCATACAGGCAAATAAGGTAGGGATTGTAGATGAACGAAGTGAAATTGCTGGATGTGTTAATGGGATACCGCAATTGACCTTTGGTGACCGTTTGGATGTGCTAGATGCCTGTCCGAAAGCTGAAGGAATGATGATGATGATTCGCTCGATGAGTCCGGATATTCTGATTGTTGATGAAATCGGCCGGAAAGAAGATGCTGAAGCAATCCAAGAGGCTGTTCATGCGGGAATAAAGTTAATGATGACCACTCATGGGACGAGCATTGAAGAAGTTAGAAATAGACCATCTTTACGGACGATTCTTGATCAAAAAATTTTTCAACGTTTTGTTGTCCTTAGCAGGGCATCAGGACCGGGAACTATTACTCATATTTTAGATGGAAATGGTAAAGAAATGAATCAAAAAGTGAGAGTGACATAAATGATTAAGCTTATAGGTGCTGTCTTCATAATTGTCGCAACAACATGGATCGGATTTGAGATTTCCAGACGTTTTAGTGAACGCCCAAGGCAGCTCAGGGCATTAAGGACTGCACTACAATCACTTGAAGCAGAAATAATGTACGGTCATACGCCATTACATGAAGCAGCCAGAAGGTTAGCAGAACAGCTTTCAATGCCGCTTTCAACCTTTTTTGAGTCCTTTTCCAAGAAATTAACGGACACCGAAACAACGGTAAGAGACGCTTGGGAAACGAGTTTAAGAGAAATATGGAATTCTACAGCATTAAAGCAGGGAGAGTTTGAAATTATGAAGCAATTTGGGGAGACCCTGGGTCGACATGATCGTATGTCCCAGCAAAAACATATCATGCTGACACTAACACATCTTGAAAGAGAAGAGGCGGATGCAATTCAAGCCCAAGCAACATACGAAAAAATGATCAAGAGTCTCGGATTCTTATCAGGATTATTACTGATTATTTTATTATTTTAGGGGGAAATGCAATGGGGTTAGAAGTGGATATTATTTTTAAAATTGCTGGTGTGGGAATAGTTGTTGCCTTTTTGCATACCGTTCTTGACCAGGTGGGGAAAAAAGAATACGCACAGTGGGTAACGTTGTTTGGGTTTATCTATATATTATTTCAGGTAGCATCCATTGTGGATGATCTCTTCCAAAAAATTAAATCTGTATTTTTATATCAATAGAAGGGGGGTCCCTAAGATTGAAATCATAAAAATAGTTGGCATAGCTCTTGTAGCAACCTTTCTAGCTTTAATTGTGAAAGAACAAAAGCCGAATTTTGCATTCCTCTTAGTTGTCTTTGTAGGCTGTGTCATTTTCCTTTTTTTGGTGGATAAAATTTATGAAATCATTCATATGCTTGAAAAACTGGCAGTGAATGCAAAAGTGAATATGGTTTATATCGAAACGATTTTAAAAATCATTGGAATTGCTTATATTGCAGAATTTGCCGCCCAGATTACAAAGGATGCTGGTCAGGGAGCACTCTCTTCTAAAATTGAATTAGCTGGAAAAATTATTATCCTTGCTATGGCGATTCCAATTCTAACTGTTTTGATTGAAACGATAATCAAACTTATTCCTAGTTGATGACAAACCTGAAAAAGAGGTGTAGATAGAATTGAAGCAGCGATTGCAGTTTATTCCTATTATAGTTCTTGTATTCTTTTTTTTATCCTTTACAGGTGTACAAGCTGCCGAAGAGACTAAAGACCCAAACCCTCTTTTACCGCAGGAGTTAGTTGATGCCCAGCTTAAATCCCTTGATATTACAGAACTCAAACAATTTTGGGAGGACATTACCTATAAATACGGGGGATTCCTTCCCGAAAGCCAGAAGGGGAGCTTGTATGACTTTGTTAGCGGCGAGAAGAAATTCTCTTTTAAACAATGGGGGCTGGGAATAGTAAAGTTTGCCTTTCAAGAGTTTGTTTCTAACGGGAAATTACTGGGGTCATTGATCATGCTAACCATCTTTAGTATGTTCCTTCAATCGATGCAGAATGCCTTCGAGAAAAGCGCGATTAGCAAGGTTGCATATTCAATCGTTTATATGGTCTTAGTCATAATTGCCCTGAATAGTTTCCATGTCGCCATCAGTTATACAAATGAAGCAATCGGATCGATGATCTCCTTTGTGCTAGCACTTGTTCCACTGTTACTCGCATTAATTGCAGCCTCTGGCGGTCTTATATCAGCAGCTTTCTTTCATCCGGTGATCTTGTTTTTAATGAATATAAGCGGTTTATTCATGCAGTATATTATCCTGCCTCTCCTGTTTCTAGCCACCTTGTTGAGTATTGTAAGCACGATGTCAGAACAGTATAAAGTGTCACAATTAGCTGCCCTGCTAAGAAACTGGAGCATTGGGTTAATGGGACTCTTCTTGACGGTGTTTCTAGGTGTTATATCAGTACAGGGAGCATCAGCAGCTGTAACAGATGGTGTTACGATTAGGACAGCGAAATTTGTAACCGGGAACTTTATACCTGTTATCGGCCGGATGTTTACAGATGCTACAGATACGGTGGTTAGTGCATCTGTCCTATTAAAAAATACAGTAGGCATTGCTGGTGTTGGTATCCTGCTTATCATTGTAGCCTTCCCAGCTATTAAAATCTTAATGATTGCCTTTATCTATAAATTCGCTGCCGCTATCTTGCAGCCATTAGGCGGCGGGCCAATCATTACCTGCTTGGATATTATTAGCAAGAGTGTCATTTATGTCTTTGCAGCTTTAGGAATCGTTTCACTGATGTTCTTTTTATGTATAACAGTTATAGTTGCGGCAGGAAACCTGACGATGATGATGAGATAGGGGGGATTCATATGGAATATTTAATAGAGTGGGTAACGAATATTATTCTCTTTATCTTGTTAGCCACGGTAATTGATATGCTCCTCCCCAATTCAAGTATGCAAAAGTACACAAAAATGGTTACAGGACTCCTTTTAATTGCCATTATTCTTACCCCAATCTTTAAATTGATTTCCAAGGATTTTGAATCAGCAATGGGTTCGATCCCTTCATATCAAGCTCCTGGAGAAAAAAATATGAAAAATTCAATAGATTTAAAGAAAAAAGAAATACAAGCCCAACAACATGCATATATTTTAGAAGAAATGGCTGTCCAACTGAAAAAGGACGTGAAAGAGGAGTTGATGGAACAATACGGATTGGAGATAGCAAAAATTGATCTAGCTACAAATGAAGAAAGCGACCAAGCATTCCCAGACAACCTCCAAAAGGTTATGGTTCTTCTGAAGCAACCAGAAAATGAAGTGAAGACAGTCGAAGCGATCAAACAAGTCGAAATTAACACAGAAACACCTCTTCCATCTAAAAGCTCAACAGAAGAAGCTGAAAAAATTGCCGCTTTTCTTTCGCAAAAATGGAATGTGACCGAAAAAACAGTTGAAGTTTCGATTGAAGGGGGGATTAATAACCAAAATGAATAACAACCAGGGACCATTTTCATGGCTTAAAAAGGTGCTCAAAATAGAAGGTAAATCTGACAAGAAACCAGGGAAATACCAGTATATGCTTGTTGTTCTATGTATCGGTGCAGCGTTTATGCTTGTTGGCAATATTGTATTTAAAACAAATTCGAACTCAGCTGATACACCAGTTGCGACGAGTGAAAAAGTAGATTCGGAAGATGTACCGGCATTTGGTCTAAATAAGGGCTCAAGCAATAAGGCATTGGATAAATATGAAGAAAAATATGAAAATCAGCTTAAGAAAGCCCTTCAGGAAATGCTAGGGGTTAAAGATGTTACAGTTGTTGTCAATATTGATTCCAGTGATAAGAAAGTGCTTGAAAAAAATAGGGTTTCCAAATCACAAACGACTGAAGAAACAGATCGAGAAGGTGGGGAACGGAAAGTTGAGGAAGCCTCAATTGATGAACAACTAGTGATTATCCGTGAGGGTGAAAAAGAGGTTCCGATTGTAGTAGAAACGAAAAAACCTGAAATTCGCGGTGTCCTAGTGGTTGCGAAAGGCGCAGAGAATATACAAGTGAAAAAGTGGATTGTAGACGCAGTTACACGCGCTTTAGGTGTACCAAGTCACCGAGTTGCAGTCATGCCTAAAAAATAAAAGGGGTGTTTTCCTATGCTATTGAAAAAACAAACAGTTTGGTTATTAACGATGTTAAGTTTAGTAGTTGTATTATCTGTTTATTACATTACCTCTCCGGAACAGAAGAGTAATGATCTAGCTGCTGTTTCGCAAAAAGCGAAAGATCAAAATCAGGGTAAAACAAAAACGGAAGCTAAGGATGATAAAACAATTGTATCAACTGTTGCAGGTGATGAAGCGTTTGAAGAATTACGTATGAAGCTCGATGACCTAAGGAGCAAACAGCAAGAGGATTTAACGACGGAGCTGGCCTCCACAGATATTCCTGCGGTTGAGCGAAGTAAAGTAAAAGATCAAATGGACCAATTGAATCAAACGGCCAAAAAAGAAGAAATTCTTGAAACGTTAATTAAAACAATGGGCTATGAAGATGCATTAGTAAGAGCAGATGGTGAAAAAGTAAGAGTCACAGTTAAATCTAAGAAGAAACCTTCAGCAACTGAGGCCAATAAAATCATCTTACAGGTGAAAAAAGAAATTGGCGAAACCAATTATGTTGCAGTAGAATTCCAACCAACAAAATAAATGAAAACAAAAAAGGAAAGTCAACGACTTTCCTTTTTTGTTTTAATACCATGAAATAGGTTAAAATAATATGTTGAATGACAGCCAACTGTAAAAGTTCCCTTTTGTTAATAAAAATATTATGATAAGAGAGGAAGTATATGAGAGGGGGAATTTCAATGGAGATAATTTCCATCATTGAACTTTCACTAGGTATTATCGTATAGTTATAGTAGTTAGTCATAATTTTGTAGTACGAGGGGTGTAACTCAATGTTAAAAGTACAAGAAATTCGCGAATTGATTAAATTAGTGGACCAATCAAGTATTGATGAATTTGTATATGAAAACGAAGGTTCAAAAATTAAAATGAAAAAAAATGGTGCAGTTACATATGTTTCACAAGTAAGTCCGGCTCCACAAGAAACTCAATTTGTATTACCAGCACAACCAGTCTTATCTACAGCAACATCTTCCGTTCCTGTTCAAGAAGTAAACCAGGAAGTTCAAAAAGAAGAGACTGTTAAGCAAGCTGATACATCCAATCTTCATAAAATTGTTTCTCCAATGGTAGGGACTTTTTATGCTTCACCGACTCCAGACACTGACGCATATGTTAAACTGGGTTCTAATGTAACAACAGATTCGATTGTATGTATTGTGGAAGCTATGAAATTATTTAATGAAATTGAAGCTGAAATTAACGGCGAAATTGTTGAAATACTTGCTAAAAATGGACAATTAGTAGAATACGGACAGCCTTTATTTTTAGTAAAGCCTGAATAAGGAGCGATAACAGGATGATTAAAAAACTGTTAATTGCAAACAGAGGAGAAATTGCAGTTAGAATTATTCGAGCGTGCAGGGAAATGGGAATTGAATCTGTTGCCGTTTACTCGGAAGCGGATCGTGAAGCATTACATGTACAGCTCGCAGATGAAGCCTATTGCATTGGCCCTACTTCATCAAAAGACAGTTATTTAAATGTAACAAATCTAATTAGTGTGGCTAAGCTTACAGCTTGTGATGCCATTCACCCAGGGTATGGCTTTTTAGCCGAAAACGCAGATTTCGCAGAGCTTTGCCGCGAATGCAATATAACATTTGTGGGTCCAAGCCCAGAGGCCATTACAAGAATGGGTACTAAGGATATCGCAAGGGAGACTATGCGTGAAGCCGGGGTCCCAATTGTCCCAGGTTCAACTGGGATTATAAATGATATCGATGAGGCACTTGAACTTGTTAAAAAAATCCAATATCCAGTTATCATAAAAGCAACTGCTGGTGGAGGCGGCAAAGGGATTCGCGTTGCCAAGAACGAGCAGGAATTAATTAAAGGCATTAATATTACACAGCAGGAAGCCATGACAGCCTTTGGAAATCCTGGTGTTTACATTGAAAAATATATTGAGGATTTCCGTCATGTTGAAATTCAGGTCCTTGCTGACTCATTTGGTAACACAATTCATTTAGGAGAAAGAGATTGCACAATCCAGCGAAGGCTTCAAAAGCTTCTTGAAGAATCACCATCACCGGCATTAGATGGGGAAATCCGAGAAGAAATGGGAAATGCAGCCGTAAAAGCTGCAAAAGCAGTTGATTATTCAGGTGCGGGAACGGTAGAATTTATATATGACTACCGCAATCGAAAGTTTTATTTTATGGAAATGAACACCAGAATTCAGGTGGAGCATCCTGTTACAGAAATGGTCACTGGAATCGATTTAATTAAAGAACAAATCCGGGTGGCTTCTGGAGAAAAGTTAAAGTTAAAACAACAGGATGTCACTTTTACAGGATGGGCAATCGAATGTCGGATTAATGCCGAAAACCCAGAAAAGAATTTTCTTCCATCTGCAGGGAAAATCAACATGTACCTTCCACCTGGCGGGTTTGGCATACGTATTGATTCAGCAGCTTATCCAGGGTATACGATTCCGCCTTATTACGATTCTATGATTGCGAAGGTTATCGCATATGGGAATAGCAGGGAAGAGGCCATTTCAAGAATGAAACGTGCATTGAGTGAATTCGTTGTTGAAGGTATCCATACAACGATTCCGTTCCATTTAAAACTGCTAGATCATGAAAAGTTCGTCGAAGGCGGATTTAATACCAAATTCTTGGAATTGCATGATGTGATGAAGTCTGTTTAATATCTGGAGGTGTTATTGATGAGTGAGTTTAGTGTCTTGGAAATGGAACAAGGCAATAACGGACATGGGAAAATTGAAATTGCTCCTGAAGTGATTGAGGTTATTGCAGGCATTGCTGCTTCTGAGGTGGAAGGTGTAGCCTCGATGCGTGGTAATTTTGCAACTGGTGTGGTTGAGCGTTTAGGGAAGAAGAACCATGGTAAGGGCGTAAAAGTCGAATTAACAGAGTCCGGAATAAAAGTAGATGTCTATTGTATGATGAAGTTTGGAGTATCCATTCCTTCCGTTGCAGGAAAAGTGCAGGATAATATTCGTCAAGCATTGTTGAATATGACTGCCTTAGATGCTGAAGAAGTAAATATTCATGTGGTTGGGATACAATTTGAAAACCATAAGAATGAACCAGAGAGCATTGACACAGAGATCTAAAACTTGGAAACCAAAGGAGAAAATTCCTTTGGTTTTTCTTTATTTGCAATTAAGTCCTAAATAAAAGTGCTTACATATTGGAAAAATAACAACCTTAGAGTGCGAATCATTTTTAGTTATGCTATTATCGTTTATGTGCAACCTATTCGAATACTTATTTACTATTTATGTATGAAAAATAGACAAAAATTAATTAATATCTCTAAAGGAGTTAATTGTATAATGAAAAGAAGAACAGCAAGGGAAAAGGCATTACAGGCACTTTTTCAAATCGATATAAGCAACACTGAGCCATCAGCAGCGATTGAGCATGTATTGGAAGGAGAGGCGGGTGACGAGTACCTTTCTAAACTTGTTCTAGGGGTAGTCGAACAAAAAACCTTAATTGACAATTTAATCAGTGAAAATCTTGAAAAATGGTCCATAGAACGATTGGCAACGGTCGATCGAAATTTATTAAGAATAGCTACATACGAAATGAAGTTTTTCCGAAATGAAGTTCCGGAAAATGTTATTTTAGATGAAGCCATCGAAATAGCAAAAATATACGGTGATGACCAATCAAGTAAGTTTATTAATGGTGTTCTATCAAAGGTGAAACAAAAACTTCTTAACGATTAATTGATTGAACGAACTTAAGAACAAAAGGAGAAGTGAAAATGACGGCTACTATTATTGATGGAAAAGAAATTGCGGCAAAAAAAAGAATCGAAATCGCAGAAGAGGTTAGCAGAATAAAAAAACTTGGGGTAACTCCTGGATTAGCAGTTATTCTTGTTGGAAATAACCATGCTTCTCGGACATATGTAACAAATAAAGAAAAAGCCTGCCAAGAACTTGGGATGAACTCTGTTTTAATTGAAATGCCAGAGGGAGTTTCCGAAGAGGAATTACTTTCAAGAATTGAAGAATTAAATCAGGACGATCATATTCATGGCATTTTGGTTCAGCTGCCAATCCCCAAACACATTGACGAAAAAAAAGTAATTGAATCGATCTCCCCTAATAAGGATGTCGATGGGTTTCATCCGATTAATATCGGCAGGATGATGACAGGGCAGAATGCCTTCTTACCATGTACGCCGTACGGAATTATGGTGTTACTTGAAGAAACAGGTATCTCAATAGCAGGGAAGCATGTTGTCGTGGTTGGGAGAAGTAATATTGTCGGAAAGCCGGTCGGTCAATTATTTTTAAATCAACATGCAACGGTAACCTATTGTCATTCTAAAACTAAGGACCTAAAGTTCCATACAAACCAAGCGGATATCCTTATTGCTGCTGTTGGAATTCCGAATTTTATTACAGCGGAGCATGTAAAAGACGGTGCTGTCGTCATTGATGTTGGAATTAACCGTAATGAAGCCGGAAAGCTTTGCGGTGATGTAGCTTTTGCTGAGGTAAGCGAAAAAGCTGGATATATCACGCCTGTTCCAAAGGGAGTAGGACCGATGACCATTACCATGCTTATGTATAATACCTTAAAATCAGCTGCAGAAAGCCTAGACCGCAATTAAGTAGGAAATTGTCCTTATCTTTTATAAATATATATAAGATAAGGACAGTTTTTCGCTAATCGAAGAGTTTTCATTTGACTATTGGTCGAATAAAAAGGAGTTACCTATGCAGGAACAAAGATATTTATCTGTGAATGCTTTAACCAAATACATAAAAAGAAAATTTGATGCGGATCCACATTTACGGGATGTTCACGTTAGAGGTGAAATTTCAAATTTCAAACAGCATTCGAGCGGTCATATGTATTTTACCTTAAAGGATGAAAAAGCCCGCATTCTTGCGGTTATGTTTTCGAGTCAGTCAAGGACAATGAAATTCACACCAGAAAATGGCATGAAAGTAATTGTTAGAGGTGAAATATCTGTTTATGAACCAAGTGGTCAATATCAAATATATATAAAAGAAATGCGGCCAGATGGTATAGGAGAATTGTTTTTAGCCTATGAACAGCTTAAACAAAGACTAGAATTAGAAGGATTATTTGCGATAGAAAATAAAAAGGCGATTCCTTTGTATCCCAAAACCGTTGGGGTGATTACCTCACCCACTGGAGCGGCGTTAAGGGATGTTATTACGACCATTAAAAGACGGTATCCCATCGCTAATATTCTTGTTTTTCCTGCCCTTGTACAGGGGGATCAAGCGGCTCCCTCTATTGCTAAGGCTATTGCTAAAGCAAATAGCATGAATGAAATTGATGTGCTAATCGTTGGACGCGGCGGGGGATCAATTGAGGAATTGTGGGCTTTTAATGAGGAACTCGTTGCCCGAGCGATATTTTCTTCAGACATCCCGATCATATCAGCCGTCGGACATGAAACCGACTTTACCATTGCTGATTTTGTAGCGGATTTACGCGCTCCGACCCCAACTGGTGCTGCAGAACTTGCCGTCCCACATATAGATGAGTTATTGGACAGGGTTTTACAGCGGCAAACTCGCCTTCTTCGGACGATGAAGGGTAAATTCCAGTTTGAAAAAGAACGATTAGCTCGTGTTCAGAAATCCTATGCCTTTCGCTATCCCCATCGATTATATGAACAAAAGCTGGAGCAGGTTGATAAACTAACGGAAATGCTGGTCCGCGGGACATCCAGGTTGTCCTTAATAAAAAAAGGGCAGCACGAAATTCTTTATAAACGCTTGCAGAGGAATCATCCGATCGAGGCATTACGAGAAGCACAAAAACGTTTAGACCTAACCAATAAAGAGATGAAACGTGCCATGCAGCAAGTACTTTCAAAAAAGCAAACAGAATTTGAAAGGATCCTTTCGACCTTAGGTGCGTTAAGCCCCTTGAAAATCATGGAACGTGGATATAGTTTAGCTTATTCGGAAGAAAACAGACTGATTAAAAGCATTAATCAAGTTAACATGAATGAGCGAGTTCAGATTCAATTAACGGATGGCAGTCTTTTCTGTAGAGTTGAGAATAGGAAGGAGAGCGAAAAACGTGACGAATGAAAAGAAAATTTCCTTTGAAGAGGCAATGACTAAATTGGAACGAATTGTGGATAAGCTTGAAGAAGGAGATGTACCGTTAGAAGAAGCGATCATCTTCTATAAAGAAGGTATGGAGCTGTCCAAACTTTGCCATGATAAATTAAAAAGTGTCGAAGAACAATTAACACAAATTATTACGGAGGACGGTCGGACGGAGAGTTTTACGATTGATGAGGAGGAATAAGACTTGGGAACCGGGTTACTAGATGTATTTGCACGAGAATATAAACTTCAGCTTGATTCGGAGCTTCGGACTCTGGTTAATAAGCTTGACGCCCCTCCTATTATTAAGGAATCAATGATCTATTCACTTGAAGCAGGAGGTAAACGAATTCGCCCCCTTTTATTATTCGCTACTCTAGAAGCATTTGGGGTAGACCCCAAAAATGGGCTTCTTGCTGCTTCGGCCATTGAGATGGTTCATACATATTCCCTAATCCACGACGATTTGCCAAGCATGGATAATGATGACCTTAGAAGAGGAAAACCTACAAATCATAAAGTTTTTGGTGATGCTATTGCGATTTTAGCAGGAGATGCTTTATTAACATATAGCTTTGAGGTAATCGGGAATATTCCATCTGAATTCGCTTCAGCAGATACAAAACTAAAATTAGTGATTGAGTTGGCAAAGGCTTCTGGAACGGAAGGAATGGTTGGCGGTCAAGTTGCAGATATGGAAGGAGAAGGGAAATCCTTAACTCTCGAAGAACTTGAGTATATACACATTCATAAAACGGGTAAGCTGCTCGGATTTAGCGTACTGGGAGGAGCAATAATGGCGGGTGCAAATCAGGAACAATTAAAAAATCTTTCCTCTTTCGCCCATCATCTAGGTCTCGCTTTTCAAATCCAAGATGATATTCTTGATTTGGTGGGGAATCAGCAATTGATTGGGAAACCTGTTGGTAGTGATACCTCCAATCATAAAAGTACGTATCCGCAGTTGTTATCGTTAGAAGGGGCAATTGCAGCCTTAAATAAACAAATAAACCTGTCGAAGCAATTTCTGGGTATGACAGGCTTGAATACGACCCTTTTGATGGAAATAACGGAATTAGTTGCTTCAAGAGACCATTAGAAAACGGTATTTGAGGCATTGAAATAAGTGTGTTATAATTGTTTTCATTGTAGAAAACGTTGTCAATGCCGTTATCACTCGCGTGTTAGCGGCTATTTTTTAATCAAAACTTAATTATTTAAATGTGTAATATAACACAATGGTAAAAAGAAGAATGCATAAAAGTATGAAAGTGAGTGGTCCAAACATGGATCTGTTATCAATAAAAGACCCAGCCTTTTTAAAAGGCATGTCGAAAATCGAATTAGAGGCTTTAAGTCAAGAAATTCGCACATTTTTGATTGAAAAGCTGTCTGTAACTGGAGGCCATATTGGACCGAATTTAGGTGTAGTCGAATTAACCATAGCCTTACATAAATGTTTTAACAGTCCTACAGATAAGATTATCTGGGATGTGGGACATCAATCTTATGTTCATAAAATATTAACGGGCAGAGCAAGTGAGTTTGATACTTTACGGCAATATAAAGGCTTATGCGGCTTCCCTAAACGGATTGAAAGCGTGCATGATGTTTGGGAAACAGGTCACAGTTCCACATCTCTTTCTGCGGCTATGGGAATGGCAATTGCTAGAGATTTAAAAAAGGAAAATTCATTTGTTATTCCAGTTATAGGCGACGGGGCTTTAACAGGTGGAATGGCGTTAGAAGCCTTAAATCATATTGGTCATGAGAAAAAAGATATGATTGTCATTTTAAATGATAATGAAATGTCAATCGCTCCTAATGTTGGTGCACTTCATAATATTCTTGGTCAATTGCGGACGGCTGGAAAGTATCAATGGGTGAAAGATGAGCTAGAAGTACTGTTGAAAAAAGTACCTGCAGTGGGCGGGAAATTAGCGGCAACCGCTGAAAGAGTGAAAGACAGCCTTAAATATTTATTTGTTTCCGGTATGTTTTTTGAAGAACTAGGATTTACCTATCTCGGCCCAATTGATGGTCATAATTTTGAAGCATTATTTGAGAACTTCAGCTATGCTAAAAAGACAGAAGGTCCGATTCTTCTTCATGTCATCACTAAAAAGGGAAAAGGCTATCAGCCGGCAGAAAGTGATAAAACAGGTACATGGCATGGAACTGGACCATATAAAATGGACACAGGTGCATTCGTAAAGCCGGTAAAAACACCGCCCCCTGCATGGAGCAGCCTTGTCAGTGAATCGGTTCGAAAGCTTGCCAGGACGGATGAAAGGATTGTGGCGATTACACCAGCTATGCCTGTTGGTTCTAAACTCGAAGGCTTTGCGAGTGAGTTCCCTGAGCGAATGTATGATGTAGGGATTGCAGAGCAGCATGCAGCGACAGTCGCTGCGGGATTAGCTACACAAAATATGAAGCCTTTTCTGGCGATCTACTCCACCTTTTTACAACGGGCTTATGATCAGGTGGTTCATGATATTTGCCGTCAAAACTTAAATGTCTTTATTGGAATCGACCGTGCTGGATTGGTGGGTGCGGATGGTGAAACCCATCAAGGAGTTTTTGATATTGCTTTTTTAAGGCATATCCCTAATATGGTGTTAATGATGCCAAAGGATGAAAATGAAGGTCAGCATATGGTTTACACCGCACTGAATTATAATGACGGTCCCATTGCCATGAGATTCCCGCGTGGGAATGGACTTGGTGTCCCATTGGATAAGGATTTTCAAGCCATTCCAATTGGGACGTGGGAGGTTCTTAAAGAGGGTGATGATGCGGCTATCCTAACCTTTGGAACCACCATTCCAATGGCCTTAGAAGCAGCTGAGGTGCTTGAAAAGAAGGGGATCTCCGTCAAAGTTGTTAATGCCCGGTTTATCAAGCCTTTGGATGAAAAAATGCTAACTCATCTACTTGTGAAAAATATGCCGATTCTTACCATTGAGGAAGCAGTTTTACAAGGGGGGTTTGGGAGTGCAGTTCTGGAGTACGCACAAACCCAAGGATTTTATCACGCGCACATCGACAGAATCGGAATCCCGGACCAATTTATTGAACATGGAGATGTTGACTCACTTCTTAAAGAAATTGGTTTAACGACGGAAGAAGTAATCAAACGGGTTTC
This sequence comes from Bacillus sp. AFS031507, assembly GCF_002584635.1. Lineage (NCBI taxonomy): Bacteria > Bacillati > Bacillota > Bacilli > Caryophanales > Bacillaceae > Bacillus > Bacillus sp. AFS031507. Next base: position 126,263 of record NZ_NUOW01000003.1, read on the forward strand.
TATACTAGCTAGAAAAAAACAACAAAGGGCTTAAAATATGAAAAATAAAGAACGGTTAGACGTTTTACTTGTAGAAAGAGGTTTAATTGAAACCAGAGAAAAAGCAAAACGAACGATTATGGCAGGGCTAGTTTATTCAAACGAAGAGCGGTTGGATAAACCAGGAGAAAAGGTGAAAACGGATATTCCACTTAGTATCAAAGGGAAGATCCTTCCGTATGTAAGCCGTGGTGGATTAAAGCTTGAAAAGGCTTTGAAGGTATTTGATGTGAGTGTTACGAACAAAGTATTGCTCGACATTGGATCTTCAACTGGCGGCTTTACCGATTGTGCATTACAGAACGGTGCAAAAATGTCCTATGCTTTGGATGTAGGCTATAATCAGCTTGCTTGGAAACTTAGACAGGATGAACGTGTCATAGTAATGGAGAGGACAAATTTCCGCTATGTTACACCTGCCGATTTAAATGGAGAGATGCCAAATTTCGCCACAATCGATGTATCGTTTATCTCCTTAACGTTGATATTACCTGTCTTAAAAACACTCTTAGTCCCTGGAAGTGACGTCATAGCACTAGTAAAACCGCAATTTGAGGCTGGACGTGAACAGGTTGGTAAAAAGGGGATCGTTCGTGATGAAAAAGTACATTTACAAGTAATTGATAAAATCATTAATTTTGCCTTTCAGCAAGGATACACAATAAAAAACTTATCCTTTTCACCAATCACTGGCGGGGATGGGAACATTGAGTACCTGCTCCATCTAAAATGGGAAGGGGAACGGGAAATTGGAGTTAATCAATTACTTGTCACCCCTATTGAAATTGTAAAGGAATCACACGTGGAATTTAAAACAAAACAAAATTCAGAAGGGTAGGCTGATGCTTATCCTTTTCTTCTTTTGGAATGAAAATTCCCCCTTTTTACACAAGAAAAAATGTACAAGCTTGTAAAAATCGGCTAACATGTGTATAAGAGCGTGTTAGTACATATTACTTAGATGTTTTAACTATTATGGGGTGAAACAATGAACAAGGGCCAACGCCATATTAAAATAAGAGAAATCATTGCTACTAATGATATCGAGACACAGGACGAGTTAGTGGATGAACTAAAGAGTGCTGGCTATAATGTAACACAAGCAACCGTTTCTAGGGATATTAAAGAATTACATCTTGTAAAGGTTCCATTAAGCGATGGACGTTATAAGTACAGCTTACCTGCTGACCAAAGATTTAATCCATTACAAAAGCTGAAAAGATCATTAATAGATGCGTTTGTACGGATTGATGCGGCAGGTCATTTGCTAGTCATGAAGTGCCTGCCAGGTAATGCCATGGCAATTGGCGCACTAATCGATAATCTCGATTGGGATGAAATATTAGGGACCATCTGTGGGGATGACACAATGTTAATCATTTGTCGAACTCCGGAAGATACTGAAGTTATTACAAACCGGTTCCTAGATATGCTTTAATTGGGGGAATGTTCCTTGTTAGCAGAATTATCAATTAAAAATTTCGCTATTATCGAAGCCTTATCTGTAACATTTACAAAGGGATTAACGGTTTTAACGGGTGAAACGGGTGCAGGTAAATCAATCATTATTGATGCTATTCATTTATTAGTTGGTGGCAGAGGGTCTGCAGAATTTGTTCGTCATGGAGAGGAAAAGGCGGAAATCGAAGGACTTTTTCAGATTGATGATAACAAACATCCGGTAATTGCTAAAGCTTTAGAATTCGGGATTGACATTGACGAAGGAACGGTTATCTTACGACGAGATATTGCCCAAACCGGTAAAAGTGTTTGCCGTGTGAATGGAAAGCTTGTGACAATTTCCATTCTCAGGGAAATTGGAGGAACACTCGTTGATATCCATGGTCAGCATGAGCATCAAGAGTTAATGGATGACTCAAGACACCTAACACTGCTAGATCAATTTGGAGCAGATGATATAGTACCTTCGCAAGGTGAATATCAGCAAGTATTTCGTCGTTATGAGCAAACCTTCCAAAAGTTAAAAGCATTAAGTGAAAATGATCAACAAACCGCCCATCGGTTAGATTTAATACAGTTTCAATTGGATGAAATTCAAAAGGCAAATTTAAAGCTCAATGAAGATGAAGATCTTTTTGAGGAAAAAAGAAAACTAACTAATTTCGAAAGAGTATTTGGAGCCATTCAGTCCAGCCATACAGCCTTGCAGGGAGAACAAAAAGGGCTGGATTGGATTAGTATGGTTATGGGACACCTAGAAGACGCTGCGGCACTTGATACGGCGTATAAAGACATCTACGAATCTGTCTCGAATAGCTACTACCAATTAGAAGATGCGGCGCGTGCTTTAAGAAATGAATTAGATATATTAGAGTTCGACCCGCAACGGTTACATGAAATCGAAGACCGGTTGAATGAAATTAATCAGCTCAAACGAAAATACGGAAAAACAATTCATGAAATATTAGAGTATGCTGCAAATATTGAAGAAGAAATTGAAACATTGCAAAATAAAGAAACACATATAAGCGAATTAGAAAAAGAATTAACTTCTGTAAAAAAAGACTTAATCCTTGAAGCGAAGCAGTTAACTGAAATTCGTCTTAAATGGGCTGATAAACTAACAAGGTTAATACATAAAGAATTAAAAGAATTGTATATGGCGAAAACTGTTTTTGAAATTCGTTTTGAATCAAATACCATTCAATTTACAAAAAACGGTGTAGACCATGTCGAATTTTTTATCTCAACTAACCCCGGAGAACCATTGAAGCCCTTATCAAAGGTTGCTTCTGGAGGGGAATTATCTAGAATTATGTTGGCATTAAAAAGTATTTTTTCCAAGCATCAAGGAGTAACATCTATTATTTTCGATGAGGTAGATACTGGTGTGAGCGGCAGGGTTGCCCAATCGATTGCGGAGAAAATCTATAAGGTGGCTGCCGAATCACAGGTTTTGTGTATTTCTCATCTGCCTCAAGTGGCAGCCATGGCTGATACTCATTTGTTTATTTCAAAGATCATAAAAGGGGGGAGAACGAAAACTTCTGTGACCCCGTTAGAGATTGATGAAAAAATTAATGAAATTGGCCGGATGATATCTGGAACAGAAATAACCGATCTCACTAAAAAACATGCAGAAGAATTATTACATTTAGCTGCAGAAAACAAAAAAAGTGGAAGTGCTTTGACAAGTCACTAAACTGAAACATTTGCCGTAAAAAGGCTAAAATTTCTATATTTTTAATAAAAATTGTAATGCTATCCATTTCGGGTAGCTTTTTTATGTAGAACCAAGTTATAAATGATTGTCAAGGAGGCAAAATTAAAGATGTAGCCATTTCAATGTAATGAAAAGAAGCGAGGAGAGTGAAGAATTTGAAGTTAGAAATAATTAGAAAGATTATTGGTGGAATTCTCCTTGTTTCATTAATTAGCCTTATTTTTTTTCAGCCTATACAGCAATACCTTGCGATACCTAAGATGATTACAGTTTTTGAAGGACAAGACTATAATTTTCAAAAGGCTGCCCCGGTATCAGCCGCTTTGGTTTCTCACAATTCAAATATTACACTTGATCAAGGAAAACATACGGTTTCAATGAAGGCAACTGAAAATGGAAAAAATGAAATGCTGTTAGAGTTTGCAGGGATTCCTATAAAAAAGGTTGACGTACGCGTCTTAAAGGATTTTAGAGTCATTCCAGGCGGCCAGTCAATCGGCGTAAAATTAAACACAGTCGGCGTTTTGGTTGTGGGCCACCATTTAATCAATACTATATCTGGAAAAAAATCTCCAGGTGAAATTGCAGGTATAAAAATTGGGGATATCATTACTGAAATTAACGGTAATAAAATTGAAAAAATGTCAGATGTAGCACCATTTGTACAAACCGCTGGACAAGAAGGAAAACCCCTCGATATGGTTATTAGTCGGGAAAGTGGAAAATTTACTACACAATTAACCCCATTAAAAGACAAAGGGGAAAATATTTATAAGCTTGGTTTATATATTAGAGATTCCGCTGCTGGAATTGGAACAATGACCTTTGTTCATCCACAATCTAAGAAATATGGTGCCCTTGGGCATGTAATATCAGACATGGATACAAAACAGCCAATTGTTGTTGAAGATGGACAAATTGTCCGGTCTACCGTAACTTCCATTGAAAAGGGAAGTAACGGAGACCCTGGTGAAAAACTTGCCCGCTTTTCTTCGGACCGAGAAATCGTTGGTAATATCCAAAAGAACAGCCCATTTGGTATTTTTGGTGAAATGGTAAAAGAATTAAAAAATGGTGTTATGGATAAACCACTTCCTATCGCATTATCACATCAAGTAAAAGAAGGACCTGCAAAGATATTAACGGTCGTTAATGATGACCAAGTAGAAGAATTTGATATCGAAATTGTCAGCACAATCCCGCAAAAGTTTCCAGCAACCAAAGGCATGGTAATAAAAGTAACCGACCCTAAGCTCCTTAAAAAAACAGGAGGTATTGTTCAAGGGATGAGCGGCAGCCCAATTATTCAAGATGGAAAACTAATTGGAGCAGTTACACATGTTTTTGTTAATGATCCAACCTCAGGATACGGGGTACACATTGAATGGATGTTAAATGAAGCTGGAATTAACATATATGAAATGCCAAAAAATAAAGCAAGTTAGGACATTGGAGCAAAATAGGAAAATCCCCCTATTTTGCTTTTTACATAAACATTTTTCGACAAAAAACATCCATATTTTAGAAATAACGCGTTTTACGTCGAAAAGGTGAGAAAAACAAAGATAAGATAAGATTTTATCACTATTTTAAGAAATATTAAAAAAATGAGAGGAATTTTTGTTGCATTGTCGAATTTCTAATTTAGAATAGAATTAGGAGAATACAACTGATTAGAAATGTTAGATGAAATAGATTTTATGATTTAAACCCGAGGAGGAACTAGAAGTGAAGAAAATTAAAGTTTGTGTCGTTGATGACAATAGGGAGCTAGTTGGATTATTAGAGGACTTTATTTCGTCCCAAGATGATATGGAAGTTGCAGGAATTGCTCATAATGGACAAGAGTGTCTAGAAATGTTATCGACAACCGACCCTGACGTTCTAGTTTTGGATATTATTATGCCGCATCTTGATGGTTTGGCTGTACTTGAGCGCCTCCGTGACCTTAAAAAAGGTGTACTTCCCAACGTCATTATGCTCACTGCCTTTGGTCAGGAAGATGTGACAAAAAAAGCAGTTGAACTTGGTGCTTCCTACTTTATTTTGAAACCATTTGATATGGAGAATTTAGGAAGCCATATTCGACAAGTTAGCGGAAATAACAATTCATTTACACGAAAATCAACATCAACAACTTATCGTTCTCAAACTGAGCAAAAACCTAAAAATTTGGATGCTAGTATTACAAGTATCATTCATGAAATTGGTGTCCCAGCACATATTAAAGGATATCTGTACTTACGTGAGGCCATTTCAATGGTATATAACGATATCGAACTTTTAGGGTCTATTACGAAAGTGTTGTATCCAGATATCGCCAAAAAATATAACACAACAGCGAGCCGTGTGGAAAGAGCGATCCGTCATGCTATTGAAGTGGCTTGGAGCCGGGGAAACATTGATTCCATTTCCTCGCTATTCGGATACACTGTCAGCATGTCTAAGGCAAAACCGACCAATTCTGAATTTATTGCCATGGTTGCGGATAAATTGAGGCTTGAACACAAGGCATCTTGAAATAATAATTAATTGTAAGCCTTCATCGAAAGAAATGAAGGCTATTTTTTTTCCGTAGGTTCTTTAAAAGTGGCTGTTGAATTCCGCTCTCAGGCGCCCCAATCAACATAGTGGAACTTAATTTTCCTTCTCTTTCTCCAATTCCATCAGTTTTTGGATGAGAATATGTTGGGGCATATGCATAATCTGTTCTATCGGCACATTTAACTTTTGGGAAAGCTTAATTGCTGTTTCTGTTGATAACTGTAATGGTTTCATTTGAAATTCCTCCAATTTGAAAGTTGGGAAGTGAAAATATGACTCAGATTTTTGCGCACCGTGGCTATTCGGCTTCTTTTGCAGAAAATACATTAGGAGCCTTTCGTGAAGCAGAAAAAGCAGGTGCAGACGGGTTAGAATTAGATGTTCAGTTAACAAAAGACGGCGAATTAGTTGTTATTCATGATGAAAAAGTCGACCGAACAACGAACGGGAATGGATTTGTAAAAGATTTCTTATATAAAGATCTTCGGAAATTGAATGCCAATCTAAAAAGCAAAAAAGAACCCATACCTGCATTAGCTGAAGTTCTTGAGTGGCTTACTTCCAATAGATTATTATGTAATATTGAATTAAAGAATGCGCTATTTCCCTATAAGGGAATGGAAGAAAAAGTAATTCAACTTGTTAGAAAATTTAATTTAATGGATCGGATTATTATTTCCTCTTTTAATCACTATAGTATTGTTTATAGTTACAGCCTAGCACCTGAAATTGAAATAGCCCCTCTTTTTCTTGAAGGCATCTACATGCCATGGATTTATTCCCAAGCGATCCGAGCAAAGGGGATCCATCCAAAATACTCAGTCATGTCTGATGATGTTATCATAAATACAATAAATAACGGGATTGCCGTACGGCCATATACTGTTAATAAAGAGATGGATATGCATCGCCTTTTTAATATTAATTGCACGGCGTTTATTACAGATGATCCAGTAAAAGCGTTAAAAATACGAAAACAATATGAAAAGAGACCGTAGTGGCCTCTTTTTATTTTGTATTTTTAAATCTTTTTTGAACCTTGCTTCTTTTTCGGTCTCGATGAAAGATAAAGCCTGCCACAAAACCTAGACCGCCGACAAAAAAGATAAGCCCAGCTAGAAATTGAATCAATAAATTAGGGAATGGGGCTTGTAAAATCCCGAATAACATATCACGCATTAATTTAATACCAACAGCGGCCAAAATTCCAGGAATCAATACTATGATGAGGGCAATTATTCGCTTCATAAATAAATCCTTCCAGTTTCAAAATTTACTGTAATATCATGTCATATTTAGATTATATCTCATCAAAATATTATTATATAGATAAAATTTGTCAAGGATTGTGATTGGTTATAAAATAGATATGAAAAAAGTTGCATATTTTTCTTAAGATGATATGAAAAAATTTTCTTAAAGGGGTAGAAAAAATGCAAAATGTCATGATTGTTGGTGCTGGAAAAGGTGGTACGGCAATCTTAAAAATTTTAAAAGAATCTGAAGTATTAAAAGTCAGTGTGGTAATTGATCGGAACATGGATGCACCGGGGGTTTTATTCGCTCAAGAAGAAGGGATAAAAACAGGGGAAGACTGGCGCCCATTTTTAGCAGAACCTATTGATATTATCATTGAAGTAACAGGAAATGATACTGTTTTCCATGAACTTAGAAAATCTAAAAGTCAAAATACCATTCTGATTCCAGGAACCGTTGCATTTCTGGTTGCAAAAATTATGCAAGAAAAAGAGGAGCTAATTGAAAAGCACAAAAATGAATCCTACCAGCAGGAACTAATCTTTAATGCTGCAAATGATGGAATGATCGTTATTGATAAGTATGGAAAGATCATTTTATTCAACAAACGGGCACAAGAAATCATGGGTGTAAAGAGTGAACAGGCAATTGGGAAATTTGTTGTTGATGTTATTCCAACAACAAGGCTGCCTCAAATTTTAGAAACAAGAAGAATTGAAGCAAACCAAGAAATGGTTCTGAGTAATGATAGAAAAATCATTACGACCCGTATTCCAATTATCGAGGAAAATGGGACTTTAATAGGTGCATTTGCTGTTTTTAAAGATATTACTGAGGTTGTTAATCTTGCTGAGGAACTTACGGATTTAAAGGAAATTCAAACCATGCTGCAAGCCATTATCCATTCTAGTGATGATGCAATATCTGTTGTGGATGAAAATGGCAGAGGCATTCTTATTAATCCAGCATACTCCCGTATTACTGGATTGTCCCATGATCAGATTATTGGTCAACCAGCTACAGCAGATATTTCTGAAGGGGAGAGTATGCACATGAAGGTGTTGCAAACCAGAAGAGCTGTACGCGGCGTTCCGATGAGAGTGGGGCCAAACAAACGAGAAGTAATCGTAAATGTGGCCCCGATTATCGTAAAAGGGAAATTAAAAGGCAGTGTTGGCGTTATTCATGATATGTCCGAAATAAAATCACTGAATAGAGAATTGAACCGCGCACGACAACTGATCCGCAAGCTTGAAGCGAAATACACCTTTGAGGATATAATTGCTCAATCTGATGAAATGATGCTCGCGATTGAACAAGCTAAACTAGGAGCGAAAACACCTGCAACCGTTCTCCTTAGGGGTGAATCAGGAACCGGGAAAGAATTGTTTGCCCATGCTATACATAATGCAAGCGACCGTAAATATAACAAATTTATTCGGGTCAATTGCGCAGCAATTTCGGAAACATTGTTAGAAAGTGAACTATTCGGCTATGAGGAAGGTGCTTTTTCTGGTGCAATGAGAGGAGGAAAAAGAGGCTTTTTCGAAGAAGCTAATAATGGGAGTATTTTTCTCGATGAAATTGGTGAACTTCCAGTGAATACGCAAGCAAAATTACTGAGAGTACTTCAAGAAAAAGAAATTATCCGAGTCGGTGGGACAAAGCCAATTTCCATTAATGTAAGAATTATTGCGGCAACTAATGTCAATTTAGAAAAGGGTATTGCTAAAGGCTCCTTTCGGGAAGACTTATATTATCGTTTAAATCGAATGCCAATCCATATCCCTCCATTAAGGAAGCGAAAAGAGGAAATTCCTCTTTTAAATGAGCGGCTTATTCAAAAAATAAGCCAGGATTATGGACGAAACGTTGAAGGAATCACACCGGCAGCGTTACACCAGTTAATGGACTATGACTGGCCAGGAAATGTTCGAGAATTAGAAAATATCCTTGGCAGAGCGATTATTTTTATGAATTATTATGAGCTCCTTATTGATGTTCATCATCTACCAGAGCTAAAAAATAAAAAAAGCACAAATGAACCTTCTTTAAGCTACAGTAATGATTCCGTTGTGATAGACCGTTCCTTATCAGATATGATGGATGAATATGAGACGAAAATTATTAAGCAGACACTTCTTCGCTTAAATGGAAATAAGACATTGACAGCGAAAACGCTGGGATTGTCTGTGAGGAATTTGTATTATAAGCTTGAAAAATACAACCTTGAAAAGAATAGCATGCAATAAATTTCATATTATGAAAAATGTTGCACACTTTAGAATGGAAAATAAAGCGTTTTCATAGTGGATTGGTTTGGCACGGAAATTGCATATTACATAATGGGAGTTGCAGTAAGAGGAGAAAGGGTTGATGACAACTTGTTGCTGGATTCACTAATTAACAAAGCAGCCCAAGTAAGTTCAAACACTGTTGCAGTTGCTGCTGCAGAAGATTTAGAAGTCATTGAAGCGGTTATAGCTGCATTAGACCGAAATATCGCCAATTTTATTCTATTTGGTGATGAAGAAAAAATAAATTCTATTATTGAATTAAAAAAACAGAAAACCATTAGCAATAATTATCTAAAAGTTATCAATGCCGATTCTAATGCTGCTGCTGCAGAATTAGCTGTGAAAGCAGTTTTTAACAAAGAAGCAAATGTCTTGATGAAAGGTAACATCCCAACCAATATTTTCTTAAAAGCTGTCTTGAATAAGGAATATGGACTTAGGACTGGGAATGTTTTATCACATATTGCTGCATTTGAGGTTCCTGGCTTCAATCGTTTTACGATTGTAACAGACGCTGCAATGAATATTGCTCCAGATTTAGAACAGAAAGCACAAATTATTAAAAACGCAGTTTCCCTTGCGAGGTCGATTGGAATAGAAATACCTAAAGTGGCCCCTATTGCTGCCGTGGAAGTAGTTAATCCGGCAATGCAGGCTACATTAGATGCAGCATTATTAACTGTGATGAATAAACGAGGACAAATATCTGATTGTATTGTAGATGGCCCGTTAGGTTTAGATAATGCCGTATCAACACTGGCTGCAGAACACAAAGGAATTCATAGTGAAGTGGCAGGAAATGCAGATATTTTATTAGTTCCAACTATCGAAGTAGGCAATGTATTATATAAATCATTAATATATTTCGCAAATGCAAAAGTCGGTGCGGTGATAGCCGGGGCAAAGGCACCAATTGTGTTAACGTCCAGAGCTGATTCTGCTGAAAGTAAGCTTTATTCTCTTGCACTGGCATTATGCTGTGCAACAACAAATAGATAGTCAATAATCGAGGAGGAATTTTACATGGAAATTTTCAAGTACTTAGAACAATACGATTATGAGCAAGTAGTATTCTGCCAGGATAAACAATCAGGATTAAAAGCAATTATTGCTATTCATGATACAACTTTAGGACCTGCTTTGGGTGGAACACGTATGTGGACATATGCATCTGAAGAAGCAGCAATAGAAGATGCACTACGCCTAGCAAAAGGAATGACTTATAAGAATGCTGCGGCAGGTTTAAATCTTGGTGGTGGTAAAACGGTTATCATCGGCGATCCTCGAAAAGATAAGAATGAAGAGATGTTCCGCGCATTCGGCCGTTACATCCAAGGCTTAAATGGCAGATATATTACAGCAGAAGATGTAGGCACAACAGTAGCTGACATGGATTTAATTCACGAAGAGACAGATTATGTGACGGGGATCTCTCCAGCATTTGGCTCATCAGGCAATCCTTCCCCTGTAACAGCATTCGGTGTTTATCGCGGAATGAAAGCAGCGGCGAAAGAGGCATTTGGATCTGATTCGCTTGAAGGAAAAGTAGTTGCCATTCAAGGTGTTGGAAATGTAGCCTATACACTTTGTGAATATTTGCATGAAGAAGGGGCTCAGCTCATTGTAACGGATATTAATAAAGAGGCTGTTAACCGTGCGGTAGAAGCATTTGGTGCACTTGCGGTAGACCCTGATGAAATTTATGGTGTAGAATGTGATATTTATGCGCCATGTGCTCTAGGAGCAACAATTAATGATGAAACGATTCCACAGCTAAAGGCAAAAGTTATTGCAGGTTCGGCAAACAATCAATTAAAAGATACCCGTCACGGTGATATCATCCATGAAATGGGAATTGTTTATGCTCCCGATTATGTTATTAATGCTGGCGGCGTAATCAATGTTGCTGATGAACTCTATGGTTACAACCAAGAACGGGCAATGAAAAAGGTTGAACAGCTTTATGCAACGATTGAAAAAGTAATTGAAATTTCAAAACGTGATGGTATTCCAACATACGTAGCAGCTAATCGGATGGCAGAAGAAAGAATTGCAAGGATTCGTAATTCAAGAAGCCAATTCCTGCAAAATGGCCACCATATCTTAAGTCATAGAATATCAAGATAAACAAGAAAAGCGGAAGCGCCCGTTTAGCGAAGTACACTAGCCGCGTGGCGCTGGAGCTAGACAGTTATCTAAATTCAAAGAGTTAAAATTTGGATTTACAAAAATAAATCCGCAGAGCGCTGAATGGGAATTCAGCGTCTTTGCCTTTCATAGGGCACTTATTGTTATATTAAATTACCATACGACTTCAATCATAAGAAATCCAAATTGGAGGTCAAATACGTTGCAAGATAATGAATATCGGATTCTCGTCATCAACCCAGGCTCGACATCCACGAAAATTGGGGTTTTCGATAATGATATTTCCATTTTTGAAAAAACAATTCGTCATGATTCAGAGGATATAAACTCTTTTGCAAATATAATTGATCAATATGAATTTAGAAAATCAATAATTTTGGAAATACTGGATAATGAAGGGATAAATATTTCCAAACTGTCTGCAGTATGTGGCCGTGGAGGTTTGCTTAGACCCATTGAAGGTGGAACCTATGCCGTTAACGATGTGATGTTAGCGGATCTTCGGTCTGGTTATGCCGGACAGCATGCATCAAATCTTGGCGGAATCATTGCCTACGAAATCGCTTCTGGACTAAATATTCCCTCCTTCATCGTTGATCCTGTTGTTGTTGATGAGCTTGAACCACTAGCGAGAATTTCTGGATTTTCCTTAATTGAACGGAAAAGTATCTTTCATGCCTTGAATCAAAAAGCAGTCGCAAGAAGGGTAGCAAAGGAATTAGGGGAAAAATACAGTGACTTGAATTTAATTGTTACCCATATGGGTGGTGGGATTACCGTTGGTGTCCATAAACATGGTAAGGTAATTGATGTAAATAATGGTCTTCATGGGGATGGACCTTTTAGCCCTGAACGTGCTGGAACCGTTCCAGTTGGGGATTTAGTAGCACTTTGTTACTCGGGGGAATATTACCGTGAAGAAATAATGAAGATGCTTGTGGGCCAAGGTGGCCTTGTTGGCTACCTAGGAACTAATGATGCGGTAAAGGTAGAACAAAGAATAGCAGCTGGTGATGATGAGGCAAAGCTTGTATATGATGCAATGGCCTATCAAGTAGCAAAGGAAATTGGGGCTGCTAGTACTGTATTATCAGGAAAAGTAGATGCAATTGTATTGACTGGAGGCCTTGCCTACGGAAAAGGATTTGTGAAATCTATCACCGATCGAATTAATTGGATTGCTGATGTTATTGTTCAGCCAGGGGAAAACGAACTTCAAGCCTTAGCTGAAGGAGCACTTCGAGTCTTACGAGGTGAAGAAGAGGAAAAAGTTTATCCAGGTAAATTTAAAACAGCTAAAATTTAAGGTACATGGGGAGGAAAGAAAATGGCACAAGAATATGATTTGGTCGTTCTTGGCGGGGGAACTGGTGGCTATGTAGCTGCCATTAGGGCCTCTCAGCTTGGATTGAAAACAGCTATTGTAGAAAAAGGAAAACTTGGCGGGACATGTTTACATAAAGGATGTATTCCAAGTAAAGCGCTCCTTAGAAGTGCGGAAGTTTATGCAACAACCAAACATAGTAAAGATTTTGGAGTTATCACAAGTGATGTAACGGTTGATTTTAGTTTAGTACAGGATCGGAAAAATAAAATAATTGATCAACTTCACAAAGGCGTTCAGCATTTAATGAAGCAGGGCAAAATCGATGTCTATGAGGGATTAGGCAGAATCTTGGGGCCATCCATCTTTTCACCGATGCCGGGTACAATTTCTGTTGAAATGAATAACGGGAAAGAAAATGAAATGCTGCTACCGAAAAATGTAATTGTTGCAACAGGTTCTAGACCGAGGACACTTCCAGGGCTTGAAATTGATGGAGAATATATAATGTCGTCTGATGAAGCATTGCAGTTAGAAACACTTCCAAGTTCCATCATTATTGTTGGTGGGGGTGTAATTGGAATTGAATGGGCGTCTATGTTATCTGATTTTGGTGTGACAGTAACGGTTATTGAGTATGCTGACCGCATTATTCCGACAGAAGACAAGGAAATCTCAAAAGAAATGCAGCGCTTAATGAAGAAAAAGGGAATTAAACTTGTTACAAGTGCAAAAGTGCTCCCAGAAACGTTGGTTAAGGATAATGGCGTGGCGATTTCTGCAGAAGTTAAAGGTGCTTTGAAAGAGTTTAAAGCAGAAAAAATTCTAGTTTCGGTTGGACGTCAAGCAAATACAGAAGGAATTGGGCTTGATAATACAGAAATACAAGTGGAGAAGGGTTTTATTTTAACAAATGAATTTTTTCAAACAAAAGAATCGCATATTTATGCGATTGGTGATGTGATTGGTGGATTACAACTGGCCCATGTTGCTTCACATGAAGGGATTGTAGCTGTTGAACATATCGCTGGGAAAGATCCTACTCCATTTGACTATAATTTAGTCTCTAGATGTATTTATAGTAATCCAGAAGTTTCAAGCGTCGGGATAACAGAAGATCAAGCAATAGAAAAAGGTCATAAAGTGAAAATTGGTAAGTTTTCTTTTCGTGCGATTGGGAAGGCACTTGTTTTTGGAGAATCTGATGGATTTGTAAAAATTGTTGCTGATGAGGAGTCCAATGATATTCTTGGGGTGCATATGATTGGTCCACATGTAACGGATATGATTACCGAGGCAGGGCTTGCGATGGTATTAGATGCGACACCTTGGGAAATTGCACATACAATTCATCCACACCCAACTTTGTCAGAGGCAATTGGTGAAGCTGCACTCGCAGTTGATGGGAAAGCAATCCATTCTTAAAAGAATTAATAAAAAACATTGTAAAGGTTTTAGTGTCTAGCTGCAGCGCCTAGCCCCTCGAGGTCGCTTCGATCCTGTCGATGAAGTCAAAAGAACGACTTCATCGGCAGGCTCTCCAGCGCTTGTCGGGGCTGATCAAGGCGCTTCCGCATTTCTATGAACAATTGGGAGGTAAGAACTAAATGACAGAAAAGCGTCATGATGCTTTAGGTTTAAGCGACGGAAAAGTATTGGAAATGTATGAAACTATGCTTTTAGCCCGCCGAATTGATGAACGGATGTGGTTATTGAACCGCGCTGGTAAAATACCATTTGTTATTTCTTGTCAAGGTCAAGAAGCAGCACAGGTGGGAGCGGCATTTGCACTAGATCGTGAAAAAGATTATGTTCTTCCATATTATCGTGATATGGGGGTAGTATTGGCTTTTGGTATGACTCCAAGGGAGCTGATGCTATCCGGTTTTGCAAAAGCAGAAGACCCTAATTCTGGTAGTCGTCAAATGCCTGGCCATTTTGGCCAAAAGAAAAATCGGATTGTCACAGGTTCTTCGCCAGTTACAACTCAGGTACCACATGCAGTTGGAATTGCCCTTGCCGGGAAGATGGAAAGAAAAGACCTGGTTACGTTTGTAACATTTGGAGAGGGTTCCTCTAACCAAGGGGATTTCCATGAGGGGGCAAACTTTGCAGGTGTACATAAACTTCCAGTTATCTTCATGTGTGAAAATAACAAGTATGCGATCTCTGTCCCAATCGAAAAACAATTAGCGTGTGAAAAGGTTTCAGATCGTGCGATTGGATATGGTATGCCTGGCTTTACTGTTAATGGGAACGACCCATTAGAAGTTTATAAAGTCGTAAAGGAAGCAGCGGAGCGTGGCCGTCGTGGGGAAGGCCCTTCATTGATTGAAACCATATCGTATCGTCTAACTCCACACTCTTCTGATGATGACGACCGTTCCTACCGTGCTCCAGATGAGGTTGCAAAAGCCAAAACACAAGACCCAATTATAACTTTTGGGGCCTATTTAAAGGAAACTGGTGTCATGAATGATGAGTTGGAGAAGGAAATCAATGACCGCGTGATGAAGCAAGTGAATGAAGCGACTGACTATGCAGAAAATGCTCCGTATTCTGCACCGGAAGAAGCACTGAAATATGTTTATGCGGACTTGTAAGGGGGATGAAACATGGCGATAATTTCATATATTGATTCAATCACAATGGCAATGCGAGAAGAAATGGAACGAGATCCAAGGGTTTTTGTTCTTGGTGAAGATGTTGGCTTAAAAGGCGGTGTGTTTAAGGCGACGCAAGGATTGTATGAACAATTTGGGGAAGAGCGTGTCATTGATACACCTCTTGCCGAATCAGCAATTGCTGGGGTAGGAATCGGTGCAGCGATGTATGGCATGCGGCCGATTGCCGAAATGCAATTTGCCGACTTTATTATGCCGGCAGTTAATCAAATTATCTCGGAAGCTGCAAAAATCCGCTATCGCTCTAATAATGACTGGAGCTGTCCGATGGTTATTCGTGCCCCATATGGCGGTGGTGTTCATGGTGCACTTTATCATTCCCAGTCAGTTGAAGCTATTTTTGCTAATCAGCCTGGATTGAAAATTGTGATGCCCTCCACACCTTACGATGCGAAGGGACTATTAAAAGCTGCCGTCCGTGACAATGATCCGGTATTATTCTTCGAACATAAACGGGCCTATCGATTAATCAAAGGTGAGGTCCCGACTGATGATTACACTCTTCCAATCGGAAAAGCGGATGTAAAGCGCCAGGGAGAAGATATTACTGTTATTACTTATGGTCTATGTGTTCATTTTGCCCTTCAAGCTGCTGAAAAATTAGCGAAGGATGGAATCTCAACACATATTCTTGATTTGAGGACTGTGTATCCACTTGATAAAGAAGCAATCATTGAAGCTGCATCGAAAACGGGTAAGGTCCTTCTTGTTACAGAAGACACAAAAGAAGGCAGCATTATTAGTGAAGTCTCTGCGATCATAGCTGAAAATTGCTTATTTGAATTAGATGCACCAATTATGCGCTTAGCTGGACCAGATGTACCGGCAATGCCGTATTCTCCAACAATGGAAAAATTCTTTATGGTAAATCCGGATAAAGTCGAAAAAGCCATGCGCGAATTAGCTGAGTATTAAACGAAAAGCGGAGGCGACTTGTTCAGCCCCGACAGCTGCTTCCGGGCCTGACAGTGAAGTCGTTTTTTGACTTCATTGGCAGGACCGAAGCGACTCGAGGGGCTAGGCGCCGGAGCTGGACAATAGGAGGGTGTAAAAAGTGGTAATTGAACAAATCAAAATGCCTCAGTTAGGGGAAAGTGTAACCGAAGGTACGATTAGTAAATGGCTCGTATCCGTTGGGGATAAAGTAAATAAATACGACCCCCTAGCAGAGGTTATGACAGATAAGGTAAATGCAGAAGTTCCATCCTCCTTTACAGGTGTGGTTAAGGAGTTAATCGCTGAAGAAGGTGAAACCTTAGCAGTTGGTGAAATGATTTGCACGATTGAAATGGAAGGTGGAACTCCCCAGGAAACTGCGGCTTTGGTAACAAGCGATGCCGCTGCACAAAGCGTTGCAGTAAATGCAGAACCAGTGGATCAAGGAAACAAGGCCCGTTATTCACCTGCAGTTCTAAAAATTTCTCAAGAACATGGGATCGATTTAACAAAGGTGTCAGGCACCGGTGCTGGCGGGCGAATTACCAGAAAAGATCTATTAAAATTAATTGAATCAGGAAATATTCCAGTTGCAGAACAAAATGTTGAAATTAACAAAGAGCCAGCAGTTGTGGAAGCATCAACACAAGCAGCAACTCAGTCAGTTTCTACGCCTACAGCATCTGCACAAGCTGTCAATATTCCGGTTGCAGTTGGTGATATTGAAATCCCTGTGACAGGCATCCGCAAAGCGATTGCCGCTAATATGCTGCGCAGTAAACACGAAGCACCGCATGCCTGGACAATGATTGAAGTGGATGCAACTAATTTGGTGGAGTACCGCAACTCCCTCAAAGATGAATTTAAGAAAAAAGAAGGATTCAATTTAACTTTCTTCGCTTTCTTTGTCAAAGCCGTTGCGCAAGCTCTGAAAGAATTCCCGCAAATCAATTCAATGTGGGCGGGAGATAAAATCATCCAAAAGAAAGATATCAATATTTCGATAGCAGTAGCAACGGACGATGCTCTCTATGTTCCTGTCATTAAACAGGCAGATGAAAAGACAGTTAAGGGGATTGCACGTGAAATCTCTGAACTTGCTGTCAAAGTGAGAACTGGAAAGCTAAGATCAGAAGATATGCAAGGCGGAACCTTCACCGTAAACAACACAGGTTCATTCGGCTCTGTTCAATCAATGGGTATCATCAATTATCCACAAGCAGCCATTTTGCAAGTGGAGTCCATCGTCAAGCGTCCAGTTGTCATGAATAATGGAATGATTGCTGTCCGTGATATGGTGAATTTATGTATGTCACTTGATCATAGAGTGTTGGACGGACTTGTTTGCGGCCGATTCCTACAACGCGTAAAAGAAATACTTGAAAATACATCAAAATCAACAACTTCGATTTACTAAACAAAACAACCGCTTCCATGCTTGGCAGCGGTTATTTTGTTTTTAATTGCTTGAATTGTGTTTGTACCATAAAATAGTACTTAGTAGAATTAATTGAATTTTATTTCAATTATGTATAATGGGAGGGGGATGAAAAGTTTGGAAAAAATAAAGAATCAGTCTTTTCCTTCAGGATCCACACATGAATGGAAAACTAAAGCAGAGCAATCTTTAAAAGGAAAAACGGTTGAATCCTTACAAACTACTACATATGAAAACATTATTTTGAAACCGCTTTATACCCATCAAGATGAGCGACCAGTACCTGATTTTCCAGGAGGTTCAGATTTTAGAAGAGGGACCTATCCGTTAGGTTACTTGACAAATGACTGGGTGGTCGCCCAACAACTCTCCTATCAAACCGCAGAAGAGTTGGAGCAGAAACTCAGACAATCATTTAATAAAGGCCAAACGGCTATTTCATTTAAAGTCTCAAAAGCTTTACTAGAAGTCGAAACAAACCTAGCAAAATTATTAGGAGAATCCTATTTCCAATATCCATTTTCAATTAACGCAAAAAGTTTACAAATTGCTTTTCTTTCGAAATTAGAAAGAATGGCGGAACAAGAAGGGGCTATCGACAAACTCCGAGGATATATTGGAGCTGATCCCGTCGCCATTTTCGCTGAAGAGGGATGTATTTCTGAGGAATTTTTCAATGATTGGGTTAAAAACATTGTCCACTCAAATGAAAAATTACCTAATGTGCGTACAATTCTAATAGATACTGCTCCATATCATAATGGTGGGGCGAGCGCTGTTCAAGAACTAGGGATTGCAATGGCTGAAGGGATATTTTACCTTGAAAACCTTCAGAATGCAGGCATGGAACTGGATGAAATCTTTGCAAAAATGATCTTCCAATTTTCGATTGGCAGCAATTTTTTTATGGAAATTGCAAAACTTCGTGCCGCTCGAGTCCTTTGGAATCGAATAAGTAATGTTTACGGATCTACTGATGATATGGGCAGGTTGCATATAGCTGCTGAAACTTCTTCTTTCACAAAAACAGTTAATGACCCGAATGTAAACCTTCTGCGTGCTGGAAATGAAGCCTTTGCGGCCGTGGTTGGGGGCATTCAATACTTGCATGTGCGACCCTTCGATGATCTCACAGGTGCCACTTCGTTTTCGGAAAGAATTGCTAGAAATGCGCAACTTCTTTTGAAGGAAGAAGCACATCTAACAAAAGTGATTGATCCTGCTGGAGGTTCTTGGTATGTAGAAGAACTAACCAATGACTTAGCTGAAAAAGCTTGGGGATTTTTTCAACAAATTGAAGCAAATGGTGGTATTCTAGAAACTTTAAAAACAAATTGGCTGCAGCAGGAGATTGCTGTTGTCTATGAAAAAAAGAATCAAGATGTTCAAACAAGAAAGAAAAGCATTGTTGGAACAAATGTCTACGCTAATCTGGATGAAATTGTTACGCATAAAAAAACTCAAACGAGAAATTCATATTTTACTAATATGGAAAACTCTTTAATAAAAATAGAGGCCATTCCGGATCTGAGATTGGCAGAACCATTTGAAGAATTGCGAAAAAAGGCAAAGGATCTCGAAGAAAAATTAGGCTCAAAGCCGACTGTAGGGATGATTTGTCTTGGTGGATTAAAGCAGCATAAAGCAAGACTTGATTTTATGAAGGGCTTTCTTGCAGCAGGCGGTTTGAAAGCAGCCGAAAGTAAGCCGATATTATCTTTAGAGGAAGCTAGACAATTTATTTTAGAAACGCCTGCCAAGTATTATTGCTTATGCGGTACGAATGAACAATATGAAATAATCGGTTATGGAATCCTGCCTTCTCTAAAAACGGAATTCCCTGAGTTGATTTTTTACTTAGCAGGCCTTCCAGAAAAAGAAGAACTGGACCGATGGAAGGATGCTGGTATTAAGCAGTTTATCCATATGAAAAGCAATTGCTACGAAACGCTTTCGTCAATCCTTAACGACCTGGAGGTGAGCAAGATTGAAGAAACAAAAGCCTGATTTTCAAAATATTTCTTTATTTGACAATCAAAGTTTTATGACCAAAGAAGAGTGGCAGCAAAAAGTACACCAAGAGATAAATACCTCCATTGATGATTTACTGTTCGAGACAAATGAACAAATCAGTTTAAAACCACTCTATACAAAAGAAGATCGTGAAGATCTTGAGCATATAGACAATCTGCCGGGACTCCCTCCTTATACAAGAGGGCCTTATCCAACGATGTATGTTAATCGGCCGTGGACAGTGAGACAATATGCAGGCTTTTCAACTGCAGAGGAAAGCAATGCCTTTTACCGCAGAAATTTAGCGATGGGGCAAAAGGGATTATCGGTTGCCTTTGATTTAGCCACCCACCGCGGCTATGACTCTGATCATCCACGTGTTGTCGGAGATGTCGGTAAAGCAGGGGTGGCCATTGATTCTATCCTTGATATGAAGACGTTATTTGAGGGGATACCTTTAGACCAAATGTCCGTTTCAATGACCATGAACGGGGCCGTTCTACCCATTCTTGCTTTTTTCATCGTGACGGCTGAAGAACAAGGTGTAAGTCAAGAGAAGCTGGCGGGAACCATCCAAAATGACATTTTAAAGGAATATATGGTTCGTAATACTTATATTTACCCTCCGGAAATGTCAATGAAAATAATAGCTGATATTTTTGAATATACGTCAAAATACATGCCAAAGTTTAATAGTATTAGTATTTCGGGCTATCATATGCAGGAGGCTGGTGCACCAGCTGATTTAGAACTAGCTTATACACTAGCGGATGGTCTGGAATATGTACGCACGGGACTCAAGGCAGGAATTGAAATAGATTCATTTGCACCAAGATTATCCTTTTTTTGGGCAATTGGGATGAATTATTTCATGGAAGTAGCTAAAATGCGTGCCGCTCGATTGATTTGGGCAAAAATGATGAAATCTTTTCATCCTAAAAATGAAAAATCATTAGCGTTACGCACCCATTCGCAAACATCTGGCTGGAGTTTGACAGAGCAAGATCCTTTTAATAATGTTACACGCACATTAATTGAAGCACATGCTGCGGCAATGGGGCATACCCAATCCCTGCATACAAACGCCTTGGATGAAGCGATTGCACTGCCAACTGACTTTTCTGCTCGGATTGCTCGTAACACGCAATTGTTTTTGCAAGAAGAAACGGGGATTACAAATGTTATTGATCCGTGGGCAGGCTCCTATTACGTTGAAAAATTGACAGATGAATTGGTTAATAGAGCATGGACACATATTGAGGAGATTGAAGGTCTAGGTGGCATGGCTAAAGCCATTGAGACTGGGCTTCCAAAAATGAGAATTGAAGAGGCAGCCGCTAGAAGGCAAGCACAAATTGATTCTGGAAAAGAAGTCATCATTGGTGTCAACCGTTATCGCCTTGAGAAAGAAGAAGCAATTGATATTTTAGATATCGATAATACAGCGGTTCGGTTGAAACAAATTGAAAAATTAAATGTATTAAAAGCTAATCGTGATGACAAAAAAGTGGAAGAAACGTTAACCGCCTTAACGAAAGCAGCGGAAACAGGTAAGTACAACCTCTTGGAGCTTGCTGTCAAGGCGGCAAGAGAGAGGGCAACTCTTGGGGAGATTTCCGATGCCATCGAAAAAGTAGCAAATCGACATAAAGCGGTCATCCATGCAATTAGCGGAGTATATAGTAAAGCTTTTAGTAATGAGGAACAAATTTTGATAGTAAAAGAAATGTCCGACGAATTCCTGAAGAATGAAGGTAGAAGACCAAGAATTCTGATTGCAAAAATGGGTCAGGACGGACATGACCGCGGGGCAAAGGTCATCGCCACTGCATTTGCTGATTTGGGATTTGATGTTGATATTGGTCCATTATTCCAAACACCAGAAGAAACGGCCTTGCAGGCAATTGAGAACGATGTCCATGTCATTGGTATGAGCTCGCTTGCTGCTGGGCACAAGACGCTATTGCCACAATTAGTAGCTGAACTGAAAAAACTAGGACGTGAAGATATCTTAGTGGTTATTGGTGGTGTTATTCCAGCACAAGATTACCAATTTTTATACGATAACGGAGCAGTGGCTATCTTTGGACCTGGGACAGTGATTCCGATAGCAGCGCAAAAAGTAATCAAAGCAATTTATCTTCAACTCGGTTATGAGGAAGTGGCAGACTAATGGCTGCAGATCAAAAACCTGAATGGAGCGATCCAAGAAAGCCCGAACTTTGCTCAAGTGTGGTAAGAAAGGGGGAGGAACTTGAAGGTCAAGCAACTTCTTTGCAAAAAAGTATTCGATTTAAAAAACGTAACTCTTCAGAACTAGAAGTTGAAGAATTATTTGACGGGGTACTAAAAGGAAACAGAGGCTTGCTTGCTCGTGCTATTACTCTTGTAGAAAGTAATGCAGAGCATCATTTCCAAAAATCACAAGAGTTACTGCAAAGATTGCTGCCTTTCAGCGGAAACTCGATAAGGGTTGGAATTACTGGGGTGCCTGGTGCTGGGAAAAGTACTTTTATCGAAGAGTTTGGAATGTATCTCTGCAGTTTGGGTCTAAAGGTGGCTGTATTAGCAATTGATCCAACCTCGAGTATCTCGGGTGGTAGTATTTTGGGAGATAAAACGCGTATGGAACAGTTAGCAAGGAATCCACGGGCGTTTATCCGTCCGTCACCATCGGCAGGAAAACTCGGTGGTGTTCATCGAAAAACAAGAGAATCGATGCTGCTTTGTGAGGCAGCGGGGTTTAATGTGATATTAATAGAAACGGTCGGCGTCGGACAAAGTGAATTTATCATCAGGGATATGGTCGACTTTTTTATGCTGCTGGTGCTGACTGGGGCGGGTGATGAACTGCAAGGCATGAAGAAAGGGATTCTGGAGCTTGCTGATGCGATAATTGTCCATAAAGCAGACGGGGATAATAAACAAAAGGCTGAATTGACAAGGAAAGATTATAATCGAATCCTTCACTTTCTGCAGCCAGCGACAAAAGGTTGGATTTCAAAAGCCCATACCTGTTCATCTTTGACTCAAGAAGGTATTGATAAGATATGGGAAGTTATTCAAGCTTTTGAATCGAGAGGAAAGTTCACTGGAGTCTTGGAAGATAGAAGGAATGCCCAATCAAGAGAATGGCTACATGCAATGATTACGGATCAGTTGCACTATCATTTTTATCATCATCCTGAGATTATGAACCAGCTGCCAAAATTAGAGAATGAAGTAATTGCAGGTGGAAAGACAGTCGCCTCTGCTGTGGAAAGTCTTTTTAAGACTTTTTTTCAAAAAAAAGAATAAGCTACCACAAGTATTGATATTTGATAATTAAACATTTTTACTGTTAATATGTAGATATAGTCTTAAATCTAAGGAGTGAATTTAATGAGCATGGATTTTAATTTTTTTATGAATGATGTTGTTAACCAGGCACGTCAAGAAATCGTGTCTGCCGGATATAAAGAGTTGAAAACACCTGCAGATGTTGAGGAAGCACTGGAGCAAAAAGGGACCACTTTAGTAATGATTAATTCTGTATGTGGTTGTGCGGGTGGAGTTGCACGTCCTGCAGCAGCACATGCCTTACATTTTGATAAGCGCCCGGATCACCTTGTCACTGTTTTTGCTGGACAGGATAAAGAAGCAACCGAAAAAGCAAGAAGTTATTTCACTGGCTATCCACCATCCTCCCCATCATTTGCCCTCTTAAAGGATGGCAAGATTATTACAATGGTTGAAAGACATCAAATCGAGGGTTTTGATCCAGCAACAGTCGTGTCAAAACTTCAAAAAGAATTTGATGAATATTGCGAAGAAGTTTAATATAAAAGCCGAATGAAGGAAGGGCCAAATCATCAATCGATTTGGCCTTTTGTTCTTGTCAAAATGATATTTTTAATGTATATTTATTAATTATTTTGTAATTTTAATCATACTAAAGGGGAGATTCTAGCATGAAGGATTTATTAAAAAATTATTTAGAAATCATTAAACATAGATTATGGGAGATAAGTGATTCTTTGTATCATCATCCTGAATTAGGGGATCAAGAATTTGAATCTAGCAAACAGTTAATAGAATTCCTTGAGGAACATAAATTTGTAGTTGAAAAAGGAATTGTTGGCCGAGCTACTGCCTTTAAAGCGGTATACGACTCTAAGAAGGAGGGACCAACGATTGCCTATTTATCGGAATATGATGCACTGCCTGAGGTTGGACATGGGTGCGGTCATAATCTGATTGGAACGATGAGTGCCGGGGCTGGAGCTCTCTTAAGTAAAGTGGCAGATGAAATTGGCGGACGTGTAGTTGTATTAGGAACACCTGCTGAAGAAACAAACGGTGCAAAAGTTCCAATGGCTGAACAAGGTATTTTTGATGATATTGATGCAGCTATGATTTTACACCCGGCTGATGAATCTTATGAGAGTGGTGATTCCTTAGCGATGGATGCGATTCAATTTGACTTCCGTGGCAGAACAAGTCATGCAGCAGCTTCTCCAGAGATGGGAATTAATGCACTGGATGCTGTTATACAATTATTTAATGGCATCAATGCACTTCGTCAACATGTGACTTCTGATGTGAGAATCCATGGGATTATTAAAGAAGGAGGAGTAGCAGCCAATATTGTCCCAGATAAAGCAGTAGCTCAGTTTTATGTTCGAGCTAAGGATCGAACCTATTTAAACGAGGTTGTTCAAAAGGTAATTAATATAGCAAAAGGTGCATCTTTAATGACAGGTGCAGAGGTTCATATTGAAAACTACGAATTGAGCTATGATAATATGGTTACCAATCAAGTATTATCTAAATTATTTACAGACAATCTCTTATCTACAGGTGTGAAGCAAGTTAAGAAAGCGAAGGATTCATATGGTTCCATTGATATGGGAAATGTAAGTCATGTTGTTCCTGCGATACATCCTTATATTGGTCTTGATTCGCCTGGACTAATCGCACATACAAGGGAATTTGCCGACTTAACCATCACTGACAATTCCCATCAGATTCTTTCTAAAGGGGCATTGGCCCTTGCCTTAACAGGATTTGACTTATTAACTAATAAAGATGAATTGGAAAAAATGAAAAATGAATTTAGGCAAACAGTAGTAGGCAATCATTAACATAATCTCAAAAAGGCATCTCTTCTCAAGGGGGTGCTTTTTATTTGCTTTTAATATTATTTTAATATATTAAAACGCAGAATTTTTTGAATATTTTTATATTAAAATAATATCTTTTCAAAACAAAATCTATGTGTTAATATTCGTTTTGTTGAATAAAAATTCAAATTAGCATAAGCAGATATTATTAAATATAGGAGGAGACATCATGAAAAAAACATTTTTATTTTTTACCATGATCTTAACATTAGTGGTGTTGGCTGCTTGCGGCCAAAGTAATAAGGACGGAGCAAATGGAGAAAAAACAGGAGCTAACAAAGTTTTAACAATGGCTACATCAGCAGATTTTGCACCATTTGAATCAAGAGATCCATCAGGTAAGGTCGAGGGATTTGATATTGACTTAGCCAATGCTATTGCAAAAGAATTAGGTTATAAACTAGATATTAAAGACATGAAGTTTGATGGTTTAGTCGGGGCATTACAGGCTAAACGTGTGGACATGGTACTTGCTGGTATGTCAGCAACAGAAAAACGCAAACAAAATGTTGATTTTTCAACAGCTTATAACCATTCAGGTGAAATGTTTATCACACTTAAAGATTCTAAAATTAAAACTATCGATGATCTTAAAGGAAAGACGGTTGGAGTACAGTTAGGAACCATTCAAGAAGAGGGTGCCAAAACACTTCAAAAAAAGGTAGATTTTACGATTAAGCCGTTAGACAATGCAACAACTTTAATTCAAGAACTATTATCAAATCGTATCCAGGTTGCTTATATGGATAAATCAGTTGCAACAGGATATGTAAAGGAACAAGGTTTAGCTGGATTTGATGATCCAACAACAAGTTCTCCTGGAATGGCAGTTGCATTTCCAAAAGGCAGTGACTTAACTGATGATGTAAATAAGGTCCTAAAAGACATGGAGGAGAACGGAAAACTCCAAGAATTAAAGGACAAGTGGTTAAAAGACCAGCAATAAGCATAAAATGAATGGCAACTAGACTAATGACTCAAAGAAAATTATAAAGTGAGGTGTAAGGCATGAATTTGGACTTTAGCCAAATTGTGCCTTATATTCCTTTTATTTTAGAGGGAATATGGGTTACATTAAAATTTGTTATTATTTCAATTATTTTAGGTTTTATCCTCGGCACAATTTTAGCTTTGTTTAAAATTTCACGAAACAAAGCATTAAATTGGTTTGGTGATGCATATACATCTATTTTTCGTGGGACACCATTAATTTTACAATTAATGCTAATCTATTTTGCGATCCCGCAATTAACGGGGTATGACATCTCACCATTTTTATCATCAATCTTAGCTTTTGGCTTAAATTCATCCGCCTATGTTTCGGAAATTATCAGAGCCGGAATTCAAGCGGTTGATAAAGGTCAAACCGAAGCAGCACAAGCACTAGGTGTTCCTTATCGTCTCATGATGAAGGACCTAATCTTACCTCAAGCACTAAAAAATATCTTACCTGCATTGATGAATGAGTTTATTACCTTAACAAAAGAATCAGCAATCGTTTCTACGATTGGTTATCTAGATTTGATGCGTCGTGCGCAAGTTGTCGGAGCGGATACTTATCGTAATTTTGAACCATTAATCTTTGTTGGATTTATCTATTGGATCTTAGTAATGGTGCTGACTTTGGCAGGGAAACGGTTTGAACGGAGGCTGAAGTACAGTGATTAAAGTAGAAAACCTCTATAAACAATTTGGCAATAATGAAGTGTTAAAAAATATCTCAACCAATATTGATAGTGGGGAAGTAGTTTCGATTATTGGACCATCAGGATCTGGTAAATCCACTTTTTTACGCTGTTTAAATTTATTAGAGACACCAACGCAAGGGAAAGTTTGGATTAATAATCAAGAGATTACTGATAGCAAAACGAATATAATGAAAGTTCGTGAACAAATCGGTATGGTTTTTCAACACTTTTATTTATTTCCACATCTGTCGGTTTTGGAAAACTTAACCTATGCTCCGATGAAAGTAAAAGGGGAATCGCGAGAACTTGCTGAAAAAAAAGCGCGCGAATTGTTAGCTCGTGTGGGGCTTACGGAAAAAGAAAAAGCCTATCCGAATAATTTATCAGGTGGACAGAAGCAGCGTGTTGCCATAGCGCGTGCCCTTGCCATGGAACCGAAGTTAATGTTATTTGATGAGCCTACTTCAGCGCTTGACCCAGAAATGGTCAAGGAAGTACTCAATGTTATGAAGGACCTTGCTCATTCAGGAATGACTATGGCCATCGTAACACATGAAATGGGATTTGCTCGTGAGGTTTCCGACCGGATTATTTTCCTTGATGAAGGGGTATTACTAGAAGAAGGCTCTCCTAATGAATTTTTTAATAACCCTCGGACAAGCAGAGCAAAGGACTTTTTAGAGAAAGTATTGTAGTAGAATCAATCTTTATTATCAGGATTTCTTGCAAAAAATGCTTTAATAGGGATATGCTAAAGATGGTCTAATCGATCATCTTTTTATTTTTTCTATTTTGGGGAGATTACTATGAAATTTCGCATTGGCTACCGAACAATTAAAACAGCTGTTGGTACTGCTATTTCGATTTTAATTGCGCAGCAGCTTGGGCTGGATAATTTTGCTTCCGCTGGAATATTAACCATTTTATGTATTCAGGTGACGAAGCGGAGATCGCTCCGAACAGCAGGAGATCGATTTTTAGCCTGTGTATTAGCGATGCCGTTTTCGGCTATATTTTTTGAGGGAATCTCCTATCACCCAATTGTTATTGGGATCATGTTATTTTTCTTTATACCGACGATTGTGATGCTGAAAGCGCCGGATGGTATTGTGACAAGCAGTGTCATTATTTTACATATTTATATGGCGGAGAAAATCTCCCTGGCAATTTTTTTAAATGAACTTGGAGTGATCACGATTGGAATTGGCGTGGCACTACTGATTAATCTTTATATGCCGAGCGTTGATAAAAAATTAAAGGACTATCGAAGCGAAATTGAGGAGAATTTTAAAATCATTTTCTGTGAAATGGTATGTTATTTACGGACGGGAGATAGTAATTGGGATGGAAAAGAGATTACGGTTAGTGCTCGTTTACTAGATGAAGCGATAACGCTAGCTCTTCAGGATGTTGAAAACCATTTTTTACGAGATGACAATTTATATTTTCATTATTTTAAAATGCGAGGGAAGCAATTTGAAATTATCGAACGTATTTTACCGATTGTCACCTCCATTACGCGTACAGTAAAGCAAGGGCATATGGTAGCTGAGTTTCTGGAAGAACTTTCTGAGAATGTTCATCCTGGAAATACAGCTCATATTTATATTGAAAAATTAAGAGAAATGAAAAAGGAATTTGAGGAAATGGAGCTCCCAAAGACAAGAGAAGAATTTGAAACGAGAGCAGCCTTACTTCAACTAGTAAATGAAATGAATGACTATCTGATTATAAAAAGTTCGTTTAAAGGAATAAAAACTTCTTCAAAAGTGAATGAACAGAAAAAGATTGAAGCAAACTAGGAAAAAAAAGGCAGGTGGCTGCTTTGATAAAAATCTTATCGCCAATCCTGATTGCTTTTTTCATTTCACCATTTTGGCCGTTGGGGCCAAACCCTATGCCAGGCGATCCATTTGTTATTGTTAACAAAAGCAACAATGAAATGGCGTTTATTGATGAAAATAAAGTCCAAACAGTTGTAAGTGTCGGGACGGGTAAAACCCAAGAATTAACTCCGGAAGGTCTTTTCACTATCACGGTAAAGGCAAAAGAGCCTTATTTTCGAAAAGGGAATATTTCTGGAGGGGATCCTAAGAATCCACTAGGGGCCAGATGGATTGGCTTTGATGCGAAAGGAACAGATGGCAGAACCTATGGCATTCATGGGACAAATCAGCCTGCATCCATTGGGAAATACGTCTCTCAAGGCTGTATTCGCACACAGAATGAGGTCGTTACGTCTCTTTTTCCGTTAATTCCACTTGGAACAAAGGTATTAGTTATCTCTTCAAAAAAATCATTTGAGGCACTTGCCAAAGATAATGGGGCAATACAATAGGGAAAGGGACTGTTCAATTTGAACAGTCCCTTCCTTTTGTATATTTATGATAGAAATGTACCAATTCCGATTAGGAGAGTTGAGGCAAGCATAGCGAATAACATTAAATAAACAATGATTTTTCTCGTTTTCTTACTTTTCATTATGGGTACCTCCTTAACATTTTGGCGCTTTATATCTATTGTACAAGGAAAATCAAAAATGAACAACGGAACAACTAAGTAATTTAGGAAGGATTTATGAACTTTTTCACGAATAAGATAATTGTCGAATTAAATTTAATTTTTAGAACAGAGGGATAATAATGATTAAGAAGGTCGACCATATTGGAATTGCCGTAAGATCACTTGAACATTCGCTTCCTTTCTATACTGATGTATTGAATCTACGATTGCTTGGAATTGAAGAGGTTGAAACTCAACTAGTAAGAGTGGCCTTTTTAGAGGCAGGAGGTACAAAACTCGAACTGCTTGAGCCTACGTCGGAAGAAAGTACCATTGCTAAATTTATCGAAAAACGCGGTGAGGGCATCCACCATGTTGCACTTGGTGTTGTATCGATTAAAGAAAGAATTAGCGAAATGAAAGAAAAAGGGATTCGAATGATAGATGATCAGCCAAGACCTGGTGCTGGAGGAGCAAACATTGCTTTTATGCATCCAAAATCAACATCTGGGGTTTTATTTGAACTCTGTGAGAAGAAGGGGATGAAGGGGTAAAATGATAGACATCTATGAAAAAATAAATGAGTTGTATGATAAACGTCGCGAGGTTGAACTCGGTGGCGGTGACGAGCGAATTGAGAAGCAGCATGAAAAAGGAAAATTGACGGCGAGAGAAAGAATCGATCTTTTGGTAGACAAAGGGACGTTTTTTGAATTAAATCCCTTTATTGAACACCGTACCAATGATTTTGGTCTCGATGAACAAAAGGGCCCAGGGGACGGGGTAGTGACTGGTTACGGGAAAGTAAATGGCCGGCCCATTTATCTTTTTTCGCAAGATTTTACAGTTTTTGGCGGTGCATTGGGTGAAATGCATGCCAAGAAGATTGCGAATGTGATGGATTTAGCAGCGAAAAATGGGGCACCTTTTATCGGTCTAAATGACTCTGGCGGAGCGCGTATTCAAGAAGGTGTCGTATCGTTAGATGGATACGGGCATATTTTTTACCGAAATGCCATTTATTCCGGTGTAATTCCGCAAATCTCAGTAATCTTGGGCCCGTGTGCAGGTGGTGCCGTCTATTCACCAGCAATTACTGATTTTGTGTTTATGGTCGAAAAAACGAGTCAAATGTTTATTACGGGTCCTAAGGTCATCGAAACAGTGACAGGGGAGAAAATATCAGCTGAAGAACTTGGCGGTGCAAATGTACATAGCTCCATTAGCGGGAATGCCCATTTTCATTCCGATTCGGAAGTAGAGGTGTTACAGAACGTCCGCAGGCTTTTGAGTTACCTACCACAGAATAATGAAGAGAAACCTCCAAGATTTGAGGTGAAGGAGGAAGAAGACTACCGTCCTGACTTACTGGAGGTTATTCCTTTCGATGCCGTTCGTCCATACGATGTCCGAAAAGTCATTAAGCAAGTTGTTGACGAGGACTCGTTCATGGAAATTCATAAGGACTTTGCTAGAAATATTGTCGTTGGCTTTGCGCGTATCAAAGGTGAATCAGTAGGGCTTGTCTGTAATCAGCCTAGGGTCATGGCTGGCGGCTTGGATATTGATTCCTCTGATAAGGCGGCTCGGTTTATCCGGACCTGTGATTCTTTTAATATCCCTATCATAACGTTTGAAGATGTTACAGGCTTCTTCCCGGGAGTTAAACAGGAACACGGGGGAATCATTCGCCATGGAGCTAAAATATTATTTGCCTATTCCGAGGCGACAGTTCCGAAATTGACGGTTATTTTAAGAAAAGCCTATGGCGGTGCCTATGTGGCGTTAAATAGTAAGTCTATTGGTGCTGACTTGGTATTTGCTTGGCCCAATGCAGAAATCGCTGTTATGGGTCCACAAGGGGCTGCCAATATCATTTTTGCCAAGGAAATTAATAATAGCGAAGATCCTGAACAGACCAGGCAGCAAAAAATCGATGAATACCGTGAAAAGTTTGCCAATCCTTATGTGGCGGCGAGCAGAGGCATGGTCGATGATGTCATCGACCCAAGAGAAACAAGATTGAAAATAGTGCAGGGATTAGAAATGCTTAGAAATAAAAAAGAGTCAAGACCTTACAAAAAACATGGGAATATTCCGCTATAGTATAAATTGAAGTTGACGTCCTGCTCTTTCATTTGATGATATGAATAAGAAAGAGGTATACTGATATAAGAAAAGCGGAAGCGCCTTGTCCAGGGGCGACAAGCATAAGACGAGCCGGCGAGAAGGTTGCACTTTAACCTTCTTGACGGCTTGGCTTATGACCTCGAGCCCCTAGGGCGCTGGAGCTGGACAATTAGTGATTACATAACATGGAGGGTCAATATAATGGTTAATCAGGAACGTCTGTTGAATGAATTTTTAGAACTTGTGCAAATTGACTCAGAAACAAAATTCGAGACTGAAATTGCAAAGGTATTAAAACAAAAATTTACTGAGTTAGGTCTCGAGGTTTTTGAAGATGATACCACTGCTGTAACAGGCCATGGTGCAGGGAATCTAGTTTGCACGCTTGCGGCAACTAAAGAAGGTGTTGACCCGATTTATTTTACCTGTCATATGGATACTGTTACACCTGCTAAAGGTGTGAAACCATCGATTAAAGATGGTTATGTGGTTACAGATGGCACCACGATCTTAGGGGCAGATGATAAAACAGGTATTTCTGTCATGCTTGAAACCATTCGTCAATTAAAAGAACAAAATCTACCTCATGGTTTGATTCAATTTGTCATCACTGTCGGAGAAGAATCAGGTCTTGTGGGTGCAAAAGCACTTGATTCTTCATTGATGAAAGCAAAATTTGGCTACGCACTGGATAGTGATGGCTTAGTTGGTAACGTAGTTGTAGCTGCTCCGACACAAGCAAAGGTAAAAACAGTTATTTACGGTAAAACAGCTCATGCCGGTGTGGCACCTGAAAAAGGAGTTTCCGCGATTACAATTGCCGCAAAATCGATTGCGAAGATGCCATTAGGAAGAATTGATCACGAAACCACAGCAAACATTGGCAGGTTTGAAGGCGGTCAGGCAACTAACATCGTTTGTGACCGTGTTGATATTTTAGCGGAGGCACGTTCGCTTATACCTGAAAAAATGCAGGCCCAGGTAAGCAAAATGAAGGATGCATTTGAAACAGTTGCAGCACAAATGGGCGGCAGAGCTGAGGTAGATGTGGAAATCATGTATCCAGGCTTTAAATTTGGCGAAGGCGATCATGTCGTAGAAGTGGCTCGCAAGGCCGCGGCAAAAATTGGGCGCAGCTGTGAACTACAGCATAGCGGCGGCGGCAGTGATGCCAACGTTTTTGCTGGGTTTAATATTCCAACGGTCAATCTTGCTGTCGGCTATGAAGAAATCCATACCACAAACGAACGCATGCCGGTTGAAGAATTGTATAAGCTTGCAGAAATGACTCTTGCGATTATCGATGAAGTGGCAAATCAATAATGTAGTTGTCAGGAGAACCTAACTGAGGGTTCTCCTTTTTGATATAATTAGGGAAGAAAAAGTAATAAGGAAGTGCCAGCATGAAGGAAATGTATCCGAAAAACGGAAAGGTCATTTTACATGTTGATATGAATAGCTTTTATGCGTCGGTTGAAATGGCCTACGATCCCAATCTGAAGGGTAAACCGCTCGCAATTGCTGGAAATGTCGAGGAGCGCAGAGGGATCATTGTCACCTGCAATTACGATGCAAGAAAATTTGGTGTGAAAACGACGATGCCGCTTTGGGAAGCGAGAAAACTTTGTCCGCAGTTAATCGTCATGAAACCTAATTTTGAGCGTTATCGGGCCGTTTCCATTGGTATGTTTGAAATTCTCAGGCACTATACAGAGTTTGTAGAGCCCGTCTCGATTGACGAGGGATATTTAGATATAACGGAAAGCTTTGAATACGGCAGCCCGATAGAAATTGCCGAAAGCATTCAGAAAAGGATTCTGGAACAACTAGATATACCTTGCAGCATAGGTATAGCTCCTAATAAATTTTTAGCAAAAACGGCTTCAGATATGAAAAAGCCAATGGGGATTACGATTCTTCGTAAGCGTGATATACCAAACGTTCTTTGGCCTTTGAACACGAACGAAATGCATGGTGTCGGGAAGAAGACAGCGGAAAAGTTGCAGACAATTGGGATTCACACCATTGGTGAATTAGCAAAAGGCAATGAGATTCAACTTAAAACGCTTCTAGGCATTAATGGCCTTCGATTAAAAGAAAGAGCCAATGGGATTGATCATCGCCCTGTTGATCCGGAATCGATTGAAGAATTTAAGAGTATCGGCAATTCAACGACACTGCCTAAGGATGTTAGTAATCAGCATGAACTTTTTCGTGTGTTAACATCATTAGCGGAAACGGTCTCTATCAGGCTGAAGAGAAAGAATGTCCTTGCCGGAACTCTTGGAATTACAATTCGCTATAAGGATCGAAAGACAATTACCAGAAGTAAAAAGCTACCCAACCCCATCAGTCATAAAGATGACATTTCTTCTTTTGCGCAGCAGATTTTTCTAAAAGCTTGGAATGGAGATGCTATTCGATTGTTAGGGATCACAGGCAATGATTTAGTTGATCATGATCATGCCTATAAACAGTTAGATTTATTTTCCTATGAAAAGGATGCGAAAAAAGAGCCGTTACTTAATACCTTATCTAGTCTTCGTGAAAAGTACGGGAAAAGTATCATTGAAAATGCAGGGTCGCACCAAATGGATGGTTCTCACAATATCGGGACTGAAACGAGCTTTAATAAAGATTTTCTGCGGACCTTTCCTAATAAAATTAATGATCTAGACTAAAAAGCACCACTTTGCTGTTATAACAAAGTGGTGCTTTTGATTATTCACTTACAAATATCAACGTCTAGATCTGTTACAGGCCACCAGAAGTAGCCGTCTTTTTCTAAGAGCTCATCCGCCTCTTTGGGACCCATTGTTCCTGACTGATAATTGGGGAAGTAATCAGCTTTCGTGTTTTCCCAAACCGCTGAAATTTTATCAACAAAGCTCCAGGAATAGGCGACTTCATCCCAATGCGTGAAATTTGTAGCATCCCCTCGCATACAATCCAAAAGAAGTTTTTCATAGCCTTCAGGAGTGTTCATCGCATGGATACCAGTATTGGCGAAGCTAAGTTTTACTTCTTGCGCATCCAAATGTCCGCCCGCTTTCTTGGCGTTTAGGTGAAGGGTAATTCCCTCCTCTGGTTGAATATGAATCACAAGGAGGTTCGGATTTAAAATTTTGTCAGTTTGGTAATATAAATTCATTGGAATATCTTTAAATTGAACGACAATTTTTGTTGATTTTGTCGACATTCTTTTCCCGGTACGGATGTAAAAAGGAACACCAGCCCAGCGGAAATTATCGATCATAATTTTCCCTGCGACAAAGGTTTCTGTATTCGATTCTTTGTCCACCATCGGTTCATCACGATAGGCAGGAACCTGGACATCCTCAACCGTGCCCTCACCGTATTGTCCACGAACAAAATAATTATTTACTTGTTCCCCCTCAACGGTTCGAAGGGCTCGAAATACACGAACCTTTTCGGAACGGATTTCATCGGTTGTAAGGTTAATTGGTGGTTCCATTGCAAGCAAGGCTACCATTTGCATCATATGGTTTTGAAGCATATCTCTAAGGGCCCCGCTTGTTTCATAATAACGGCCGCGCTCTTCGACACCGAGTACTTCACTTGAGGTGATTTGAATATTCGAGATATAGCGGTTATTCCAAAGCGGTTCAAAAATAGCATTGGCGAAACGTATTACTTCGATGTTCCGGACCATTTCTTTGCCTAAATAGTGGTCGATACGATAAACTTCTTTTTCCTTAAACGCACTTCTAATTTGTTTATTAAGTTCGATTGCAGATGCTAAGTCATGTCCGAATGGCTTCTCAATCACAAGTCGTTTGTAGCCTTTTACGTCCGTCAGTTTATCTGATTTTAAATGCAAGGCGATGGTTCCGAAAAATTCTGGAGCCATAGCGAGATAAAAAATGCGATTCCCTTCTAATTGATAATTTCCATCAATCTCATCTGCTAAATTTTTTAATATTGCATATGAATTGGAATCAGCGACATCATGTGATTGATAGTAAAAATGGGAGATAAATTCATCAATCTTGTCTTTGTTTCCTAATGCAGATAATACGGAGTCTTTAACGGAATGTTGAAACTCATCGTTAGAAAGGGACCTTCTGGCCACCCCAATAACCGCAAATTTATTTAATTTGCCTTTCTCAAATAACCGGTAAAGGGAAGGAAACAACTTCCGTTTTGCTAAATCACCAGTCGCACCAAAAATCATAATTAATGAAGTCACGTTTCCAGTTTGCGTCAAAGTAAAAACCTCTTTTCTATTTATGTAAATTATAAAATCAACAAATATCACATTTCTTGATTTTATAGCATTCCGGTAGACTTCGCAAAAATAAAACATTCAAGTCTCGATTATTTTTCACATAATGGTCCGTGCTATTCACTTATTAATAAAAGGTCCCCTAGGGAGAAATTGATTTCTTTTTGTGCTATATTAACAATATTGGATAAAAGGAACGGATTGAGAGGAGCTATTATTAGTGGACATATTTTTCCTAGGAACAGGGGCGGGGATGCCGGCAAAACTCCGCAATGTGACGTCAATTGCACTGAAATTGTTAGAAGAGCGGGGGGCCGTTTGGTTATTTGATGCCGGTGAGGCGACCCAGCATCAAATTTTACATACATCGTTAAAACCTCGTAGAATTGAAAAAATCTTTATTACTCACCTTCATGGTGATCATATCTATGGTCTGCCTGGATTATTATCAAGCCGCTCTTTTCAAGGCGGAGAATCCGAGGTAACGGTTTATGGACCAAAAGGGATTAAGGACTATATTCATGTCAGCCTTTCATTAAGCCAGACCTATTTGAAATACCCGCTAACTGTTATTGAAATTGACGAGGGGATTCTTTTTGAAGATGAGCAGTTTACAGTGGAAGCCCTCAGGTTAGATCATGGCATCCCTTCATATGGGTATCGAATTGTCGAAAAGAATCGGCCTGGAACATTACTTGCTGATAAGCTAAAGGAAGCGGGAGTACAGCCAGGACCCATTTTTAGAAAAATTAAAAATGGTGAAACAGTTACCCTTGAAGACGGCAGGACAATTGATCCGAGTAAGTTTCTAGGTCCTGAACAGAAGGGGAGAATTGTCACGATTCTAGGGGACACACGGTACTGCGAAAATGCGATTTCATTGGCTGAAAATGCAGATATTTTGGTGCATGAAGCGACTTTTTCAGCGGATGAAGAAAAACTTGCCCACGACTATTTTCATTCAACCACACATCAGGCAGCAGAAGTTGCTAAGAGGGCCGGTTGCAAGCAACTGTGTCTAACCCATATAAGCTCCCGTTATGATCGAAATGCTTGGCGGGAATTGGTGGATGAGGCAAAGGAAGTTTTTCCGAATACAGATATAGCTGAGGATTTTAAAGAAATTAATATTCCTCTTCGAAATTAAATAGGGATATTCACTAATTTTTTTGATTCGCAAATAAAACCGGGTTTTTCGCAAATAAAATAGGACTTTGCGCAAATAAAATAGATGTATTCGCAAATAAAATAAATACCCTGCTGATGATAAACATAAGAAGAGGATGTCCATTTTAGTAGACACCCTCTTTTTGATTTATAACCAGCCGCGCTCGTATTGTTTGGGGCCCTCAATTGGAACCCCTAATTCTTTTGCTGCTGTCCGGGCCCAATATGGGTCGCGAAGTAATTCACGAGCTAGGAAGACTAAATCAGCTCTGTCATTTTGTAAAATTTCCTCGGCCTGGATTCCGGAAGTGATTAATCCTACCGCACCTGTTGAGATATCGGCGCCAGTCTTGATGGTCTCTGAGAATTTCACTTGATATCCAGGATAAACGTGAATATGGGCGGGTACAACGGCACCTGAGCTAACATCAATTAAATCAACACCTTGTTCTTTCATCCATTGGGCGAACGTGATGTAATCTTCAGCGGTTAATCCTTCTGCGTGGTAATCATGTGCAGATACTCTCACAAATAATGGGCCTTCCCAAACGGTTTTCACTGCATCAATCACTTCTCGGAGGATTCGGTAGCGGTTTTCAGCCGAACCGCCGTATCCATCGGTCCTTTTATTGGCAAGTGGTGAAAGGAATTCATTGATAAGATACCCATGAGCACCATGGATTTCAATCACATCGAAACCTGCTTTTGCTGCACGCTCCGCGCCTTTTTTAAATGCTACTACTGTTTCTTCAATATCCGTTTTGGACATTTCCTTTGGTGTTTTCATGTTTTCATTAAAAGCAAGTGCAGAAGGGGCAAGAATTTCACCTTCTAATACGGCTTTTCTGCCGGCATGAGCGAGTTGAATCCCAGTCTTGGCACCATGCTCCTTCATAAGACCAACAAGCTCAGAAAAGCCCTCTATATGCTCATCGCTCCAGATTCCTAAATCTCTAGGGGATATCCTGCCTTGAGGTGTTACTGATGTTGCTTCAACTATAATTAGACCAACCTGACCGACCGCCCTGCTTGTGTAGTGGGTCCGATGCCAGTTTTGAACATGGCCATCTTCATGACTGGAATACATGCACATCGGTGACATCACTATTCGATTTTTAAGTGTAACACCCTTTATTGTATAGGGTGAAAATAGTTTTACTGCCATTTCAGAAGCCTCCTGAATTCAATCTAAATTATCCTTTTCTAGTATAGCAAAAGGATCTTTTTAATGAAAAAATCAAGCTTCTAATCTTTTTCTCGCAGTTCACTTAACCGATAGGTGGTCCCCCTCCATACAATTCCTCCGCGCTTAAAGGTTAAGAGGCTCGCCCGAATAATCGAATAAATAAACAGTAAGGCAGTGATTGGAAAGACCAAAAACATCATAGGGGAGAATAAGGTTAATTTTTTTATGACAACCACATAAAGAATTCCGCAAAGAACAATATTTCCGAAGCTTAATAGGGCAACAGTTGTATTCCCTGAAAAAATCATCACAAAGGGCAGAACGTTGGTGATAAAAACCCCGAGGATCGCAAAGATCACCATGCTGATACGATAGTGCAATCCGGCAAATGTATTTTTCTCTAGTCCAACTAATGCTTCTTTTATATTTCCATACCATTCCACTTCGATTAGATGAAGTGCAGTCACAATTCTTTGGCGGTAGCCTGCTTTTTTCATTTTCATCCCAAGTTGCAGGTCATCATCCGGCCGCATTTTTATCTTCTCATGTGTTCCAAACGATTCATAAGATTTTTTTAAAACAAGAATAAACGCACCAATCCCTGTTCCGATTTTTGATTTTGGGTTATTTGCCAACCAAGGACGTTTAAAATAAGAAAAACCAAACAGGAAAAAGGCAACAAATGATTTTAACCAAAATCGGTTAGCACTTAAGTTTGGTGCAGCGGTCAGATGGTCAAGCTTGTGTCTTTCAAAATAGTGGAGCGCTTTTGCGAAGGCTTGCTTTTCAAATTTTACGTCAGCATCGGTAAACAATAGCCATTTCCCTGAAGCTTGAAGTGCGCCCGTGTACAAGGCGTTATTCTTCCCAAGCCAGCCCTCAGGCAATTGATTAACATGGAGGACTTTTAGGCGCGGGTCTATTTTTGTTAATTCTTCCATGATGGTTCCAGTCATGTCAGTTGACCGATCATTGACAAGTATCCATTCCACATTTTTGTAGGTTTGCTCCAGCTGACTCAGGATACTTGCTTCGATTTGTTTTTCCTCATTACGGGCGGCAACTACTACAGATAATAGCGGTCCAAGCTCCATGCCTTCTTCTTTTTCCAGCGGATCTATTTTTCGTAAACCAATTAGTCCGTCTAAAAGAAAAATAGTCCAGACTAGCATACCTAAAGAAAATAAGATCGTTAGCATCCACGACACTTCCCTAGCCTTTTTTTACTAGTGTAATGTAAACAAGGCAAAAGTCCAATTTAGGAAGGTTGGTCTGCAGTCTGAAGCCTAGAACTTAATTCTTCCCCCATTTTTTTGGATTGCGCAGTTGCTGCTTTAATGCATGAAATAAATGCTTGCTGGACCCCGTGTTCTTCAAGAACTCTAATGCCAGCTTCTGTTGTTCCGCCTGGGCTTGTTACTTCCATACGCAGTTGAGTAGATGATTTGCTTGATTTTTTCACCATCTCTGCTGCCCCAAGTAATGTTTGGACAATTAGTTCACTGGCCATTTCTTTGTCTAGTCCTACTTCCACTGCACTTTTTTCCATGGCTTCGATAAGATAATAAATATAGGCTGGCCCACTTCCTGATAGCCCCGTAACGGCATCTAACTGCTCTTCTTCTACAAAAGAAGCCAAGCCAACTGTTCCAAACAAGTTCTTGGTTGTTTCTAACTGCTGCTCGGTAACACGTTGATTCACGGCAACAGCGGTGGCCGATTTTCCAACAGCAGCCGAAGTGTTTGGCATCGACCGTACAATCGCAAGTGGTAATTTTGCCAATGTTTCAATTGTCATCATGGAAACACCAGCTAAGACTGAGACGACGAGCATTTGTCCCGTTAAGTGTTCACGAATGGATTGGACGGCTGTCGCGACATCCTTTGGTTTCATTGCTAACATCACAATGTCCGCTTGATCAAACAGTTCATTCAAATTATAAGTCGTTCGAATACCATAACGAGTTTCTAAATTAGTTAATCTTTCTTGATTAGAATTGTTTGTAATCCAGATATTTTTTTTATTAATTAGCCCATTTTCAAGAATTCCTGAAATGAATGCTTCAGCCATCGATCCTGCACCAATAATTGCTATTTTTTTCATTAATATTCCTCCATTTCGATTCTTAAAAAAACAAAAAGACCCCTCATCCGTA
Source organism: Bacillus sp. AFS031507 (assembly GCF_002584635.1). NCBI lineage: Bacteria > Bacillati > Bacillota > Bacilli > Caryophanales > Bacillaceae > Bacillus > Bacillus sp. AFS031507. The sequence goes on from NZ_NUOW01000003.1 coordinate 166,364, forward strand.
AAGGACGAAAGGTCTAGCTTCCGTGGTACCACCTTCATTTACCCTTGCTTAAATTGCAAGAAGGGTTCACTCGACTCCGATAACGCCGGATATGCGTTAGGTTTTCCTAAGTGCTCCTAAGGTAGGTTCAATGATTAAGAGGGCGGTGAAGTCTTTCAGCCGTCGAACTTCACTCTCTTTCGCCATTTCTCATTTACTGGCCTTATTCATCGCTTTAACGAATCAAATTTTACTAGATTATGCAAGATAAACAACCCATCTGTCAATAGATAAATTTATTGAATTTTTTATTTTTTCTAAAAAATTATGCAGAAATAATGACAATTGGTTAAAAAGTCGCTACACTTTAGTATATATAATAAATGTCACATAATGTTCATATCTATATCGTTGAGTTCTTTATTCGACAATAATGTTAAGGGGATTTAGTAATGACAAAATGGAAAGACGGAATAGCCAAAATTACGGTGCCGACTCCTTTTGCGGTCGGAGATGTCAATGTCTATTTGATTAAAGGCGAGCGATTAACGCTTGTAGATGCGGGCGTAAAAACGGAACAGTCCTGGATGTCACTGAAGGAGAAAATGGGGGATTTAGGCTTAAGTCCTGCTGATATTGAGCAGGTGATTCTAACACATCATCACCCCGATCATGTTGGGATGCTTGATTTTTTTCCGGATTCGTTAGAAGTATATGGTCATTATTTGAATGAACGATGGATTCACCAAACAGAAGCTTTTTTTCAAGAACAAGAGGAATTCTTCCGTGTGCATTTTCTAGAATTCGGGTTGCCCGAGGAATATTTTTCTTTACTTTCTAAGTTAAGAAAAACATTGAAATATTCATGTAACCGGTCACTAACTGGACATCTTGTTGAGGGAATGAGACCTCTTGGGCTAAGTGAGTGGCAGGTCATTGAAACACCGGGTCATGCTCAAAGTCAAATTGCGCTTTTCCGGGAAAAGGATGGAATTTTGATTGGCGGAGATTTAATCTTAGCGCACATTTCACCAAATCCATTGCTCGAGCCGCCAGCCCCTGGTGAAACAGAAAGACCGAAACCGCAGTTGCAACATAATGACTCCATGAAGAAGCTGCTATTGTATCCGGTTCAATGTGTCTACACTGGTCACGGCGAGGAAGTCTACCAGTTAGCAGAGTTGATTGAAAAACGTTTGATACGCCAACACGAGCGGGCAATGACGGTTCATAGCTGGTTAAAAGAAGAGCAGCTCACCGTTTTTGAAATCTGTAAACGCCTGTTTCCGTCTGTTTATCAGCGCGAACTGATGCTGACAATTTCGGAAACCGTCGCACAACTTGACTATTTATCATCTATCGGGGAGATTATTAGTAAGAATACTAAGCCCGTGTTTTATCAAGCTAAGCAATAAGCATTGGGTCAACTCAGATGAGGTGTAGAAATGGTTAGGGAACATTTAAAAGGTAAAAATATCGTGATTACGGGTGCCTCCGGAGGAATTGGAGCGGAAATCGCCAAGCTTTGTGCGGCAAGCGGTGCCAATCTTGTTCTGCTTGCACGAAGCATTGGCAAGCTCGAGCAGCTGCAAACGGTACTACAGCAAAAGTATCAAGTAAAAGTGGATGTTTTCAAGCTGGATGTCTCGGATACAGCTCAGGTGCAGGAGGTTTTTCAACGGATTTTCGATAGAATCGGAGAGATTGATATCCTTGTCAATAATGCCGGCTTTGGAATTTTCCGGGAAGCCCATTTGGCAACAATAGATGAAATCAAGGGAATGTTTGATGTCAATGTCGTCGGGCTTATGGCCTGCACAAGCATGGTGTTGCCGAAAATGCGGGAACGGCGTTTTGGTCATATTATCAATATTGCTTCACAGGCTGGTAAGATTGCCACGCCCAAATCGAGTGTATATTCAGCCTCTAAGCATGCCGTGCTTGGATACACAAACTCACTGCGAATGGAGCTTTCCGATTATAATGTACAAGTGACTTCGGTGAACCCTGGGCCAATTGCCACTGATTTTTTTAATATAGCCGATGAACAAGGCACGTATGTTAAAAATGTGCAGAGATTTATGCTCAAGCCCGAGTACGTCGCTCAGAAGATCGTTGACAGCATGCTGACGAAAACAAGGGAGATTAATTTGCCGCGCTGGATGAATATGGGAAGCGTTGTGTACGTCCTCTTCCCGCGGCTGTTTGAGCGCCTTGGCAAGCGTGCATTTAATCAGAAATAGTTTATAAGTTAATTAGGCCTCTTTTTTAGAGGCTTTTTGTTTTTTGCTGTCATCCTGTTAAAAACTCATAAACTGAATCATTGACAACCTCATATTTAAGTTTATTGAAGAAGAACTACGTTGGACGGCCTCTCTATTTAACGGTTGAATGGAAATTTTTGCCGATTTATTTCAAAGGTAATCATAACCATACTCTTTGTCTTGGCACTGATATCACGAAAAGAAAATTTTTCAGAATAGTATTGAACATATTGGTTTCTCCAACAATTAATCAAGAAAGTTTGGTCCATCACGACCGCACTGTGAATTTTTCACTAGTGCGGTTTTTTTGTATCACTCTGCTAAATACTCATATACCGTATCATTCACAATCTCGTATAAATCTGCAGTTGGTTCCTCTGCTTTCGTTTGAAGGATTTGATTGCTTAGCTTCTCCAAATCGTTGTCTCCAATAGGCATTGTCCCCGTCTCATAATACTGTTTAAAACAATTTTTGATCATCTTAGCCACCAATTTTTTATCCATAAACATGCACCTCACTATCCATTATACTATGTTTTCCTCGACTTCCATAAAAGAACGGTGTCAAAAAATTTCCATTGAACACGAACACATATTCGCTTATGATAATGAATATAATAAAAAGGAACGAATGTTCGATATTCTGATTGTGAGGGAATGCCATGGTGGATTACAGCGCACTGCCGCAAAATAAAATTTTATGTGTGGACATGAAGAGCTTTTATGCCAGCTGTTCAGCTGTTATGTGGGGCCTTGACCCTATGGAGTGTTATTTAGCGGTGGTTGGTCAAAAAGAGCGGCAGGGAAGTATCGTCCTTGCTGCTTCGCCGCGTATGAAAAAAGAATTTGGCATCAAAACGGGTTCCCGGATGTTTGAGATTCCACAAGACCCCAGGATTCAAATTGTTGAGCCAAAAATGGCAACGTATTTGCGGATTGCTACCGAAATTTCTCGTGTCTTTAACCGCTATGTTCCAAAAGAAGCGATTCATGTCTATAGCGTCGATGAAAGCTTTATTAAAGTCGATGGTGCCATTCATTTGTGGGGGGATGCTCACACGATTGCCAAAAAAATAAGGGATGATATTGAGCGGGAGTTTCAACTGCCGTGTGCCGTTGGAATTGGCCCTAACATGTTACTGGCAAAGCTATGTCTTGATCTTGATGCCAAGAAAAGCGGAGTGGCCGAGTGGACATATGAAGATGTTCAGACAAAGCTCTGGAATGTGTCACCGCTCAGGGAAATGTGGGGGATCGGCAGACGTGTCGAAAAAACATTAAATGGGATGGGCATTTTTACTGTCGGTCAGCTAGCCCGTTATGATTTAGAAAAGCTGGAAAAGAAATTTGGTATCATGGGAAACCAGCTTTATCATCATGCCTGGGGAGTTGACCTTTCTGATTTGGGTGCACCGCTTATCCAAGGACAAATCAGCTTTGGAAAAAGTCAAATTCTGTTAAGGGACTATAAAGAGGAAGCGGAAATTAAGACGGTCATTTTAGAAATGTGTGAGGAAGTAGCAAGGCGGGCAAGGACGCATCGAAAAGCAGGGAGAACGATAAGTCTCGGAGTCGGCTACAGCCAGGATGAATTTGGCGGCGGTTTTCATCGCTCTAGAAGCATTGGCCAGCCAACGAATGTGACGATGGAACTTTACCGTGTGTGTCTGGAATTATTTCATGAGCATTACACCGGGAAGACGGTACGACAGATTTCGATTGCCATCAGTAATATTGTTGATGACCGTGAGCTGCAGCTTGATCTTTTCGACATGGGTGCATATAAGAGGCGAGAGCTCGGCTATGTGGTGGATACGGTTCGCAGACGCTTTGGTTCAGGTTCCTTGTTGCGCGCGGTTTCATATACGGCTGCTGGAACGGCTAAGCATCGGGCTACACTTGTTGGTGGACATAAAAGATAAATGCGGAAGTGCCCGTTTAGCGGCGTTAAAACTAGACCGTAGTCAAATAATTAAGGCTGAATACTGAGAAAGAAGGAGAGGCGGATGATTCGCGACCGTGGAAGGATCAAATGGACGTCGATGATGCTTCCTGAGCATGTGAAATTGCTCAGGGATTGGGTGAAAGAAGATCGGTACGAACAGAAACGAGAAATGGATGAACAGCATCTGGAGCTCATGAACGGGATCTTGTCCGAAGCGATTGAATATGATCAGTACGTGACGATCACCCATTATCGGAATCGGAACTATGAAATCGTGATTGGCAAAATCCATTACTGGGATGAACTGACGCAAAGGCTTCATGTGATAGATCGCTTTGATGAGGTGCACCGGATTCCGATGGATGCTATTGCTGACATTCGGATGACGGAGATCTAAATCTATGAGCAAAGATGAATCAACCTCTCGTAACATGTGGTACAATCACCATATGCTAAATGAGAGGGGCAATAAACTTGGAGATAACTATTACTGCAGAGGCAGCTAACAAAATAAATGAGCGAATTGACGGTCGAGAAGGCTACTTAAAGCTAAAATACGATACAGACGGCTGTGGCTGTGCCGTAAACGGGGTAGTGGCTTTGTGGTTTATACCAGAATTAGATAATGATGATATAGCTATTGAAACAAATGACCGGACGGTTTATGCAGAAAAATCAAAAATGGTCTTTTTCGATGAGCAAATGAAAATTGACTTTTCTAAAGCGTGCAATTGCTTTCAACTAAAGAGTCCGCAACAAATCCTAAATGGCCGTATGAGCCTTATAATTAAAGAAAAAACAGACTGATCCATGATGGATAGTCTGTTTTTAGCTTGGCAATGGATGATCAACATATTTTTGTAAAAATTCATCAATCACCCGTTCGTAATCAGCCCGGTTTTCATTAAAGGACTGGGCATGTCGGCCGTTAGCCGCTAAAAAAAGCATTTTAGGACCCTTTTTATGCTCAAATAAATCCTTTGTCATGGTAGGAAGGATAAAATCATCCTTTTGGCTGTGAATGAACAAAATCGGATGTTTGATATTTTCAATGACCGAAATTGGGGAAACATTTCGGATCGAATATTTGTCCCGAAGGCGTAAAAGGGCATCCCCAAGCGGTAGCAAAAGACCAGGGATGAGCTTGAAATCCTTTTTAATCAAATAAGCCAACTGCTCCTTAAAATCAGAAAATGGGCAATCGGCAATATAAAAATCTGCCCCATCCTCAAGGAGTCCAGCATATAACAGCATGGTAGCTGCGCCCATCGATTCGCCGTGAATTCCCAGTTCAAGTTGAGGTCCTTTTTCTTTTTTGAGCCAATCGACGACTGTCTTCAAATCAAATTTTTCATAATGACCAAAACTAGTTGTTTTGCCGCCAGATTCCCCGTGACGACGATGGTCATAAATTAACGTATTAAACCCACGCTCTAAGAACATATTTGCATATTTAATGGAATTAATTTTCGTTTCGGTCACACCATGAGAAATAATGATATAGCGGTTGGTCTGGTGCGGTTCTACGAGCTGGGCTTTAATCGTGTATCCAAAAGGCGAAGAAATATCAACCTCCCGTTTTGGGAGAGAATCAAATTCATCGGGATTATACCGGCCAGCTTCTTTTTCACGCCTTAAAATTAATTCCTCATCCTTCTTTTTCATATACATGAGACGGTTTGTAAAATACAAACCAAGAGATAACCAGAAAAACAACAAGACAAACAAAGTTCGAAATGCCTTCCTCACCATTGGCACCTCCTGCAAGAATTAATATAACATATGTAAAATAAGTACCAAGCGCCCATAAATTACCCATTTTAATTTTAACACAAAGAAAACCGCTGACACCAATGAGCGGTTTCCGAGTTTACAGAATGATTTACTGCTCTGCGTTTTGTCTTTTGGTAGGATGAATGGCTTTTTCGATTTCTTCAGCGGCAATCACCCGCTTGCCTCCACCTGCTGTGTCTGCATAGTTTTTTCCCTTTTGGCTGGACCCTTTATCACGCTTTTGGCTCAAAATAATCAGCCTCCCTTCAAGCTAGTCTCAATTAATAAGATGCATTAGTAGAAGATTGATTATTCATGAAAAATTTAATTTAGACAGTTTGGCATGAAGACGGTAATAATAAATTGTTTTTTTTGTCAGTAGGTACGAATAACCTCTCATTTTGCAGCCCATCAAGTGGGCCAACCTCGATAATTGAAACCTTTTTAGGTAAATTTAGGATTCATTTTCCCCCTCTGATAATCATACTTTCATTGTAGTGGGGTTAATTTTAAAAAAGCAAGAATAATAGAAATTTTGACAAAATAAGAGGATTTTCTGTGATTTTGAGAGAAATAGTAAAGGGAAAATGGGGATAAGGGGAGAAAACAGGATGAAAAAAATATGTACATCCTTCCAGGATGCAGTTGCCGGTATTCATGATGGGGCTACATTAATGGTTGGTGGGTTTGGTTTGTGCGGCATACCGGAAAACCTGATACTTGCATTGGCAGAAAAAGGCGTAAAGGATTTAACAGTTATTTCAAATAACTGCGGGATTGATGAGTGGGGTTTAGGACTTCTTTTAAATAATAAACAAATCAAGAAAATGATTGGCTCCTATGTCGGGGAGAATAAAGAGTTTGAGAGACAGGTATTAACAGGCGAACTCGAAGTAGAATTGACGCCTCAAGGCACATTGGCTGAAAAAATCAGGGCAGGTGGGGCTGGGATCCCAGCATTTTTTACACCTGCTGGGGTAGGAACACCGATTGCAGAGGGGAAAAAAACAAAGATTTTTAACGGGAGAGAATACCTTTTGGAAGAGGCACTAACTGCCGACTTTAGTCTTGTTAGGGCATGGAAGGGCGACAAAATGGGAAATCTCGTTTATCACAAAACAGCGCGAAACTTCAATCCGATGATTGCAGCTGCTGGAAAAGTAACGATTGCTGAAGTGGAAACACTTTATGAAATTGGCGAATTAGATGCTAATTTTATTCATACCCCTAGTATCTATGTACAAACAATTATCGAAGGAACACAGGAAAAACGGATTGAGAGATTGACAGTGAGAAAATAGTGTTGGGAGAAGGGAGAGAGCGCAATGGTGAATGAAATTGTCTCCGTTAGAGAGAGAATTGCGATAAGGGCTGAGAAGGAAATAGAAGACGGATTTTATGTAAATCTAGGCATAGGTATGCCAACTCTAGTTGCTAATTTTATGTCAGCAAATAAACAGGTTGTCTTGCAGTCTGAAAATGGTCTTCTTGGCATCGGACCCTATCCAGGTGCGGATGAGGTGGACCCAGATTTAATCAATGCCGGTAAAGAGACCGTTACGGCAATTAGTGGTGCAGCCTATTTCGATAGCGCCGAATCGTTTGCGATGATTCGCGGCGGGCATGTCAACTTAGCGATACTCGGTGGAATGGAAGTATCTGAAACAGGTGACTTAGCTAACTGGATGATCCCTGGAAAGATGATAAAAGGAATGGGTGGTGCGATGGACCTTGTCCACGGAGCACAAAAAATAATTGTTATCATGGAGCATGTAAATAAAAAGGGTGAATCAAAAATATTGAAACAATGTACGCTTCCCTTAACAGGTAAAGGGGTAGTTAATCGAATTATTACCGAGCGTGCGGTCATGGATGTAACGGATTCTGGGCTAAGGCTCGTGGAAGTTGCTAAAGGGTATACGATTGAGGATGTTGTCAATTCTACTGAAGCCACATTGTATGTGGACGAAAACGTGGTACTTGAAGCTTATTAAAATAACAAGTAAGAGCAGGCTGATTATGATTAAGCATAGCCTGCTTTTTTATATAGGCGATGCTTGGTGACATGGTATAATATAAATGAAATTTTGATGATGGAGGCGTTTTGAATGAAAAAGCAATCTAAACAAAAAAATCAATCGAAACCCAAAAAAGATGATTCAGCGGTAACGCTTGGCGATATGATCAACCCAAATTTATTCAAGCAACTAAAAGAACAACAAGAACAGCTTAGAGCAGCAGAAGAAAAAAGAAAAGAAGACGAAGAGGTAAGAAAGAGAGAAGAAAGACGATTAAAAGAAAAAAACAAATCATTTGCAGAACTATTAAATGAGAGCGGCATGAACTGGAAGGAGTTTAAATAAAAACAATATAAAAAGGAGGGCGTACGAACGCTCTCCTTTTAACGATGTTCTTTATAAATGCCAGCCTTCGTTAACTCTCTAATTACTGAAACTTCTTCCTCAGAAAGCGGCTGACTTCTGACCGCTTTCGCATTACTCCTAATTTGTTCAGGACTACTAGCCCCGGCAACAACAGAGGCTACAACAGGATGGGCCAGATTATACTGTAGGGCTATCTCTGTAAAAGAGCGTGTGGCTGCTACCTTTTCCTTTAACAACGGCAAGACGTCATTCAACTCGGTTAAGCTGTAGTCTTGATACCCCTTCTCAGTTACCTTCTCAAGCATTTTATCACTTAAAAGACCTTTTGCGAGCGGTCCGCGGGTCACAACGCTAAGCCCATGTTCCTCTAGCAGTGGCAAGGCTTCTTCCTCAGGGCGGCGGTCTAAAATACTGTATTGCATCATTACTGATACGATACTGGCCTTTTTAACATATTCCCTTATAACATTTGGTCGAATTGATGAAATGCCATAGTAGCGAATATAACCTTCAGCTTTTAATTCTTCAAACGCTTCAATAGTTTCATCAATTGGATCATTGATTGTCCCGCCGTGTAGCTGATAAAGATCGATATAGTCGGTACCCAGTCGGTTAAGACTTTGTTTGACTTCTTCCTTTATATAGGACTTCGAAGGGTCCCATGACCATCCCTTCTGATCTTGACTCCAGCGATTCCCAACCTTTGTTGCAATAATGACGTTTTCACGGACTTCCTTCAATGCTATCCCAACTATTTTTTCATTTTCACCAAAATCATATAAATCGGCCGTATCGAAATAATTAATCCCCTCCTCAAGTGAGGCCTCAATAATTTTCCTTGCGGTTTTCTCCTCGGTTCCAATCGACATACAACCAAGCCCCAGTTCTGACACATATAAATCTGAATTTCCTAGTCTTCTCTTTTTCAAAAACTCACCCCGTCCTTTTCTACAATTTTATTAAAGAAAAGGACAGACTACAATCGAAAGACTTTATTTTTGATTCACCTTTTCAATCCATTCGGAAACGGTGAAATAATCTTTATTGTATTCTTTTAGTTTCTGAAGTATTTCCCATCCTTTTCCAACAAGAATGATTCCTTTATCATGAACGTACACCTTCATTCCATCCCCCTCCAAATAAAGTATGGTAAAATGTATGAGCAGATTAAAGGAATAGAACAGGAGTGACCCATATGAGCAATCTCGAAGAAAAAACACTTCATAGTGAAGAAATTTTCTCAGGAAAAGTAATCAGTCTTCATTTACAGGATGTACAGCTTCCGAACGGGAAACAATCGAAACGGGAGATCATTAAACATCCCGGGGCTGTCGCTATTTTAGCCATTACCGACAACAAGAAAGTAGTAATGGTTGAACAATACCGGAAAGCACTGGAACGAACCATTGTTGAAATTCCCGCCGGAAAGCTGGAAAAAGGGGAAGAGCCTGAGCTTTGTGCTCGCCGTGAACTGGAGGAAGAGACAGGCTATGAGTGCGAGAGCCTTGAATGGCTTACTTCTTTTTACACCTCGCCGGGATTTGCCGATGAAATCGTTCATGTCTATGTTGCGACAGGACTAAGCAAAAAAGAAAATGCAGCAGCACTTGATGAGGACGAGTTTGTTAATCTAGAGGAATTAACTCTGGAAGAAGCAGCTCAATATGTAAAAGAACAAAAAATATATGATGCTAAAACGATTTTTGCTGTTCAATACTTACAATTGCAAGAGGCGTTGAAAAATAAATGAATCGCTACTATGTAGATTTACATATACACATTGGACGTACCTGGACAGGGAAGCCGGTAAAAATCACCGGTGCCAAGTCTCTAACGTTTACGAATATCATTGAGCATGCACGACACGAAAAGGGACTTAATATGGTTGGGATCATCGATAGCCATTCGCCTGAAGTCATCCTTGAAATGGAAAGTCTTATCCAAAGTGGAGATGTAGTGGAACATCCGGACGGTGGGTTAGTGTTTGGTGATTTAACTGTTATTCCCGGTTCTGAATTGGAGATTTATGACGAACAATCTAACGGCCCAATCCACTTGCTTATGTTTTTTCCGAATCTTTCCGTGATGAGGGAGTTCTCATTCTGGCTGTCAGGTCACTTAAAAAATATTCAACTGAGCTCACAACGGATCTATGCAACGGGTCTTGTTTTGCAAAAAAAGGTAAAAGAATTAGGTGGAATCTTCATTCCTGCTCATGTTTTCACGCCTTTTAAAAGTTTATACGGGAAAGGTGTGAATCATTCACTTACTGAGGTATTGGACCCGGAATTGATTGACGCAATTGAGCTTGGATTAAGTTCTGATACGACTATGGCGGATCAAATAAAGGAATTACATGACTATACATTTGTTACGAATTCTGATGCCCATTCGCTTGCAAAAATAGCCCGTGAATACCAAGTCATTGCGATGAAGGAACCAACATTTTTAGAGTTGCAGAAAGCATTAAAGAAGGAAGATGGACGTAAAATTATAGCAAATTATGGTCTTGATCCATTGCTCGGTAAATACCATAAAACAGTTTGTGCAGAATGCCATCATCCTGCTGCTGATGAGGATCAAATATGTACGCAATGTGGAAATAAGAAAATTATTAAAGGTGTAGCTGACAGAATACTTGAACTGAAAACGGCTGAACAAGGTCCAGAAGACCGTCCGCCCTATATCCATCAAGTCCCGCTGGAGTTTATCCCTGGCTTAGGACCTCGCTTACTTGAGAAGCTGGTTGATCATTTTGGGAGTGAAATGGCGATTTTGCATGATGTACCATATGAAGGATTGAAAGAGGTTGTCCCGGAAAGAATCGCCGACCTTATCCTAAAAGCAAGAGCGGGTAAAGTAAATCTAGCAGCCGGCGGCGGTGGGAAATACGGAAAAATTTCAGACTAAAAAAAGATGAACCCCGGTAGCATAAAGCTATCGGGTTTTATTATGTAATCTATTAAAATGTGGGAATAGATATACTAGACTGGCATACAATGTATTAACTGAACTGAGAATAGTAGGAGGATACGCAAATGAAAAAACGATTGTACCAGTCCGATGCCGCTAGTTATTTCCGTGAGCATTCCTCAATTTTTTTGTTTATTGTTGTCTTATTTTTAATGGGAGTAATCTTTGGGGCAATTGTTGTAAACAGTATGAGCATTACTCAGAAGGAAGATTTATTCTACTATTTATCACAATTTTTTGGCCAAGTCTCGAGCGGAAAAGAAGCAGAAGACAATGATTTATTCCTGCAAAGCCTTTTCCATAATAGTAAGTTTATTGGGCTTATGTGGATACTAGGAATTTCAATCATCGGTCTTCCAGTGATTCTTATTCTGTTATTTATTAAAGGAATGGTAGTTGGGTTTACCGTGGGTTTTCTTGTCAGTCAAATGGGCTGGCAGGGCTTTATGCTCGCATTTGTTTCGATTTTGCCTCAGAATCTGATTATTATTCCCGTATTTATAATGATGGCAGCATTATCAGTGATTTTCTCACTTCGAATGATCAAAAAGCAGTTTATGAAAAAATATGCCCAGCCAATCCTTCCTTTTTTTAAAAGTTATATTTTAACCTTGATAGTAGCGGTAATATTTATAACTGCAGCATCTGGGATAGAGGCCTATCTTTCGCCTTGGTTAATGAAAACCATCATTAGTTCAACCGTTTTAAAATAATTATTATATAATACTTAATATAGATTATTGTTTATTGCAGTTTATAATAATTTTATTTTGATTCTCAATTGTCATCTGTTATAATGAGAATTAACAGTGGCGAGGGAGGGACTTCAGGATGGAAACTAGAATTGAAAGAATTAAGAAACAGTTGCATTCAGCAAGCTATAAACTAACACCTCAGCGTGAGGCAACCGTTCGAGTTTTATTGGAAAATGAAGAGGATCATTTAAGTGCGGAAGATGTATACCTCCTCGTGAAAGAAAAATCGCCTGAAATTGGTTTAGCAACTGTTTATCGGACGTTGGAATTATTAACGGAATTAAAAATTGTTGATAAAATAAATTTTGGGGATGGGGTTTCTCGCTATGACCTTCGCCAGGAAGGTGCAGCCCATTTTCATCATCATCTTGTTTGTATTGAATGTGGTGCCGTTGATGAAATTCAAGAGGATTTACTTGAAGATGTAGAAGCAGTTGTGGAACGCAAATGGAATTTTAAAATAAAAGATCATCGCCTCACTTTTCATGGGATCTGTTACCGATGCCAGGATAAAGATAAAGAGGACGAAAAAGCGGATTAACCAAAGAAAGCTCCTTGAAAAGGGCTTTTTTCTTTTTAGTAAAAGGCTATGTTAACGTCATTGTTGATTTTAGAGCCATGTTGATTGGAGCGGAAATCAACAGCCAAGTTTAACAGATTAAAAAAGAACTTCACCATATTACCAATGACTAGGTATAAAATTTATCTATTTTGGCATACATTTTACTAGATGATTGGAAATTGGGGGAAGCGGGATGATCTTATTTTTAAAAGCAGCATTAAAAACCTTAAAGGTCTTTATCATATTCACAGGGTGCACGATTCTTTTCTATTATGGTATTATGTTGGTAAATGAAGAATATCAAAATTATCATCGCTATGATGAACCGGAAGGAGCTGCGCTAAAAGTTTCGAACGCAGTGTATGAGGAGGATTCTTCCTTGTTAGATCGGCTGATGTTGTTTTATTTAAATGGGGAGTAAATGCGATGGACGAGCAAATAAAGGATTTTATGGATTATTTAACCGTTGAAAAAGGTTCAGCCAAAAACACAATTATGGCGTATGAGAGAGATTTAAAAAACTATCTTCATTATTTGATAAATGTCGAATCCGTCCATTCTTTAAATGATGTACAACGTGTACATATTGTCCACTTTTTAAGATTTCTAAAAGAACAGGGGAAATCCTCGAAAACATTGGCACGGCACATCGCCTCTGTCCGTGCATTTCATCAATTTTTATTAAGGGCCAAGGCAACAGATCAAGACCCATCTGTTCAAATAGAAACACCCAGACTTGAAAGATCACTGCCCAATGTATTGAGTTTACAAGAAGTAGAAATCCTGCTGGACGCACCTAATACACAAGATCATTTTGGAATAAGGGACAAGGCTATGCTTGAACTGCTATATGCTACAGGTATCCGTGTTAGTGAACTAATAGGTCTTGAGATTGATAATATTCAGTTAACGATGGGGTTTGTTCGTTGTACCGGGAATAAAGAACGAATTATTCCCATTGGACGTGCTGCAGCTGATGCCATAAAACATTACCTGGAAGATGGGAGACATCGGTTTACATCCGCAAAGCAACAAGATCATGCTTTGTTTTTAAACCATCAAGGAAAGCAGCTAACACGCCAAGGGTTTTGGAAAATATTGAAAAAGCTCGCTAGAGAAGCCGGAATAGATAAAGAACTAACACCACATACCCTTCGCCATTCTTTTGCAACGCATTTGTTAGAAAATGGTGCTGATTTACGAGCAGTCCAAGAAATGTTAGGTCATGCAGATATCTCTACCACACAAATATATACACATGTTTCAAAAACAAAGTTAAAAGACGTATATAGTAAATTTCATCCTCGAGCTTAATAGAATGAGAGTTCTATAAAAATCATATAATTGTCAAAAAGCTGCCTGAAATTCGGTGGCTTTTTCCTTGTAATTTCTAAAACATTTAGTACAATAGAGATGTCAGACTTCTGACGAATAGATTTAGATTAGTTTATAATACTAAACAAAAGAGGGTAACCTATTCTTGTGTAATGTTAATATTTGCAAACGTTTTCTACGGAAAAAGGAGGAAGAATTGAATGGCTGCAAATACATATAAACGTATTTTTATTATCGTAATGGATTCGGTAGGTATCGGTGAAGCACCAGATGCTGAAAAATTTGGTGACAAGGGCGCAGATACTTTTGGTCATATTGCGGAAAGAATGAATGGTCTGAACATGCCAAATATGGGCAAGTTAGGCTTAAGTAATATCCGTGAAGTTAAAGGAATTGAAAAAGCAGAAAAACCGTTAGCGTATTATACAAAAATGATGGAGGCCTCTAACGGAAAAGATACCATGACAGGTCACTGGGAAATAATGGGTTTGAATATTCAAACCCCTTTCCGTGTATTCCCAGAGGGTTTTCCAGATGAGCTCCTCTCTGAATTAGAAAAACGAACAGGCAGAAAAATTATCGGCAATAAGCCTGCAAGTGGCACTGAGATCCTCGTGGAGTTGGGCGAAGAGCATATGAAGACCGGTGCATTGATTGTCTATACTTCTGCAGATTCTGTCCTTCAGATAGCTGCCCATGAAGAAATCATTCCCATTGAAGAGCAATATAAAATCTGCAAAATCGCTCGTGAATTGACTCTTGACGAGAAGTACATGGTTGGCCGTGTCATTGCTAGACCTTTCTTGGGAGAACCAGGAAATTTTAAACGTACTTCTAACCGTCACGACTATGCATTAAAACCATTTGATCGTACAGTTATGAGTGAATTAAAAGATGCTGGCTTCGATGTCATTGCGATCGGAAAAATTTCCGATATTTATGATGGAGAAGGTGTAACTCAATCACTTAGAACAGTTTCTAATATGGATGGAATGGATAAGTTAGTGGAAACATTGGATATGGATTTTACAGGTATTAGTTTTATAAATCTAGTTGACTTTGATGCCTTATACGGCCACCGCCGTGACCCAGAAGGCTATGGTAAAGCACTGGAAGAATATGATGCACGCCTGCCAGAAGTGTTTGCAAAAATGAAAGACGACGACCTATTAATGATTACTGCAGACCATGGAAATGACCCAGTTGCACCAGGTACGGACCATACACGTGAATACGTACCTTTACTTGTTTATTCAAAAGGCATGAACGGAGGGAAGGAACTCCCGATCAGAGAGACCTTTGCGGACCTTGGGGCAACTGTTGCTGAAAACTTCAATGTGAAACTACCTAACTTCGGAAAAAGTTTTTTAAATGAATTAAATTCAAAAGGGGTATAAAAATGAATGCTGAAAAAATTCAAAATGCTGCAGGATTTTTAAAACAAAAATATGAGAGTACGCCCAGAATTGGTCTTATTTTAGGATCTGGTCTTGGTGTCCTAGCGGATGAAATTGAGAACCATGTAAAAATTCCATATAATCAGATACCTGACTTCCCAATTTCTACAGTTGAAGGTCACGCTGGACAATTAGTGTTTGGTCTATTAAGTGGAGTAGAGGTTGTTGCCATGCAAGGAAGGTTCCATTTCTATGAAGGATATAGTATGGAAAAAGTAACTTTTCCCGTTCGCGTCATGAAGGAACTCGGGGTTGAGATGTTAATCGTAACCAATGCAGCGGGCGGAGTAAATGAAACCTTCTCTGCAGGTGATTTAATGATTATATCCGATCACATTAATAATATGGGCACAAATCCATTAATAGGACCGAATGATGCCAAGTTTGGTGTCCGTTTCCCTGATATGTCAGAGGCATATACGAAAGAATTACGTGCTGTGGCAAGGGAAATTGCCGACCGCTTAAATATCAAGGTGAAAGAGGGCGTCTATTTCGGAAATCCTGGGCCTGTTTATGAAACGCCTGCTGAAATTCGAATGGTGCGCACTTTGGGCGGAGATGCAGTCGGAATGTCGACTGTACCAGAAGTAATCGTTGCCCGTCACAGTGGTATGAAGGTTCTTGGAATTTCTTGTATTTCGAATATGGCGGCAGGAATTCTTGATCAACCACTTACCCATGATGAAGTTATTGAAACAACGGAAAGAGTGAAAGCTGATTTTCTTCAATATATAAAAGAAATTGTAAAAACGATCGCTTAATAAGAAAGCGGAAGCGCCCGGTTAGCGGCGTGATATAAATTCTGTTATAAGAAAATTTCGTAAAGTGGTGATTATAATGAGAATGGTTGACTTAATAGAGAAGAAAAGAGATGGGCAGGAACTATCAACAGAAGAAATAAATTTTATTATTAAAGGATATACCGATGGGTCGATTCCAGATTACCAAGTTAGCGCCTTAACGATGGCTATTTTTTTCAAAGGGATGACGGAACAGGAAAGAGCCGATTTGACCATGGCCATGGTTGAATCAGGCGATCAAATTGATTTATCACAAATTGAGGGAATTAAAGTTGATAAACATTCTACTGGCGGTGTAGGCGACACAACCACCCTAGTTCTTGGACCTCTGGTTGCTGCACTTGGTGTACCTGTGGCAAAAATGTCGGGACGAGGCTTAGGCCATACCGGAGGAACAATTGATAAATTAGAAGCAGTAAAAGGCTTCCATGTTGAAATTGAAAATGAAGAATTTATCGACCTTGTTAATAAAAATAAGATTGCTGTTATTGGTCAAAGTGGAAATTTAACTCCTGCAGATAAAAAACTTTATGCTTTACGTGATGTGACAGCAACTGTTGATAGCATTCCACTAATCGCAAGTTCTATCATGAGTAAAAAGATAGCAGCGGGTGCAGATGCTATAGTTCTTGATGTCAAAACCGGCGCGGGTGCATTTATGAAGACACTTGATGATTCTCGGGAATTGGCAAGAGCAATGGTACGAATTGGGAACAATGTTGGCAGAAGAACAATGGCTGTTATTTCTGACATGAGTCAACCACTTGGTTTTGCGATTGGTAACGCGCTTGAAGTCAAAGAAGCGATTGATACTTTAAAGGGTGAAGGTCCTGAAGACTTAACAGAGCTTTGTTTAACCCTAGGCAGCCACATGGTTTACTTAGCTGAAAAGGCTAGCTCATTAGCAGAAGCACGCACCCTGCTTGAAGGTGTCATAAAGGACGGATCAGCACTTGAAAAATTAAAAGTATTTTTAAGCTCACAAGGTGGGGATGCATCAATTGTTGATGACCCTTCAAAAATGCCTCAAGCAAAGTATACCTTTGAACTTGAAGCCAAAGAAGATGGCTATGTATCCGAAATTGTTGCAGATGAGGTTGGTACAGCGGCGATGATCCTTGGAGCTGGACGAGCAACGAAGGAATCTGTTATTGATTTAGCAGTGGGCCTTGTCTTAAGAAAGAAAATCGGTGACCAAGTCAAAAAAGGCGAATCATTAGTAACGATTTACAGCAACTTCGAAAATGTAGAAGAAGTAAAAACAAAGCTTTATCATAATATTAAAATTTCAGCAACAAAAATAAACGCACCAATCCTTGTCCATGAAGAAATAACAGAATAAAAGAGGTTAAAGGGTGTCAGGCACCATGTGAAAAATTCACATGGTGCCTGACACCCTATTTTTATTTTCTCTATGAGGAAATAATTGTATAAAGTTATTAATTTTGGAAAAAATGGATGCTATAAAGAATGGAGGGTTATGCGAATGAAACGATTTGTCTCTGCGATAGTGACATTTTTTTTACTTACAAGTTTAATGAGTACATCTGCTTTTGCAGCTGAAGAAAAAAAGAATGCTGAAGAAAAGAAGAATGCTGATATCGTCAACAATGTAAAATCCGCTATTTTAATTGAACGTGATACCGGTAAAGTGCTTTATGAGAAAAACAGTAATGAAGAGCTTCCACCTGCAAGTATGACCAAAATTATGACGATGCTTTTAATTATGGAGTCAATCGATCAAGGAAAACTTACTTGGAATGAAAAAGTCAGAGCAAGTGAGTATGCTGCCTCGATGGGCGGTTCGCAAATTTTTCTTGAAGCTGGCGAAGAAATGACCACCAAGGAAATGTTAAGAGGAATTGCAATTGGTTCTGGAAATGATGCTTCTGTTGCTATGGCTGAGAGAATTGCAGGGTCAGAAGAAGCATTTGTTGACATGATGAATGATAAGGCCAAAGAACTTGGCTTAAAACATACTTACTTTAAAAATACGACGGGACTCCCGGTCAGTGGTCATTTCAGCACTGCAAGTGATATGGCTATTATGGCGAAAGAACTATTAAAATATGAAGACATTACGAAATTCACTGGGATGTATGAAGCATATCTTCGTGAAGATACAGACAAAAAATTCTGGCTTGTTAATACCAATAAATTGGTGCGCTTTTATCCTGGTGTGGACGGACTCAAAACCGGCTTTACTGCAGAAGCGAAGTACTGCTTAACAGCAACAGCACAAAAGAACGGCATGCGCGTAATTGCAGTTGTGTTTGGTGCGCCTACATCAAAGGAAAGAAATGCCCAAGTAACAAAAATGCTTAACTATGCCTTCAACCAATATCAAACACGCCCTATGTATAAACGTAACCAGACAATTGCCCAAGTGAGAATAAGCAAAGGACAGGAAAAGTCTGTGGAGGCTGTAACAAGTGAGCCAATTTCCTTGCTGACTAAAAAGGGCGAAAAAACAGGGGATGTAAAGCGTAAGGTGATTATCACTAAAAATCTTAATGCCCCAATTCATAAAGGTGATAAAGTAGGGACCATAAAGTTGATTAAGGATGGAGAAGTGTTTTTAGAAAGTCCTTTATTAGCAAATAAAAATGTAAAAGAAGCTGGATGGTGGACCCTATATAAACGTTCCTTCGGTATGTTTACAAAGGCAGGTAAATAACCGGCACTTCCGGTTTTCGGTGTCGAAATAACTAGATATGTCACTTCTTTTAGCGAAAAACGACTAGTTTTGTATTTGGAGAAGGATATTTACACCCGTAAAGAGAATTGACTCACTATACCAGATTAAGGAGGACGTGGATAGTGAGTCTTAATATTAATATGGAAACAAAACATGACGTTCTATGTATTCGTTTAAGCGGTGAATTAGATCACCACACCGCGGATGAACTTCGCGAAAAAGCGATTGCAGTTATTGAAAAAAATGATATTCGTCATATTGTCTTAAATCTGGAACATCTTTCATTTATGGACAGTTCAGGCTTAGGCGTTATATTAGGCAGATACAAACAAATTAAACAGGTGCACGGTGAAATGGTGGTTTGTGCAATTTCCCCTGCAATACAAAGATTATTCGATATGTCTGGTTTATTCAAAATCATAAAAATGGAACCGACAGAAGAATTTGCATTGCAAAGATTGGGGGTGGCCTGAGTGAAGAATGAAATGAATCTTCAATTCAGTGCATTAAGTCAAAATGAGTCCTTTGCCCGTGTAACTGTTGCAGCTTTTATAGCACAACTAGATCCTAATATGGATGAGTTGACAGAAATCAAAACAGTCGTGTCAGAAGCCGTGACCAATGCAATTATACATGGTTATGAAAATGACCCAAATGGAATTGTTTATATTCAAGTAATCATTGAAGATAGTTTAATTGATCTGACAATAAAAGATGTTGGAATGGGAATTGTAGATGTGGAAGAAGCTCGTCAGCCATTATTTACAACAAAGCCGGACTTAGAACGTTCCGGTATGGGTTTTACTATCATGGAGAATTTCATGGATGAGGTAGAGGTTCATTCACAGCCAGGTCGAGGAACCGAGGTTAGATTACGAAAGCATTTACAAAACCGCAAAATGCTTTGCAATTAAGGAGACTTGCCAATGGATGTGGAGGTTAAGAACAATAAAGGTCAAACATATTTAAAGGACCATGAAGTAAAAGAGCTCATCAAAAAGAGCCAAGACGGAGACCAAGTATCAAGGGATTTAATCGTTGAAAAGAATATGCGTCTGGTCTGGTCTGTTGTCCAACGGTTTCTTAATCGGGGCTATGACCCTGATGACCTATTCCAGATTGGGTGTATCGGATTATTAAAATCAGTTGATAAATTTGACCTTTCATATGATGTAAAGTTTTCGACATATGCAGTTCCAATGATTATTGGTGAAATCCAGCGATTTATCCGTGACGATGGAACCGTTAAGGTTAGCCGCTCACTGAAAGAAATGGGAAACAAAATCAGAAAAGCGAAGGATGATTTATCGAAAACGCTTGGAAGAATTCCGACAGTTAACGAGATATCAGCCCATCTTGAGCTGACACCGGAGGATGTAATCCTTGCTCAAGAAGCAAGTAGGACACCTTCTTCCATTCATGAAACCGTTTATGAAAATGACGGGGACCCGATTACATTACTTGACCAAATTGATGACGGTAATGATGGAAAATGGTTTGATAAAATTGCCTTAAAGGAAGCTATCCGTGAATTGGATGAACGTGAAAGACTTATTGTCTATTTAAGATATTATAAGGACCAAACACAATCTGAAGTCGCCCTTAGGCTCGGGATTTCTCAGGTACAAGTATCGCGACTTGAAAAAAAAATATTGCAGCAAATGAAAGGCCGTATGGATCTCTGATTCATACGGTTTTTCATTTGTTGAATAACTTTGGAAATTTTTGGATTTCATGAAAAAAATGCTTATTACTCATACTATTTATACGAGGAAATCATTGTGTGGGAAGTGAATGTTTTGGAAGAAACAATATACATCCGCATGCGGAATCGTGTCCAAACACCGCCTGAAGAAAAAGTATTGTTAAAGGATATTGCCCAAGTCATTGCCCCGGATGAAGTTCTTTCACATTTACAAACTATGATGATCCATCAATTAACAGATGCGGACCAGAATATAGTCATCATAGATGTCATGAAAGTAATCCACATATTAAAAAGAGAATTTGGAGAAATGGAAGTTCAAACCATTGGTCCTGCGCAAACCATCATTGAAGTTACGTATAAGAAAAAGAGAGTTTTCATTCCCTATTTTCTTTTAATATGGTTTCTCTTATTTTTTGGTTCTGCCATGGCAATCATGAATTTTCATGATGATGTAAGTATGAAGAGTGTCCAAGAAAAATTATATACCATCATTACTGGAAAAAAAGAAACAAAACCATTACTGTTTCAAATCCCCTATTCTATTGGTTTAGGCTTAGGAATGATACTATTTTTTAACCATGTTTTTAAGAAACGTATTAATGAAGAACCCAGTCCTCTAGAAGTAGAAATGTTTAATTACCAAATGGATTTAGATAATTACGTAATTATCCATGAAAATAAAGAAAGTATAAAAAAAATCAATGATGATTAGTATTTTAGCGATTATCTTTTTAGGTGTAGCAAGCGGACTGGCGGTGGGTTCTGGTTTTGTAGCTTTTCTTACGGTGCTCGGAGTTATCCCGAGACTAACACAACTTAGTAAAACAATGAAAATGATTCAACATTATGAATGGGCAGTATTCTTAGGAGCACTCACGGGGGTAGGAGCGAGCCTAAGGGACCCCGTTTTAAACATTCCTTCCTTCCCATTAATTTTTCTAGGATTGACCGGTGGGACCTTTTATGGAATGTTGGCTGCCGCTCTTACAGAGGTATTAAATGTCTTCCCCATTCTCGCCAAAAGAATCCGATTAGATGGAGAAATTACCATATTAATTATGGCCATCGTATTAGGGAAGATTTTTGGATCTATCTTCCAATGGGTTTATTTTGTTCATCATTAAAACTTTTGAAAACAGTCTAGCACTGGTGCTTAGCAGGCGCTTACGCTTTTCTGATGAAAGGACATCACAGAATGAGCATTCGGAGGCGTGTTATTTTAATAACTGATGGTGACGAATATGCAAAAAGGGCTGTAGAGCATGTTGCTAGAGAAATTGGCGGCAGGTGTATATCCAGTTCCCAAGGAAATCCGTCAACATTAACTGGACTTGAAATAGTCAAGTTAATAAAAAAGACTCCTCACGATCCTGTATTAGTGATGTTTGATGATAGTGGTATAGTTGGAGAAGGCGCAGGTGAAAATGCATTGAAATTTGTTGCTCAACATAAAGAAATTGAAGTTCTGGGCATCATTGCTGTCGCAGCAAAATCAAGACATGAAGAATGGGCTAGGGTGGACGTAAGCATCGATCGTGATGGGAATTTAACACCATATGGGGTAGATAAATTTGGTATACCAGAGCTTGAAATCGGGAGAATAAATGGTGACACTGTTTACTGCCTCGATGAATTGAAGGTACCTATCATCGTAGGCGTTGGGGATATTGGCAAAATGGCAAGACGTGACTCCTACAAGCAGGGTTCCCCGATAACGAAAAAAGCAGTGGAGCTTATACTTGAAAGGAGTGGCTTTCATGTCAAGAAGTAACGAACAAAAATGGCCAATCCCGGAATCGGTAAATGAAATAGAAAATTATATGAAACAACGGGTGGGCCTTGGGGTAAGCTTTGATTTTGGAGTAAGGAAATTAAAAGTCCTCAAAAAAGACGTCCATATTTACTATGTTAATGGGTTATGTGATACCAGTTACATTATTCAATTGATTAAAGAATTAGTAGAAATCAATTATCATGAAAAATTATCGACAGACCTCTTTAAGATTGTTGAAAATAGACTAGTTAATCAATCTGTTGAACAGATTAACCAGCTGGATATCATTGTCGACAAGGTTTTATCTGGATTGATTGTTGTTGTAATGGAAGGGGAAAATACTGCTTTTGCCATTGATGTTAGAAGCTATCCAGGCAGGCAGCCTCAAGAGCCCGATACAGAAAAGGTAGTTAGAGGATCACGTGATGGTTTTGTTGAAAATATTATTTTAAATACAGCTTTAACAAGACGAAGAATTCGAGATGAACGACTGCGCTTCGAAATGCTAAAGGTGGGCGAACGGTCCAAGTCAGATGTGGCTTTAGGTTACTTAGAAGATGTTGCAGATCCAGATATGATAAATATTATTCGTAAAGAAATAAAAGCAATTGAAACAGATGGAATTCCAATGGCTGATAAAACAATCGAAGAATTTATCTTGAAACAGGGTTGGAATCCATTTCCACTGGTAAGATATACGGAGCGTGCTGATATTGCAGCTACACATATTCTTGAAGGGCATGTTGTTATTTATGTCGACACTTCACCTAGTGTTATTATTGCTCCTACTACATTTTTCCATCACGTGCAGCATGCAGAGGAATTCCGTGAATCACCAGCAATGGGAACATTTGTGCGTTGGACGCGTTTTTTAGGGATATTGACATCTATTTTACTACTTCCATTATGGTTGTTGTTTGTATTGGAACCTTCATTATTACCTGAAAAGCTGTCGTTTATTGGACCGAATGAACAGACCAATATTCCCATTATCGTTCAAATATTTTTAGCGGATTTTGGGATTGAATTTTTACGGCTAGCAGCAATTCATACACCAACACCACTTTCTACAGCAATGGGTTTAATCGCATCAATATTGATTGGGCAAATTGCTATTAGTGTAGGTCTATTTGTTCCAGAGGTAATCTTGTACGTCGCCGTTTCGGGGATTGGCACTTTTACAACTCCTAGTTATGAATTAAGTGTAGCAAACAAAATTGGTCGATTAACACTGTTGATTCTTGTGTCATTCTTCCATTTGCCTGGATTTATCATTGGGGCTACGGTATTCTTTCTCTTCCTTGTTAAAATACGTGCCCTTAATACACCTTATTTATGGCCATTCCTACCTTTTGAGCCGAAAGGATTTTTGCAGATAATTGTCCGTAGAGCAATACCAGGCTCCATTCTCAGACCTAGTATTGTACATCCTAGAAACCGATACAGGCAGCAGCCTAAAGCGAACGAGAAATAATTGCACTTTTCTAGCAGTTATGCTAAAGTATTTTTAATTAAATAAAGGGATAAAGTGTGAAAATAGGCAGTATCTTTTGCAGATTCTGTCTATTTATTATTATCTTTTATGATTGTCCGCATAAACTATAGTGAGTGATTGAGAGAGAGGGAAGGGAATGTATTTTTACGGGACAACAGGGGTAAATAAAAATGGAAATTTAGAAATTGGCGGAGTTGATTCTGTTGAGTTGACTAAAGAATTTGGAACTCCCCTTTACGTATATGACGTCGCATTAATGCGCGAGAGGGCACGGTCCTTTAAGCGGGCATTTGAAGAACAAAATATTAAGGCACAAGTGGCCTATGCCAGTAAAGCTTTTTCAACCATTGCCATGATTCAGCTCGCCGAGGAAGAGGGGTTGTCACTCGACGTAGTATCCGGGGGTGAATTGTATACTGCGTTGGCTGCAGGATTCCCAGTCGAGAGAATTCATTTTCATGGAAATAATAAAAGTAGAGAAGAATTAGAAATGGCATTGGATCAGGAAATCGGCTGTATTGTTGTGGATAATTTTTCGGAACTTGCGCTATTAAAAGCAATTTCAATCGAAAAAAATGCACATGTAAATATCCTGCTAAGGGTAACTCCGGGAATCGAAGCCCATACGCATGATTACATTTTAACTGGGCAGGAAGATTCGAAGTTTGGGTTCGATCTTCAAAATGGACAAGCGGAAGACGCATTAAAAATGGCGCTTGAAATTGAAAACTTTGAGGTACTTGGACTCCATTGCCATATTGGATCACAAATTTTTGAAACAACTGGCTTTTTATTAGCTGCAAAAAAGATTGTCGAAAAAATGGAAGCATGGAAAAAGGAACTTTCCTTTGAAGCAAAGGTTTTAAATTTGGGCGGGGGCTTCGGGATCCGCTATACAAAAGAAGATGAACCATTACAACCATTCCAATATGTGAGTGAAATTATACGGGAAGTAAAAAAGTTAACGGAGAACTACTCTTTAAAAATGCCGGAAATTTGGATAGAGCCAGGTCGTTCACTTGTTGGCGATGCAGGAATTACTCTTTATAAAGTGGGTTCGTCCAAAGAAGTACCTGGTGTTAGAAAGTATTTAGCGGTTGATGGCGGAATGAGTGACAATATTCGACCTGCACTCTATCAGGCGAAATATGAAGCTGTTCTTGCAAATAAGCCATTAACGAAAGCGAATAAAACTGTTTCAATCGCTGGGAAATGCTGTGAATCTGGAGATATGTTGATTTGGGATTTGCCGCTTCCAGAAACTGGAGAAGAGGATATTCTCGCAGTTTTTTGCACGGGTGCCTACGGCTATTCAATGTCAAATAACTATAATCGAATCCCGCGTCCGGCTGTCGTTTTTGTAGAAAATGGAACAGTAACACTTGTAGTAAAAAGAGAGACCTACGAAGACTTACTACGCCATGATTTGCCGCTGAAATAGAAAAAGCTGCCACTTCGTTTGAAGTGGCAGCTTTTTCTGATTCAGTTAGGAGAATATGGATTTAATGGCATCAATGAGCCAAATGAAAAATTGTTTAATTTTTTCTAAGAAACCTTGTCCTTCTTCTGATTGAAGAAATTTAGAAATACGATCTTTAGCTTTATTAAGTTGGTCGCTAACTTGGTTCCAATCAATGTTTAAATCTTTGAGCTTATTAAAAAAGTCCATTAATCGTTTCATTTCTTCATCAGTAAGTTTAACATTTAATTCATTTGCAGCTTGTTCAATAATATTTTGTAATTCTTCATCATTTTTTGGTTTATTCTTAGCAATTTCTTCTTTCACTTTCGCAATTAATGCAGCAGCGTTCTTATCACCAATGGATTCTCCTAGTTTAGCGGTTTCGACCATTTCCTGGTTTGCTGCTTGTTTTACTTCTTCAGGAATCGTTTTATCAGCAGATATTTCATAGGCTTTTATGATACCTGTAAGCGCGGCCGTTCCAGAAACCGTAATCGGGGATGTTATATAAATTTTTGCATCCTTAACACCCGCAGTGATAAGGGCATTAACATACATCTCGTCCGTAACCCAGTTAATATTTTTGGTTTCAACGGTAATCCCAGACCCCTTAGCTTGAATGGTTATAGCAGATGATGATATGGCCTTTGTGCCGATGTATGATTTTGATACGTATTTCCCTAAATATTGATGTTCCTCCTGATTCGATACAGTTACTATTTGTACATCATTTGGAGCACCCATTTCCGTTAATAGTTTATTCTTTTGCTCATTTGTTAAATTTTCACCTAATGTAACAATCATGTCCCCTTCAGCTATATCAGCAAAAGTGCGGACTGGATTGATAAGTAGCAAACTTAACAATAAGTAAATAAGAATTTTCTTCATAGTTTCCTCCTCGTAACTCTAAAAGGTAGTAAAGAATTGTTGAGACTCTTTTATTAATTAATATAACCGAATCCAATAATAATAACGTAAATATCTACACGGAAGTTTCATAGATAGTTAATCTTAACAAAAAAAATACAAAATTTGTAAGCGGATATAAGCAGAATAGATTATTTTTGTAATTTAGTGTAGAATGGAAGTCATGTACAACATCTTCAAAACTTATTTTGGAGGAAGCTTTTCATGAAGAGAACTAACTGGGTGTTATTTAGTATTCTTATTGGCTTGTCCGTTCTATGGGGAATTATTTATTGGATTTTTATTGGACCCAGACACTAAGAATAATTTTATTGATGATTGACCATTTATTATGTATCATGGTGATTAATGAAACATAATAACTGCGACTACATATAATGAATAATGTTTAATATTGATTTTCTTGGTAAAAATATACTATTGTTAAACCAAATATTTTATCGGTTTATTTAATATAATGAGGGATCTAAATGTTAATTCGTTATAAAAGAACTTTCGAAAAAATTGCAATGGGTTTATTATCCTTTATGCCCAGCGAAAAAGACTTAAAAAAGCTCCAACAAACCATGAAGGAATATGAAACAGAAGAGCATTTGCAGCTTTTTCTTTGGAAAGAAGAAGATATAATAGGGCTTTTGGGTGTCTTGAATCACGATGATACCAATTCTATAGAAATCCTTCATATCTCCGTGAATCCTTCGCATCGTTTTCAGGGAATCGGTAAAAAAATGGTTAAAGCACTGAATGAAATGTATGCAGAAAAAGAAATTACTGCAAATGAAAATACAGCAGCTTTTATCGAAAAATGTGATTTTTGCTAGATTACATTCAAAAAAGCAGCGAATAATAAATTTATTCGCTGCTTTTCCGCGTCTTTAATGACCGAGTTCTTTCTTCTATTATACTGGATCTGTCACGTAATTTATGACGGTGGACAAGGGAGTTATTTGTAAGATCACTTTCATTTCCCCAAATAAACCCCTTTTGTTCACATGCCTTTTTCGCAAATTCTAATAAGGCGGGGTCACAAATGGGTAAGGAAATGCTTCTATATGATTCTCCTTTTTGTAATGCAGAAATCTGTCTATTTAACAAGTGGTAAAAATCCACTTTATTTAATCCGAGTTTTGTCAATGAATCCGATTGTAATTTAAGTATCATTATTGCTTTTCTTAATGTTCGTTCAGCACCGCTAAAATTACTTCGACGATGATGATAAGCAGAAACTGACAATAAAATAAAACCAACCCAGACGGAATCCTTGTTTCTCGGATCGGTCTTTTTCCAGTAATCTTCAAGTAGTTCATGGCACTCGAAATAATCACGATCGCCATGAAAATGGGCTAAAAAATGTATATACTCGCTCGGGTACAAGCAATTCTCCCCCTTACAAAATGTTTAGTATAGTTTATCACAGTTAAATGGTTCTTTATAATATTAGAATTTTACTTTTCAAAAAAAAAAGCCCGTCAATATTGACGGGCAAGTAGTTCTAATTAATATTGGTAGCCGGAGCGAACAGTAATATGTGTAATCCTGAACAATTCCTAATGTTTAATTAATAGACCCAGGAAGCACCAACGATAATTAACAAGATAAATAGAACTACAATTAACGCAAATCCGGATCCGAATCCGTCTGACATATTCATTACCTCCTAAAAAATGTTTTGTTCTTTTCCTTGTCATCATATGTAGGATATTTGTCCATTGTTATGGGCAATCATCATGTTTTGATAATATTCCCTCGCCATGTTGATTTTTCTATTGGATAACCTTATTTAATCCTCTATACTATTAATAGTCGAAGTGAATGATC
The DNA here is from genome assembly GCF_002584635.1 of Bacillus sp. AFS031507. Lineage (NCBI taxonomy): Bacteria > Bacillati > Bacillota > Bacilli > Caryophanales > Bacillaceae > Bacillus > Bacillus sp. AFS031507. The sequence goes on from NZ_NUOW01000003.1 coordinate 194,473, forward strand.
AACGAACTTATTTTAAAGAATTTTGGTGAGTTATAATGCCATACCAGGTGAAAATCGATGCATTTGAAGGACCATTAGATTTGCTGCTCCATTTAATTAATGGTTTAGAAATTGATATATATGATATTCCGGTTGCCGAAATAACCGAGCAATACTTAATGTATATTAAGACAATGAATGAGCTCAAGCTCGATGTTGCAAGCGAGTTTTTAGTTATGGCTGCGACGTTGCTCGTAATTAAGAGTAAAATGCTTTTACCAAAGCATGAGGAAGTTCTCGATGTAGAGGATCCTGACTTGTTATTCGAAGAAGATCCAAGAGACGAACTTGTTGAGCGTTTAATAGAGTATCGAAAATATAAAGAAGCAGCCCATGACTTAAAATCCATGGAAGTGGAACGAGGGCTAATGTATACAAAGCCGCCAAGTGATCTTTCTGAGTTTGCGAAAGAGAAACAGCCGGAAAAAGAGGAGTTAAATGTTTCTCTGTATGATATGCTGGCTGCACTTCAAAAATTAATGCGACGAAAGAAACTTCAGCGTCCAATGGCAACGAAGATTGCTCGTCAGGAAATATCTATTGAAACCAGAATGACAGAAATTATGGTGGAACTTAAGCAGCTTAAAGGACAAAAAAACTTTAATGAATTATTTCCCTATCCGGCTAAGGACCATATCGTCGTAACCTTTTTGGCCGTCTTGGAACTTATTAAAAGAAAAGAGATTGACGCCCAGCAACAAGAGAACTTTGGAGATATTTATGTTAAAGCCGTAAAGGAAGGGGCAGAAATGATTGGAAATCATTAACTGGAACAGTATCCTAGAAAGCCTGTTGTTTGCTGCAGGGGATGAAGGGCTTTCACTGAAACAGCTAGCAGAGGTTCTAGAAGTGAATGAACTTAAGGCAAGTGAGATCATTGAGGATCTGAAAAAAGAATATGAGCGGGACAACAAAAGGGGAATTATGATGGTCCAGCTTGCTGGTACCTATCAACTTGCAACAAAGAAAGAAAATGCAACTTATCTAAAGAAACTTGTTGATTCCCCCCATACTTCCACATTGTCACAGGCAGCGCTAGAAACATTGGCCATCATTGCCTATAAACAGCCAATCACTCGAGCTGAAATTGAGGAAATTCGCGGTGTGAAAACAGAAAGACCTTTGCATACACTAATGGCAAAAGCGTTAATAAAAGAAGTTGGCCGTGCAGAGGGTACTGGAAGAGCCTACTTATATGGAACAACGAAAGAGTTTCTGGACTACTTTGGTCTGAAAAGTATTGAAGAACTACCCCAACTTCCCGAAAAGGCAGAAGATGAATTTATTCAGGAAGAGGCAGATCTATTTTTTGAAAAATTTCAGGAGACGATTAATTCTTAATTTTCCAATACTTACTTAATTTTATGATAAAATAAACGTAGGTTAATTATTCAATTCTTTCACGACATGTTAAAAAGATATTTACATGTGATATTGTCATTGGCCAAGGAGTGGGATTAATTTGTTAATTAAAGAGTGTAAAGGCTTTGAATTAGAAAAGGAACAATCAAATACTTCTGAGGACTTTTTTAACAGAAGCATCGTTACTTTTTCTGAAGATGGTGAGGAAAAAACGCTGCACGTTTTATATGTTAGGTATTTCGATGAATTCTTCCATGAATTCACTCCGTACAAGCAAGACCCGATTATGGTTCAGGATAACAATGAGGTTTCGTTTAAAGACATCGTAGCACTTGTATGTCTCTTGAAAAATCCAGGCCTGCGCAGCCGAAAACGACTTTATATTAATTCAAAGCAGGAATTTGCTTCTTATTTTCAAGATATCAATTATAATAAATTACCTGAAATTTTTCTTTCTCTTAACCAAAAGAAAGAATATGAGCTTCGTTCTCCGCTAGAGTTCATTATGCAGCCAAAATAAGCAATGTTTACGAAGTAAAAATAATTTAGGGGGTTAACAATGGGCAATACATTGGTAAAAACACAATTAAATGATGTAAAGAATTTTTTAGGGAAGTCAATTTTAACATTAGAGGATTTTTTAAATGAAGCAACGCTTTCGCAATTAGACTTGGAAAATGAAGAAGATCGTAATTATAATAAATTAATCTTTGCAAATTTACGGAAATTAATTGTTTATAGTGAAGAAGGTTTAGATGCGTGCTCCGTAATTTTGCAAGGCAGTCCTTTTCAAAAAGCAGCAGCAGAAAAAACTCTTTATAAAATTTATCATCAGTGTATTGAAGAGTTTTTCTCACCGAAGAATGATGCCTGGTTCGAAGACAGCAGGTCAGCTTACACGGGAAGAAACTCTATCAAGTTTTATCGAAACATTTCTGACAGTATTGTACAGTTGGTCAAAAGTTTAGAAGGTGAGTTTCAAAGGATTAGGGAAGAACTAGAGTATTATGAAACAGATTATCGAACAAAAATGATCCAATCAAAATAAGATTATCATTGAAAGGGCGGTCCTATTATTAGGGCGGCCTTTTATCATGTTCTTTTCTTGCTCTCACCCTCATACCATCTAGGTAGGCTACTTATAAAGCATCCTATTGTCAGGAAGAAGGGATAGAATGGATCGTTTTAGTCGTTATGTAAACGAACTGTTTGAGTGGAATGAGCAAATGAAACAGTTTCTTCAATCAGAAAAGGAGGGAGGAAATTCTGATTTATGGGAACATCTTGATAATTTCACTGAATTAATCGAAAACACAGGCAGACAATTATCAAATGAAGAGCTACTCAGCCTTCAAGCAAAGGCTGAGCATATCCATGAGCAAATGGAAGATTATTTTAAAAGAAAACAAGAAGGCGGAGTCATTTGGGTGGCAGAAAAAGTTGTACCCGCTGGGGGCCATACACTCCCTGACCTTCCCTACCCCTATAATGCACTAGAACCATATATTTCAGAGGAAATCATGAAGCTTCATCACGATAAGCATCACAGAGCATATGTTGATGGATTAAATAAAGCAGAAATTAATCTTAAAAAAGCAAGGGAAACTAACGATTTTTCATTAATTAAACATTGGTCACGAGAGCTTGCCTTTCATGGGTCTGGACATTATCTTCATACAATTTTTTGGAAAAACATGAGCCCCAATGGCGGGGATCATCCAAAAGGACTGTTAAAAGGTGAAATTGAGAAATACTTTGGAAGTTTTGCGGCGTTTAAAAAGCAATTTTCTGAAGCGGCTAAGCAAGTAGAAGGAGTAGGCTGGGCCATATTAGTTTGGTCTCCACGAGCAAGGCATTTAGAGATACTGCAATCTGAACGACATATGCTATTGACCCAGTGGGATACCATTCCACTCTTAGTATTAGATGTTTGGGAGCATGCTTATTATCTTCAGTATAAAAACAAAAGGCCGGATTATGTCGACAATTGGTGGAACTTAGTCAATTGGCATGATGTAGAAATGCGGTTTGAAAAAGCAGCTGACATCAAATGGACAGCATTTTAACTTGGCTGTTGATTTCCGCTCCAGGCGCGTGCGGTTCGCGGGTGGTCCGGGGAGCCTCCACGGCGCTAAGCGCCTGTGGGGTCTCCCTGCCCCGTCCTCCCGCAGGAGTCTTCGCGCCTTCCGCTTCAATCAACGTAGGCTATAAAATCAATAATGACCTTTAACATTGTCAAAAAGAAAAGCAGACGAAATTGTCGTCTGCTTTTCTTTTTCTTCAGCAAATTGTCATAACAAGCCTCGTCCTGCATAAACTTGTACAAGAAAAATGAAATGCAGAAGTGCCTTTTTTGGCACTAAAGCGAGATAACTTTACAAGGGGACGAGGTTAATCTAATGAGAATGATTTGGAAGCTAGTTATTTTTTCCCTCATAGTCTCAATATTCATTGCTAACATTCCTCAAAAGGTGGATGCTTCAGTTTCCGTAAGTGCAGCAAGTGCGGTTTTGATAGAGCAGAAGTCAGGTCGTATCCTTTATGAGAAAGATGCCTACACAAAAAAAAGAATCGCAAGTATAACGAAGATAATGACTGCGAAACTAGCAATCGAATCGGGGAAAATGAATCAATATGTAAAAGTTAGCGAACAAGCGACTCGCGCAGAAGGATCGTCAGTCTATTTAAAGCCAGGTGAAAAAATTAAGCTTAAGGATCTAGTATATGGGTTGATGCTAAGGTCAGGAAATGACACGGCTGTAGCAATCGCCGAGTATGTTGGGGGAAGTGTAGAGGGATTCGCCTATTTAATGAATCAAAAGGCAAAGGAAATCGGGATGTTAAATACCCATTTTGCCAATCCACATGGACTTGATGACCGTGAAGACCATTACTCAACAGCCTATGACATGGCCGTGTTAATGCGCTATGCCATGCAGGATAAAACCTTTAAGAAAATCTCTGGTACAAAGGTATATAGAGCACCAAACCCCACAGAAGATTGGGACCGTGTCTGGAAAAATAAAAACCGCTTGCTAACAAAGTATAAATATACAACCGGTGGGAAAACAGGTTATACCAAACGAGCCAAAAGGACATTGGTAACAACTGCAACAAAAGGAGATATGAGCCTGATTGCAGTAACCTTGAACGGACCAGATGATTGGAATGATCATATTTCCATGTATGAGAGTGGATTTAAAGGGTTTGATATGGCTGAAGTATTACCTGAGGGTAAAATTGAGGATGTAAAAAATAAGTATTATAAGAATCATTTATACGTAAAGAAATCAATTGTTTATCCTGTAACGAGCGAGGAAATGGACTTATTTTCTATTAAATATAAGTTGAATAAGCCTGTCAAAAAATTTGATAATGACAAGAAGAATGAAGAAATCGTTGGAAAGGCAGCAGTTTACTTAGATGGAAGAGTTGTTCAAGAAACTCCGATTTACTATCAGAATGTGCCCGAGCAGAAAAAAGGGTTGTTGGATTTTGTAAAGGAAATTTTTCTTATCTTTATTGGTGTAAAGTCCAATGGTTAATTATATCTGGGTGTTTATGACTGTTGTTGGGTTTATTTTCGCGCTATTCAATGGGACAATGGCTGAAGTGAATAAAGCAATATTTGAAGGTGCGAAAGAAGCGGTGACCCTTTGTATTGGACTTATCAGCGTTCTCGTCTTTTGGCTTGGAATGATGCGGATTGCGGAGGAGTCCGGCCTTTTAGAACGTCTATCTAAACTGTTTCGACCGCTTGTCAAACGATTATTTCCTGAAGTACCTGTAAGCCATCCAGCAATGGGCTATATTTTATCAAATATGATTTCTAATATGTTCGGTTTGGGAAATGCAGCCACTCCTCTTGGTATTAAAGCGATGGAAGAACTAAAAAAGTTAAATGGGGGAAAGGATTCAGCGAGCAGATCCATGGTTACCTTTTTAGCAATTAATACTGCAAGTATTACCATTATTCCAACAACTGTCATTGCGATTAGAATGAATTATCATTCTGCATCTCCTACTGAGATAGTCGTTCCAACGATTATAGCAACCATTATCTCTGCGCTAGGTGCAATCTTAATTGACCGTTATTTCTATTATCGCAGAAGCAGAAAAGGATGAAAAAACATGGAGATGATATCGGTAATTTCGTTAACATTTATCCCCTTACTAATTGGGTTTATTCTATTATATGGTACCTTCAAACGCGTCCCAACCTATGAAAGTTTTGTTGAAGGTGGAAAAGAAGGCATTAAGATTGCCTTTTCAATTATTCCCTTCCTTGTTGGTATGCTTGTGGCCATTTCAATTTTTCGCGCTTCCGGTGCATTAGACGCTTTAATGAATTGGATTCGACCGATGATGAAATCAATTGGAGTACCCGCGGAAATAGTGCCTTTATTGATTATTAGGCCTATTTCTGGAAATGCTGCACTGGGAATGACAAGTGATTTAATAGGCGTTTATGGGCCAGACTCATTTATTGGCCGCCTGGCTTCTGTTTTGCAAGGGAGTACAGACACAACCTTTTATGTTTTAACCGTCTATTTCGGAGCAGTTGGAATAAAAAAAATGGGGGATGCCCTAAAAGTAGGTCTACTTGCCGACGTAGTCGGAATTATCGCTGCAATTGTAGTAGTTTCGATGTTTTTTGGAACAAAATAATATAAAATGAATGAGCATGTTCAATTTGAACATGCTATTTTAATATTTTTCTGTAATAATACCCGTGACTTTGAAAAGTGAAGAAATTATGTCATAATTCATTAGGATAGGTTTCTGTGTTCGTTACCCTAGTAATAAGGAAATTACTATTTCTGAAAAGGAAACCAATGGCTCTATGGAGCCATCTTATTTTTTATACAGATAAATTCGAGGTGGAATGAATGGAAAGATTGCAAAAAGTAATTGCTCGAGCGGGCATTGCTTCAAGAAGGAAATCTGAGGACTTAATTAAAGAAGGGCGTGTAAAGGTTAACGGAAAGGTTGTTACAGAGCTTGGTCTGAAGGTATCTTCATCTGATAAGGTAGAGGTAAATGAAATACAGATTGAGAAAGAAGAACCTGTTTATTTCCTTTTATATAAACCAAGAGGAGTTATTTCAAGTGTGAACGACGAGAAGGGCAGAAAGGTAGTGACGGATTTCTTTCCGCATTTAAAAGAAAGGATTTATCCCGTTGGACGCCTTGATTATGATACATCAGGATTATTAGTGTTAACGAATGATGGAGAATTTGCTAATTTACTCATGCATCCGAAAAGTGAAATAGACAAAGTTTATGTTGCAAAAATAAAAGGCATTCCCTCAAAGGAAAATCTAAGGAAGCTTGAAAAAGGAATCCGTCTAGAAGATGGAAAAACAGCTCCAGCTAGAGTGAAATTGCTCTCAGCAGATAATAAAAAACAATCGGCCATTGTTGAAATAACCATCCATGAAGGTAGAAACCGTCAAGTTAGAAGGATGTTTGAAGCAATTGGTCATGATGTATTGAAATTAAAGCGTGAACGATATGCCTTCTTAACACTAAAAGGTTTAAAAACGGGCGATGCAAGAGAGCTAACCCCACATGAAGTAAAGCAGCTAAGGGCACTGGGGTTAGGCTCAACCAAAAAAAATTCATAAAACCGTCACAAATTCTATTCTTCATTTACACTGTATTTGTGTTGTAAAATGCTATAATTAGACAAACTGTGTCATGTGATTCACTGGAGGGGAATTTATTGAAAAAGCGGCGATTAGTTGTAAGAACTATCATACTACTTTTACTAGGGGCTGCCGTTGTTTATACGCTATATGCTAATTTTACAAAAGATAATAAACAAAAAGTGGCGGTTGATAGCTTAGCTCCTGATTTTGCATTGGTTGATATGCAAGGAAATAAACATCAGCTTTCCGATTATCGCGGCCAAGGGGTTTTCTTAAATTTCTGGGGAACATGGTGCCCGCCTTGTAAAAAAGAAATGCCGTATATTAATAATCAGTATCATCAGTATAAGGACAAAGGGGTCCAAGTGTTAACAGTAGATATTCAAGAATCTAAACTTGCAGTTAATCAATTTGCTGACCGACTTAAGCTGGATTTTCCGATTATGATTGATACAGATAAGGATGTAATGAATACTTATGGTATTGATCCGCTGCCAGCTACATTTTTGATTGATAAGAATGGCAAGGTCGTTAAATATTATACGGGTGAGTTAACAGAAGAGAAAATTAGGGAATTTATGGAGAAAATAAAACCTTAGGTTGTTGGGAGTTTTTTCAATGAAAGATGTTAAATGTGAATGCGGGCATGTAAATCCACATGGAACTGTTTTGTGTGAGGCATGCGGAAAAGTGCTGGATGAGAGAATTAGCCCTGCAGAACTTCTCGATATGCGCTATGAAGGAAGTGCAAGACGTTCACAAACATATAATAAAACATTTATTGATAAAATATGGAACTTTTTTTCATCAGTAAAGGTTGGCGTTTGGCTGATTATTATTACCTTAATTGCTTCATCACTTGGTACGATTTTGCCGCAGGAAATGTATATAGACTTGCCTGCAGATGTTTATTACGAGCAGGAATATGGTTGGGTTGGTAAATTATATTACCAATTAGGTTTTAATAATTTATATGGTTCCTGGTGGTATTTATTATTAATTGCGATGATCGGTATATCCTTGGTCATTTGTAGTCTCGATCGGGTGGTGCCATTATATAAGGCCCTTAAGGCCCAAAGGGTTACAAGACACGAAGGTTTTTTAAAACGTCAGCGCATTTTTGGTGTGAACGAAAGTGCAGATGAAAATGATCTTACGTTAATTAAGAAGCATTTAATGGCAAGACGTTACCATGTCCGCGAAGAAAATGGAGATATCTTAGCTGAAAAAGGGCGTTTTTCTCGCTGGGGTCCGTATGTAAACCATGTTGGATTAATTATTTTCTTACTCGGCGGGATGCTGCGCTTTATTCCTGGAATGTATGTAAATGAGAACCTTTGGGTCAGGGAGGGAGAAACAGCTCTTGTTCCTGAAACAGAAGGACAGTTCTATCTCCAAAATAACAAATTTATTTTAGAACACTATGATAAAAATAAAGACAAAACATTTGAAAAGGCTATTAATATGGCTGGAGATGTTGTGAAAAATTATCAATCGAATGTTGTTCTTTATAAGCGTGTTGGAAATAATCTACCTGGCGAGAAACCAAAGCTCAAGAAAGTAACCGAATATAAGGTAAGAGTAAATCTCCCTCTCACCTTTGAAGGTTATTCTGTCTTCCAAGCTTCATTCCGAAATGAACTCAATACGATGTCATTTTCATTAACAAATAAAAATACGAAAAAAGCCATTAACGATCTTAAAATTGATCTTACAGATCCGAAGATGAAGTATGATCTTGGTAATGGGTATTCTGTTGAAATTCTAAACTACTTTCCAGATTTCGAATTTGCGGAAAATGGGGAGCCAACAACAAAATCACGAGTTCCAAACAACCCTGCCTTTGTCTTCCGGATGGTATCCCCTGAAAAGCCAAAAGGGGAAACAAGTTTCGTTGCCATCAAGCAAACCATCGAGCCATTTGGGGCTAATCAATATAAAATGGCATTTAAAGGAATCGAAACAAAGAATGTTTCAGGATTTATTGTTCGGAAGGATTCAACATTATGGGCAATTATATTAGGTGGAATCATATTTATGATTGGCGTCATGCAAGGAGCCTATTGGAATCACCGTCGAATTTGGATTCAAAACAAAAATGGACAAATTTGGGTTGCAGCTCATACAAACAAAAATTGGTATGGACTAAAAAAAGAAATTGAAACAGTTTTGACAGATACGAAACTTGAAATGCCAGACGATCAAGTTCAAAGGGAAGATACTGATAAACCTAAGGATAAGGAGAGTGTCTAGTTGGCAACGATTAGTAGTAATTTATTATTTATTTCTTTTATACTATATTTAGTTGCAACCCTGTTTTTCGGAGGGTCTATTAAATCCAAGAAGCAAGCGAATGAAAAGGAAGGAACCAACAGATGGGGAAAGATTGCTGTACTGTTAACAATTGTTGGTTTTGTTTCGCAACTGGGTTACTTTATCACTAGATGGATTGCTGCGGGTCACGCTCCAGTTAGTAACATGTTTGAGTTCACGACATTCTTCGGAATGGCGCTTGTAGGTGCATTTATTGTCATTTATTTTATTTATCGAACAACCTTACTAGGATTATTTACAATGCCTGTCGCCATATTGGTTATCGCTTATGCAAGTATGTTTCCAAAGGATATTACGCCATTAATACCCGCATTACAAAGTTATTGGCTGCATATTCACGTAACTACTGCGGCTATTGGGGAAGCTATTCTATCGATTAGCTTTGCGGCAGGGCTTATTTATCTCGTAAAGGCAATTGATCAAACAAAATCCAACAAACAAACCTTTTGGCTTGAAATGGTCATGTTTTCATTAGTCGCCGTACTTGGTTTTGTTGCCGTATCTTCGATATTTTCAGGGTTGGGTTACCATGAGAAATTTAATTGGGTTGATAAACACGATAACGAGGCAGTTGTTGAATATACGATGCCTGCCATTTCCGGTCCGCATGAAGGAGACTTACTAACAAAAGATGGATTTAAGCCTTTGTTCGAGGTACCAGCTTTTATTAATGCCAAAAAATTAAATACAGTAATATGGTCATTAATGGCGGGACTCGTTATTTATGGCTTAATTAGATTAATATTACGAAAACGAATTGCTGCAGCACTAAAACCGCTAGTTAAAAACATTAAACTAGACTTTGTTGACGAAATTAGCTATCGCTCTGTATTAATCGGTTTCCCAGTATTTACTCTGGGTGCACTCATTTTTGCAATGATATGGGCACAAATGGCTTGGTCACGATTTTGGGGATGGGACCCAAAAGAAGTTTGGGCTTTAATAACATTTCTATTCTATGCAGCATTTTTACATCTTCGCCTTTCAAAAGGGTGGCATGGCGAAAAATCTGCATGGTTAGCAGTACTTGGTTTTGTGATTATTATGTTTAACCTTGTTGCAGTCAATCTCGTTATTGCTGGCTTACATTCCTATGCGGGTTGAACATTCACAATAGGTAAAATTTTATAGCCTTCACTTTCAAAAAGTGAAGGCTTTTTATTAAATTTTCAAGTGTAGCTATCGTTGTCAAATTATTGACACTTTTTATAGGAGAATTAGCACGAAAATATGGCATAAAACAATAGCGTTTTGTAAAATAAACTCCATGGGGGGATTAATAATGGAAAAAGACGTGAAAATTTTAGTTGTAGATGATGAGGAAAGAATTCGCCGTTTATTAAAAATGTACTTAGAGCGTGAAGACTATACAATTGATGAAGCAGAAGATGGAACCGAGGCGTTAGCAAAAGCGTTTGCTAATGACTATGATGTCATTCTTCTTGACCTAATGATGCCAGGGAAAGACGGAATTGAAGTTTGTCGTGAATTAAGAGAAAAGAAGGCAACACCGGTAATCATGCTTACTGCTAAAGGGGAAGAAATTAATCGAGTCCAAGGCTTTGAAGTGGGCACTGATGACTATATAGTCAAACCATTTAGTCCGAGAGAAGTTGTCCTGCGTGTCAAAGCCTTGTTAAGAAGGTCTTCACAAACAAGTTACCTGCAAACGGAAACGACAACGAAAGACGTCATTGTATTCCCACACTTAACCATTGATAATGACGCACATAGGGTAGCAGCAGATGGTAAAGAAGTAAGTTTAACGCCAAAAGAATATGAATTGCTCTATTTCTTAGCGAAGGCACCAGATAAGGTTTTTGACCGTGAACAGTTACTAAAAGAAGTTTGGCATTATGAATTTTTCGGGGATCTACGTACAGTTGATACGCACGTAAAGCGTCTTCGTGAAAAATTAAACAAGGTATCTGAACAAGCTGCAAGAATGATTGTTACAGTTTGGGGCGTAGGCTATAAATTTGAGGTTATTAATGAATGACATTATTAAGAAGTGTTGTAGGAAAGCTATGGTTAACGATCCTTTTATTAGTATCTTTTGTGCTATTCATCTTAACAATCATGCTTCTCGAATTTTTCCAAAACTACAATACTCTTGAGATGAAAAAGGATTTGACCAATACAGCTGAGAAAATTGCAAATGTTTTAGAAAAACATCCTAATGAAAAATTACCACTTGGATTAGAGATATCCTGGGAAATTATTGATAATGTCAACAATGTAGTAATTGTTAAAAATGAGAGTGAAATCTATTACTCTCCAAACACGAATCTTTCAAATAGGTTATCCTATACTGATATTAAAAATGACCCGACATTATCACAAGTATTAAAAAAAGATAGGACTGTTGAAAAGATTTCCACCCTTTCCTTTAATGAAGAAAAAAAGGAAGCTAAGTATTCAATTATTGGTGTACCTTTGCATTTGCCCGGGGAAGAAAAAAGTGCCGTTTTTATTTATCAATCATTAGAAGTAATGCAAGAAACAACCCATGAAACAACTAAATTTATTTTACTTGTTGCGGGTGTAGCTATTATCCTTACAACTATTTTTGCCTTCTTTTTGTCCACAAGAATTGCAGCTCCGTTAAGAAAGATGAGAGAAGCAGCCTTTGAAGTGGCCAGAGGGAAATTCGATACAAAAGTACCCATCCTTACACATGATGAAATTGGGGAACTAGCAACTGCATTTAATCAAATGGGTAGACAATTAAAATTCAATATGAGTGCACTTAGCCAAGAAAAAGAGCAATTATCGAGTATCCTAAGCAGTATGGCAGATGGTGTTATTACCTTTAATCGGGATGGGGCGATTCTAATCACCAATCCTCCAGCAGACCGCTTTCTTCAATATTGGTATTATGAAATGGGTGGAATTAGTACGGATTCCGAAGCCATACCACCAGAGATAATGGATCTATTTCAGCAAGCAGTCGATACTGAAGCAGAACAAATGGGTGAAATTTCATTCCAAGGCAGACATTGGGTCATTCTAGTTAGTCCATTATATAGTAACCGTTTTATTCGCGGTGCAGTAGCCGTTCTGCGGGATATGACCGAGGAAAGACAGTTAGATAAAATGAGACAAGACTTTATTGCAAACGTTTCTCATGAGCTTAGAACGCCAATATCGATGTTGCAGGGCTATAGTGAGGCAATCGTTGATGATATTGCTGAATCCCAAGAAGAGAAAAAGGAAATGGCAAAAGTCATTTATGATGAATCCTTGCGTATGGGCCGGCTTGTCAATGAATTGCTAGATTTAGCCCGAATGGAAGCAGGACATCTTCAATTAACAATGGAGGAAACTAATATTTCTTCTTTTATCAATCGAATTATCCACAAGTTCCAGGGATTAGCTAAAGAAAATGGAATTCAATTATTTGCAGAGATAGATAATGAAATCACCTCCATTTCCTTTGATCCTGATCGAATCGAACAGGTTCTCACAAATTTAATTGATAATGCCATTAGACATACACCTAAAGGCGGTTCTGTTAAATTAAGTGTGACTTCAGAAGATAAGGGCGTAAGGATTAGAGTTAAAGATTCTGGGGCGGGTATTCCTGACGAAGATTTACCTTTTGTGTTTGAACGGTTTTATAAGGCTGATAAAGCTCGAACGAGAGGAAGAGCAGGAACAGGACTTGGACTAGCCATAGCTAAAAATATTATGGATGCACATCGTGGTCATATTTCTGTTCAGAGTAAACTCGGTCAAGGAACGACATTTTCCTTTTTAGTGCCTCGAAAATAGTAAAATGAACAAGTATTTTGCCGATTGTTCTTGATTCACGAGGAACACTTAAAAGCGAAAGCGACCGTTTAGCGCACGACAGGATTGGAACCGCTCCGCATGAGATAAAGGAAACACGAAGAGTGCTAGCGATTCGATGTTGACTTATCGCAAGGAGGAGAGGGCCAATCCACTAGTCGCTGGTCGCTGCAGCTAGATAAACTTAAAAGCGGAAGCGACCGAGCTCATCCATTTACAGGATGAGTTTTTTGTATCAAATTTTTGGGAAATGGATTCCAATTTATACCTTCCTTTTTGTTACAAAAAAGTCTATATTTATAAGGTGAAACTTTTTATACATATAAATCGACTAATATTATGAACGGGGAGGGGAATTGATGGACTCCGTTTTCGATGAACTTTACCAAAAATATCATCATGACGTTTTTCAATTTCTATTTTATATGGTCAGGAACAAAGAACATGCCGAGGATCTTGTCCAAGAAGTCTATATAAGAGTCTTTAAATCTTATCGCCGTTTTGAAGGGAAAAGCAGTGAGAAAACCTGGTTGTTTTCGATTGCAAGAAATGTAGCCATTGACTTCTTCCGAAAACAAAAGGGATGGAAAGAGCGTTTACTCGAAAAATTTGATTGGTCCACCGATCAGCTGAGAGATGGATATCCTATACCAGAAGAAATCACGGTACAAAAGGAAGAAATCAGGTGGGTTTACAACTGTCTAGACTATTGCACAATGGATCAAAGATCTGTTATTATTCTGCGATATATTCAAGATTTATCGATTGCTGAAACAGCCCAAGCATTAGGATGGACAGAAAGCAAGGTGAAAACGACACAGCACCGTTCGTTAAAGGTATTGAAGAAACATATGGAAATGTCTTATCAGAAGGAGGTAGCGGCTAGTGAAAAAGTCAGAGTGGAGCGATAAGCAGCTCGAAGAACTATTAAGGCAAATGCCCAAAATACAAGATGATCGCAATCCTCGTGACATTTATCAGAATCTTTCTATAAAAAAGACAAAAATAAAACAATGGCTCCTGCCTGGCCTCGCTACTGCATGTGCATTGCTCATTTTCTTCATCTTAGTTCCTAAATTAATGGTCGGAACCCAATACTCAGAGGATAAAGCAAGTCAAAAAAATGCTTCATCTGGGCAGGAAATGCAAACAGCGGATGAAGATTCCTCCATTGCTTTGAAAAAAGAAGATGACAATTTAAAAGCAAAGACCTTTTCTGCAGCTGAGAATAATGAACTTTTGAAAACAGCAGTCTATGATGATGATGTAAACAATGGAAGGGTCTTAACTTATTGGATTCCAGATCCACAAGCGCAAATACTTGTTCCAGTTTCCACTATAGTAAATGATTCAAATGACAAATCATGGCTAACTATATTTAATGAAAACATGGTGAGTTTAAAGGAAGAAGAATGGGGTTTAAGCGAATTTTATCCACTTAATGCTACGCTGAGGCTTGATAATAAAAATAAAGCTGTTTTGGTTGATGTGCCGTCAACCCATCAGTACGGCCAAGGATCAACAACAGAAACAAATTTTATGAATGTATTACAAAAAGATATTTCTTCTAACAGTCATATAAAAAAAATCCAATTTTCAACAAATGGTGAGCCTGGAATAGAACTAGGGAATCTTGGCAGGAAAGAGCAAATTGAAGTCGTCCAAAAGAAGAATCATGCCTTCTTCTTTTATTTTTCTAAAGATAGTGAAATCCCCTACTTAGTTCCATCAGTAAAGACGTATACTGATATTAATAGGGCTTTGGAGGCAATGAAGAATGATCAGCCCTTATTAGGGTTAAAAAGTTCACTTTTTCCAGCTCTGCCGATTAAGGATGCATCCATTAAAGAAAAAACTTTATTTGTTACAATAGATGAAAATTCGAGTCTACGAGAAGACCAAGTTACGATTAACGCTTATGAGTCCTTGTTATTAACAGCTAAAGAATTTGGTTTAGAAAAAGTCATTATAAAAAATCCGCCTATAAAAAAAATCGGAACATTTAACCTATCAAAGGAAAACAAAGTCCCACGTGCTCCGAACCTACGGACGCTTCAATAATTAATTCTCAATCAACCCCAAGTGGTTGATTTTTTTTATCATGAATAAAATAACTATAATCTCCAAATTATAACGAGTATGTCTAATCGCTCCTCCACAAAGGAACATGTTCTAAAGGTGAAACAACTAACATATTGTGTGGAGGAGGAAAAGAACTAAGGAGGTTGAATGAAGAAAATGCGAGACTACATAAAAAGGGTTCTTATTGCCCTAATTATGGCGCTATGTGTCAGTTTGTTATTTTTTGGTGGAATACATTCCGAAGCAAGTATGAAGGATGAGAAAGAGATAAAGGATGGGTGGATATGGCCTGCAGACGGTATTATTTCTGATACATATGGAACGAGAATGGGTAAACATAAGGGAATTGATATTGCTGGAAAATTGAACACCCCTGTTCTTGCCGTCGATGATGGTCAAGTAGTTAAATCCTATTATTCGAATACATATGGAAATGTAGTATTTATAAAACATCCAAGTAATTTTGTTACTGTCTATGCCCATTTAAACAAGCGAACTGTATTAGAAGGTCAAAGTATTAAGCAGGGAACCTTAATAGGGAAAATGGGGAGAACAGGACAAGCTACTGGGACCCATCTTCATTTTGAAACCCACCAGCATGAGTGGAGATATGATAAGAAATATGCATTGGATCCAGAAAAGTTCTTAGGAAAAGCGGACACAGGCGAGAATGTACAGGGTGGAATAGCTGGAATCAATGATGATGTATTAGAAGCAAGCTCCCATGTAAAACTTGAAAAGGAAGACAAAACAGAGAAAGGAAAAAAGCAATATATCGTCAAACAAGGCGACACATTGTACTCCATTTCGAAGAAAAGAAATATGACGGTAACACGTATTAAACAACTTAACCATCTGTCCTCGGATCTTATCAAACCTAAGCAAGTATTAAATATAAATTGAGATAATAATCCACCCGTAGACCCACGTGTCTGCGGGTTTTGTTGTAGAAGTTACAAATGTGTTAAAACGTAAACCTTTTACTTAACAAAAAATGCAGGAAGCAGTATAATTATATTTGTAATTAAATATCGATCTATCTTCGGGGCAGGGTGAAATTCCCGATCGGCGGTATTTGAGTGAAACTCATAAGCCCGCGAGCCGTTTTGGCAGGATTTGGTGTGATTCCAAAGCCGACAGTATAGTCTGGATGGGAGAAGATGGAGGTTCTGCAGACGTTCAAAAAATTAATGTTTAATGAACGTTTATTAAGCGTGCCTTTGTAAACTCCCTCAAGTATATTTTCTTGAGGGAGTTTTTATTTACTTAGGACTCGACTGTTTGCTGAACCTCTCTTCCTAAACGCGATGGATCAAAAAAGGAGAGAGGAAGATGAAGAAGATGAAGAAACAGAGGAAAATGAACGTAAGGGCATATGTGTCAATTGGAATGTTGAGCAGTATTGCATTTCTGTTAATGCTAATACAATTTCCATTGCCTTTATTCCCAAATTTCTTGTTTGTCGATTTCAGCGACATCCCAGCATTAATTGCCACATTGATTTTTGGACCAATTGCAGGAATATTAGTTGAGTTTTTTAAAAATGTCCTTAATTATATTCAGACAGGAAGTTTTACAGGAATTCCTGTTGGCCATATAGCCAATTTTGCTGCTGGCATTGTGTTTATCCTGCCAACATATTTCGTATATAATAGACTCAAAACTAGAAAAGGTATGACATTAGCGTTAATTGCCGGGACAACTATAATGGCGGTAATGATGAGTATATTAAATTACTTCTTCATTTTACCGGCTTATACTGCTCTTATGGGATTCCCTGATATGCGTAATTTGGTAGTCCCTGCTATCTTGCCTTTTAACTTAATAAAAGGTGTTATGATGTCATCCATCTTTATGCTTCTGTTCATTCGGATGCAGGCATGGATTAATAAGAACACAACAATTAAAAGCGTCTAATAAATAAAAACAACAGGATGGACTTATTCCTCCTGTTGTTTTTTTGTAAAAAATTAAAACCTCTCACCTTAAAAAGGAGAGAGGCAGTAGCTTAACAATTGTTTTACCTAAATATTATTCAAATTTAGTTGGATTGCCATCAAAAGCTTCGTCAGCTACCTTAATGGAATCAGTAGGACAGCCTTCAAAAGCATCCATCATATCATCGATTAATACATCTGGAATTTCAACAATTCCTTCATTATCATCAAGAGTTACAAATGCAATGCCTTCATCATCATAATCATAAATATCTGGTGCTGCTGCGCCGCAAGCCCCACATGCAATGCAAGTTTCCTTATCCACAATTGTGTACTTTGCCATGAAAAAAAACCTCCCAGTAATATAAACAAAATTATTCTTACACATTTTCCATTATCAAATTGAAAACGGATAACTCATATCTATTGTAAAACTGTATCGATAACTTTTCAATAGAAAAATACCCATATTCCTGTAGTTTATATGGTTGAATTTCTAATTCTTATACATTTTTGGACAACAGTCCACTTAATTTCATGGTAGAATAAAGAAGAAAAATGGATATTTTGTCGATAATGTACGAAAAATGGTGGGGGACTCATATAATGCAAATTGAATCCATTATTCTATATAGTGTCAAACAATTAAACAGGGAACGGACGATTTACTCCGTCTATCACCTGTTGAATGGAAAAAAATCATCACAAACTATCCAAGACGCCCACCTATTTTCATTAAAAAAATTTTTTGGGATTTATGAGCAATTAACAAGGGACTCCTTTGATGAAATATATCAATCAATGGTAGAAAAAAATTGGTTATTAAATAAAGGGGAACAACGATTCGATGTAACGACCTCTGGAATGACACTTCTAGAAAACAAACCATTGCCCAAATATATAAATGGCTGGACCTTTCATCAAATAACCTCTCTATTTTGGGAAAGATTGTCCCTACTAATTCAGGTAGTATCCAATCTTGCTTTTGGGGAATCAAGATATATACCCATTCAAAAAAACAAAGACGTCCATATCTGGTTAAAATCTACTCTAAAGGTTATCACCGTACCTAGGATGGAGATAGGGACTACTGTCTATTCAGAGTTAAATGAATGTTTTAATACAGTGAAAGACATGGACCCATCACTTTTAGTGTTTCGGTTAACTGGTTTTCAGCAGATTGGATTAACCCCTCTACAAGTAGCAAAAAAGCTGAATTTGGATTTTCACGATTATCAGATTGGGTTTACTAATGCCCTTCATTACTTGATTCAAAAAATAATGGAAGACGGTAATCAGTTTAAAATCTTACCTTATCTTATCCATGATCTAATGCAAGATGATGAATTAACCCTTTCCTCAAGGAAAACACAGTCATTATTATTACAAGGATATAGCCTTGATATGATTGCAAATCTCAGACACTTAAAATTAAGTACAATAGAAGATCATCTTGTTGAATTAGCCTTAAATGTAAAGGATTTTTCCATTGATACCTACGTCGATAGTGAGTTACAAAATAAGATTTTGGAAGTTTCGCGGCAAAAAGTAACCAAACAGCTAAAAGTGATAAGAGAAGAAGTAGATACTGCTACTTATTTTCAAATTAGGTTAGTATTAGCGAAATATGGTGATAGATAATGGAATTAGAAAAGGTTTTAAAAAAACATTTTGGTTATCAAACGTTTAAGACTGGACAAAAAGAGGTAATCACCTCGATTCTTGCTGGGCAGCATACACTGGCCATGCTCCCAACTGGAACTGGAAAATCCCTGTGTTACCAACTTCCTGGGATTATTTTAGAGGGGCAAATTTTAATTATTTCTCCTCTTCTATCATTAATGCAGGATCAAGTGGAACAATTTAAAAGATTTGGTGAAAAGAGAGTCATTGCTTTAAACTCTTTTCTTTCGGGAGAGGAAAGAAATAGGGCCCTACATCATTTAAGTCAATATAAATTTATCTTCATATCACCTGAAATGTTGAGAGTTCCCTATATCCTTCGTAAACTTCAAGAGCTTACGATTGCATTGTTTGTTGTAGATGAAGCCCATTGTATTTCCCAATGGGGCTTTGATTTTCGCCCGGATTATTCAAAACTAGGTGAGATTCGAAAGAAATTCGGTAATCCACTAACGCTTGCACTGACAGCGACAGCTACAATAAAGGTACGACAGGACATTGTTGCTTCACTTGATTTAGAGGAAATAGTAAAAATAGAATCGACCATAGACCGACCCAATATCGGCTTTTATGTAAAAGAACTATTTGATTACCGCGATAAACAAGCCAGTGTCCTCGAGTTTGTTGCCAAATTGAAAAAACCGGGAATTATTTATTTTTCAAGTAAAAAAGCTGCCGAACAGATGGCGAACTTACTAACAGAAAAAGGAATCTGTCTGTCTATGGCCTATCATGGCGGATTGGATCAAAATACAAGAATACTGATTCAACAACAGTTTATCTATGGGCAATTAGATGTAATATGTGCTACGAGTGCTTTTGGCATGGGTATTAATAAAGAAAATATCCGTTTTATTATTCACTATCACATGCCAATGCAAATAGAATCTTTTCTACAGGAAATCGGAAGGGCAGGTCGTGATGGCGAACCGAGTATTGCCATCCTTTTATATTCGCCAGGGGATGAACAGCTTCCAATCCAGCTTGCAGAGAATGAATTGCCATCTGAACACCAAATAGACTGGTTGTTTAAAAAGGTAGAACATGACCATCTTCTGAAGGATGGAAAGATCAATCTAAATACGAAACTAATGGAGCTTGGCGGTTTTACCGATATTCAATGGAGGATTGTTGAGGACTTTGTAAATAAGTCATTTCTAGAAATGGCTAGCCTTGAAAAGTTACAATGCACTATTAATGATTTTGTTAAGGAAAGATTATCCATTAAGAAAAATAATATTTATTGCATGAAAAAATGGATTGAAACCAATTTTTGCAGACGTGAATATATTTTACATTATTTTGATGAAATATTGTCTAACAAGCTAAATCCATGCTGCGACATTTGCGGGCTTCAAATAAATGATTATCAAACTAATAATTCTAATCATTTTCCTTCAGTAAAAACAAATGAAAAAAACTGGAACGACTATCTTGCTAAAATTCTAATCAATTGTGAGTTGAGGGAATGAAAAAAAAGTATTTTGAATTAATTAATGGATTAACGGATAAAGATTTGCTTTTTCACCTTTACATGACACAGGGAATTCTCTGTGCGATCTCATTGATATTAGGATTTATATTTTTTGACCATTTCTCCTATTTGGATAATATTTCTTTGAATGACTTTCATATTATATCAATCGGTCTCCCTGCCGGTATTACAGTGGTTATGGCCGATATTCTTTTTATGAAATCGCTGCCTTCGTCCTTTTATGATGATGGCGGTTTGAATGAAAGAATATTTAAAAATAGAAATTTGTTTCATATCTTTATCATTGCCCTTTTAGTAGCTTTTAGTGAAGAATTATTGTTTAGAGGGATCATTCAAACAAAAGTAGGCCTCATTTTAGCAAGTATTATTTTTGCAATCATCCACTATCGATACCTTTTTAATTGGTTTTTGTTTGTAAATATTGTTGTATTAAGCTTTTTTATTGGTTTAATATTTCAGTGGACAGACAATTTAGCAGTCACAATTGTTATGCATTTTGTCATTGATTTTTTATTAGGAGTCTATATAAAATTTAAACAACCAATCAGAGAAGATGAATAGGGAGGAGTAGCTCCATGAATAATGAAGAACCATTCAGGGACCAAGCGGAAAGATTAAAACAGCGAATAGAAAAAATTAATGAAAAAGTCGAAGACATGGAAGTTTTGCCTCCACGGGAGCAGATACATCGTCCAAAGAAGAAAAAAACAAAATGGAAGCTAAAATATCCACTTATTCGTCTATTAGTTTTGTTCTTTATCCTCCTGCCTATAATCATATTTAGTGTAATCTCTTACCGTGACGGTGCTAAAAAAATAAATGGGGTTGAAAAATCATCAGAAGAAACAGTAGGGTATGAAACGATTAATTTGGAAAATTCTAAAGATGACGAGGAAACCCAAGAAAATCCCGATGAAACGAAGGAAGCAATTTCTGAAGCTAACGATTCTGAAGAACCTAGCGTAGAATCTAACGCCGGAGTAGAACAGACTGAAACGGCTGTGGATACATCTGTTCAACCCGAGAGTACAAATGAAAACAAAACGGATTCTCAGGTATCAGATATTAATGGTGAAAAAGAAAAAGAGTCAGAAACTAGCGTAGTATCGACAGAACCAGAAGCTAGTAAAATCATTTCTCATACGGTTAAACCAAATGAAAACCTTTATAGGATAGCAATGACGTATTATCAATCCCCAAAGGGAATGGATATTATTATGGAGGCAAACCATCTAACGAGTAACCAACTAAATGCAGGGCAGGTTTTGAAAATACCAATAAACAATTAACCGATCCAAAAGTGATCGGTTTTTTTTTAATAGAAAAACATAATAGAAGGGACAAGTTCATATGTATATACAGAGAAATGGAGCGTGATAAAAATGGATTCTCCAATCCAATTACTTGAAAATACTGATCAGGCAACCAAGCAGGCTCTTGAAAATGTAAGAAAACGAAAAGAAAAATTTGACCGTTTTAAAAAGCGGCATATTCTTTCAATTTGGGCCACAATTATTTTAGCAGCTAGTTTCTTAACCTATTTGTATATCACAGTTGCCAGTATTTATTCCTATTCCTTTGCTGCAATGTTTTCGGCGTTTGTAAATGACTCCAATAATTTGACATTGTTGGTTTTTTGTGTCGGAATGTACGGTACAATGAATTTACTGAAAGCAAAAAAAGACAAAGCAGAAAAGGAATATCATGAATTAAGATGTGAAATTGTCGATCGCAGTAAGGATTATTGGAAAAAAGAAGAAGAATGGAAATCACGTCACATTGTTTTTGAAATGATGAAAACTAAATATGACATAAACCTATATCATGAAAAAAAATAAGAAGCAGAACTAAACTGCTTCTTATTTTTATCGAGATAACTAAGTATAAGATTTTGAACTTAGATTACTGTCTAGCTCCAGCGCCCAGCGTCTAGTGGACTTCGCTCTTCTCCCTACGATAAGTCAACATCGGATCGCTAGCGCTCTCCGTGTTTCCTTTATCTCAGTCGAAGCGCTCCAGTCCATACGCCGCTAAACGGGCGCTTCCGCTTTTCTTATTAGAATATAGTCTTTTTACCACGTTCGTCTTTTAATATTTCCACAGCTTCCCGGAAGCGTTGCGAATGGATGATTTCCCGTTCACGTAAGAAGCGCAGACTATCATTGATATCAGGATCATCACTTATGTTAATCAACCACTGGTAGGTAGCCCTTGCCTTTTCTTCTGCTGCAATATCTTCATATAAATCTGCAATTGGATCACCCTTAGCGGTTATATAAGTAGCTGTAAATGGGACTCCTGCGGCATTATGGTAGTATAATGCACTATCATGGTCAGCATAATGTGCTCCCAATCCTGCTGCTTTCATTTGCTCAGGCGTGGCGTCTTTCGTTAATTTGTAGACCATTGTAGCAATCATTTCGAGGTGGGCGAACTCTTCTGTACCGATATCTGTTAGAAGACCAATTACCTTATCTGGAATTGTGTATCGTTGGTTTAAGTATCGGAGTGCAGCAGCAAGTTCGCCGTCGGCACCCCCATATTGCTCAATTAAATATTTTGCTAATGTTGGATTACAAGTACTGACTCGAACTGGGTACTGTAATTTTTTCTCATAAACCCACATTGAGCTCTTCCCTCCCTTTAATTAAACTTGCCACGGCCATGGGGTATCTTTCCAGTTCCATGGATATCCGGAGTAGCTATTTCCAAATTGAAGCAATGGACCAAATTGGCTTTCAAATGCCTTTTTGATACGTTTACGTTCTTTTGCGTAATGATTGAATTGATTGATTGCCTCTAGGTCATCAGGATGGGTATCTAAATATAATGTGAGTTCTACTAAAACAAAGTCAACCGTTTGAAGCTGCTCCATTATTTGATAATATTCGGCAGGGACCTGTGTCATGTTGGCAGGCCCCCTTTTGCTTTCTCGAACGAATTGTACCAAGGATCATAGAAGTCCTTCCAAAGCGTGCCAGCTCTCAGTGCTTCTTGCGGCGAAAATTGTGGAAGATTAGGTGGTTGAAAGCCCATATATAAATGTGGCGGAGTTGAGTAAATTTTTTCAAGTATTGGCTTGCAAGGGTCAAACGGACTCGCATAAGGATGATAGGATTTAAAGTGTGTATTCATTTTAGCCCTCCCTTTATTCAACATCATTTAATAATATGAATTTTTCGTTTTTCTATGACATTTATCTTATTAAAATATAGAGGGGTTTATCTAAGGATTGTCGAAGTATAATAGATAATACAGATAATCAATTTTGAGGTGATGGGAATTGTTTGTTAAAAATATTATGATTCCAAAGCATGAATGTTTTACTGCACAGGAAAATACGACACTGAAAGAGGCCTTGGAAAGATTAGAAAAACATCAAATTGATGGACTACCGGTTTTAAATGGAGATAAGTATGTAGGGGTTGCGACGAGATATTGTATTTATGAAAGTTTCTTTCATTCTGATAAACAAAAGGATGAGTACTTAACCTCAACTTTTGTAAAAGATATTGCTACACATCAAGATAAGTTTTTAGAGGGTAGAGAACTATTCGAGAAAACTCTTCTTGATTTAAAGGATTTTCCTTTATTGTCTGTTGTTGATGAAAACAAAAATTTCCTTGGAGTGGTTACTCGTTCGGATGTAATCAGTTCATTTGAGAGTGCATTTGGTGTAAATCGCCCAGGAGTAAGGATTGCCTTTACATCAGTTGAAACTGAAGGTCGGATTGCTCGTCTGTCTGAAATTGCCCATCAATTCCATGAACATATTATTTCTCTTGTTACTTTTGATGAAACTGATAAACTTGTCCGAAGAATTGTAATGAAGATTGAAAAGAAGAACAATATTGACAAATTCACAAAGAGGCTGGAAGAACATGGGTTCAGAATTTTAAGTATCGAAGAGGACCAATAACTGAATTAGGTAATATTTTCAATCCTTCTCATACATTGTATGGGAGGGATTTTTATGTATAAAAAAGTATTGACGGATTTGGTTATTTTTCTAAGTGGATATCTGCTCATTAAATGGATTACGATTCCTCATCCATTTGTCCTTTCTGAGTTCTTTATAGGGCTTGTAATAAATCCATTAAAATTTTTTGTAGCTTCAGTGGTTTTTTTTATTGGATTTCTCGTTACCGGAAAAGTTATTCGTGAGCTGTTACATAGGACAAGAAAAATAGGGCAGAAACGAGAAAAATTAGGTATGAATCTTTTCTTGGAATATCTCTTCCTTTTTATTATTTTTTTCCTTCTTTTTAATATGGGATGGGAGCAAACCCTTGTCTTTTTTAGTTTAAGTCTTTTTTATGGTATGATTTCCATTGAACTTTAAGTTAAGAAATGGGGAAAAGGAAATATGGTTATTAGTTTAGTTGTCCTGTTCATCGGTGGTGGATGTCTTCTTATATATATGTTACGTGAAGCATTTTTAAATAAAGTAATAGAACATGAATTATCTTTTTCAGACTTTCCTAAATCTCTAGGCAGTGTTTCGATCTTTTTTATTTCGGATATTCATAGGAGAAAGATATCTGATAAAATTATTAACCCTGTTAAGGGGAAGGCAGATATAGTTGTAATCGGCGGAGATTTAACAGAAAAAGGGGTTCCTTTTGAGAAAGTTAAAGCAAACTTGTTGAAACTAAAGCAAATTGGTCCTGTCTACTTTGTATGGGGAAACAATGATTATGAAGTAGATTATCATAAATTAGATGCTATCCTCCTGGAGTTAGGTATTAAAGTATTAGATAACACCGCTGTGACTTTTGAATCAGCCCAAGGTGAAAAATTTTGTTTACTTGGTGTAGATGATTTAAAGCAAGACCGAGATCGTCTGGATTTAGCCTTACTAGATGCAGAAGAGAAAAGTTTTAAAATTCTAGCAAGCCATTATCCTGATATTACAAATAAGATTCTTTCTGAACATGAAATTCGCTTAGTGTTATGTGGTCATACACACGGGGGGCAAATTCATATTTTAGGATATAGTCCACATGAAAGAGGGAAAATAAAAAAATTAGATAATACCATTCTTCTTATTAGTAATGGTTATGGTACCACGACCATCCCTTTAAGGTTGGGGGCACCTGCTGAATGTCACTTGATTACACTTAAGTGGAATTCTGATATGGAAGGAAAAATATAGACAATTCACCAACAGGACCCCAGGGCATACACTGAAAACAAGAGTTATGTCACGGCAGGGGGCAAAATCATGCGCTTAGAACGCTTAACGGCCAATAAAATAAAAATTTTTCTAACCTCTGATGATTTATTTGACAGGGGACTCTCCAAAGAAGATATTTGGAAAGACTCAATAAAATGGAATCAGCTTTTTCATGATATGGTGGAAGAGGCAAGTGAGGAATTTGACGTTGATATTCAAGGTTCTGTGGCGGTAGAGGTGTTCTCCCTCCAGGCTCAGGGGATGATATTGATCATTACCGTTGATGAAGCAATTGAAGATGAGGAAATTCTATACGATGGATTTATTGAAATGCAAGTAAGGATGGAAGGTTTTGAGGACCTATTGTATGAGTTTGATGATTTTGAGGATATAATTGGTCTTTCAAAAAGACTGTCCACTGTCAATATTTTTGGTGGAAGCCTATATGCAATGCATAACCGCTATTATTTATTAATGAATAATTTAGAAACTGAAAATAATATTAAGGCTGCTTGTGTTTTATCTGAATTTGGTAATGCTTCTATTCTAAGTCCGTACGTTTTAGCTGAGTATGGGAAACGAATAATCGAAAATAATGCGGTGGAAACTATTCTTCAATATTTCAAGTAATTTAGCTGCTTTTTAAGAAAGTAAGTTAGAGAAGGGCAACCACCGCCCTTCCAATCATTAAAAGTTATTAAGATATAATTTGTAGCCATTGCAATTTTAGAAATCCTTTAAAAATGCAGTTGGCAACGTTTACATAATGGTTCAGGTAGTTGTTTTTTTCACTTGCATAAATCAATTAAAGGTGTATACTTGTGTCTGAAAGCTGACAACATTCGTAGCATTTTTTTAGGGAGGATTACAAATGGTAGCCGATAAAGATAATGAAAAGACTAATCAAGAGGAAAAGCATGATGTGTTGAAATCGACACAAACCGTTATACATAAAGCCCTTGAAAAGTTAGGTTATCCTGAAGAGGTATACGAGCTCTTAAAAGAGCCATTACGTTTAATGACAGTTAAAATTCCAATTAGAATGGATGACGGTTCCATAAAAATATTTACTGGTTACCGTGCCCAGCATAATGATGCTGTGGGGCCAACAAAGGGTGGAATTCGTTTCCATCCAGGTGTGACAGAAACGGAAGTGAAAGCCCTTTCAATCTGGATGAGCTTAAAATGTGGGATTGTCGATCTTCCGTATGGCGGTGGTAAAGGCGGTATTGTCTGCGACCCTCGTGATATGTCCTTTAGAGAGCTTGAAAGGTTAAGCCGGGGATACGTAAGAGCAATCAGTCAAATTGTTGGACCAACTAAAGACATTCCAGCTCCTGATGTGTTTACCAATTCGCAAATCATGGCTTGGATGATGGATGAATATAGCCGAATTGATGAATTTAATTCACCAGGTTTTATTACGGGTAAACCGCTTGTTCTTGGTGGGTCACATGGACGTGAGTCTGCAACGGCAAAAGGAGTAACAATCTGTATCCAAGAGGCTGCTAAAAAGAAGGGTATTCAAATTGAGGGTGCAAGGGTTGTTATTCAAGGTTTTGGTAATGCTGGAAGCTTTTTATCTAAATTCATGCACGATGCAGGTGCAAAAGTAATTGGAATTTCTGATGCATACGGAGCTTTGCATGATCCAAATGGTTTGGATATTGATTATCTATTAGATAGACGAGATAGCTTTGGAACGGTTACAAAATTATTTAATAACACTATTACAAATAAGGAATTGCTAGAACTTGAATGCGATATTCTTGTTCCTGCTGCAATAGAAAATCAAATTACTGAAGAAAACGCTCATAATATTCGTGCAAGTATCGTGGTAGAGGCGGCAAATGGTCCAACTACACTAGAGGCGACAGAGATTTTAACAGAACGAGGAGTTCTCCTTGTCCCGGATGTATTAGCATCTGCCGGTGGTGTAACCGTTTCTTATTTCGAATGGGTTCAAAATAACCAAGGTTACTATTGGTCTGAGGAAGAAGTAGAAGAAAAACTGGAAAAGGTAATGATAAAATCCTTTAACAATATTTATGACACTGCCCAAACACGCCGTGTCGATATGCGACTTGCTGCATATATGGTTGGAGTTAGAAAAATGGCAGAGGCAAGCCGTTTTAGAGGCTGGATTTAAAACTTAACCATTGAAACATAGTGAAAAAACTCCTATCATAGACGATAGGAGTTTTTTTGTTATCCTGAATGATTGTTTTAAGGGGTGTACTTATTATGCAAATAGAAGATATCATTATTGTTGGCGGTGGCCCATGTGGTTTAGCAGCGGCGATCGCAGTTCAGGATATAGGGAAAAAACCACTTATTATTGAAAAAGGAAATGTGGTGAATTCAATTTATCACTACCCTACACATCAAACATTTTTTAGTACAGCAGAAAAATTAGAAATTGGCGAAGTACCCTTTATTACAGAACATTATAAGCCTAAAAGGAATCAGGCGCTTGTTTATTATCGAGAAGTTGCCAAACGGAAACAGTTACGAATAAATGCGTTTGAAAAAGTTACTCGTGTATCAAAACAAGGTGAGCTGTTTCATGTTTATACCAATAAAAATACTTATTGTGCCCGCTATGTAATCATCGCAACCGGTTATTATGATCATCCCAATTATATGGAGGTACCTGGTGAAAATTTATCCAAGGTATTTCACTATTTTAAAGAAGCCCATCCATTTTATGATAAAGATGTTTGTGTGATTGGTGGGAAAAATTCTAGTGTTGACGCTGCAATAGAACTTGTGAAGGCTGGAGCAAGAGTGACAGTTTTATATCGGGGTGAAAAATACTCTCCAAGTATAAAGCCATGGATTCTTCCTGAATTTGAAGCGTTGGTCCGGGCGGGAACCATTTTGATGGAATTTAACGCTACCCTAAAAGAAATAACGGAAAATCAAGTTGTATATATAAAAGACCATAACGAAAATGTGATAAGCAATGATTTTGTATTTGCAATGACAGGCTACCATCCAGATCATCAATTTTTACGGAACATGGGTGTTAAAATAGATGGGGAATCAGGGCGACCCTTCTTTAATGCAGACACAATGGAGACAAATATTGAGGGAATATATATAGCAGGTGTAATTGCGGCAGGAAATAACGCAAATGAAATATTCATTGAAAATGGCAGGTTCCACGGTGGGGAAATTGCTTGCTCAATCCTAGAAAAAGATGCAAAAAGGGTGACAAAATGATGAAAAAAGTTGTCTTATTAACAACAGGTGGAACAATAGCAAGCAAGCCAAATAAAGATTCAGGAAAATTAGCCTCAGGTGCGTTAACTGGTGAAGAGCTCGCTAGTATGTGTAATTTGCCAAAGGACATTGAAGTCGTTATTGAATCTGTTTTTCAAAAAGCTAGTATTCATATCACATTTGATGATTTAATTTTATTAAAAAACAAAATTGAGGACTATTTTAAGGATGAAGATGTTTCAGGCGTGGTTGTCACACATGGAACGGATACAATGGAAGAAACATCCTATTTCCTTGATTTAACAATTAAAGACCCAAGAACTGTTGT
Organism: Bacillus sp. AFS031507; assembly: GCF_002584635.1. Lineage (NCBI taxonomy): Bacteria > Bacillati > Bacillota > Bacilli > Caryophanales > Bacillaceae > Bacillus > Bacillus sp. AFS031507. The sequence continues at coordinate 223,577 of NZ_NUOW01000003.1, forward strand.
CGTTACAGGTTCCCAGCGCTCGCCTGAGGATTTAGGCAGCGATGTATATATTAATTTGCGTCATGCCATTTATTGTGCTTGTTCTCATGATTTAAGGGATGCTGGCACCGTGGTCGTTTTTAATGAACGAATATTTGCTGCAAGATATGTAAAAAAAGAACATGCATCCAATATCCAGGGTTTCAATGCATTTGGATTTGGCTATCTTGGCATTATTGATAACGATCAAGTTCATGTTTTTCAAAAACCAATCAAAAGAGAGTATTTTGAAATAGAATCATCTATTCCTCAAGTCGAAATCATTAAATGCTATATTGGAGCTGATGGGAAATTTATTAAGGCAGCTCGTGAGGCGGGGATTGCTGGGATTGTCCTAGAAGGAGTGGGACGTGGTCAGGTTGCCCCTAAAATGATGGCAGAAATTGAAAAAGCTATTGGAGCGGGAATTAAACTGGTTGTCACTACTAGCGCAGAAGAGGGTTCAGTATACACAACCTATGATTATGAAGGAAGTGCCTTTGATCTTTTTAATAAGGGAGTTATTCTAGGGAGTGACAACGACTCCAAAAAAGCAAGAATTAAATTGGCTGTAGCCCTTGCTAGCAATTTGAAGGAAATTAAATTTTAAGATAACCAAATGTCAAACGGTTGAAGTCGGCTTAATAAATGGAATGAATCTTTCATTTTCTTTATAGAGAATACATGATACGATTAAGAAAATGGATTGGAAAAGAGGTTCATCATGCTGGGAATATTATCCGCCGGAATTGCCCCCGGACTGGCCTTACTTAGTTATTTTTATTTAAAAGATGAATATGACTCAGAGCCAATATCCTTCGTTCTAAGGACATTTATGTACGGAGCCCTTCTTGTGTTTCCAATCATGTTTATCCAGCATGTACTTGAAACAGAACATATAATTAAATCTGATCTTTTCAATGCATTTCTTAGCTCAGGTCTATTTGAAGAGTTTTTCAAATGGTTTATCCTCTTTTATGTTGTCTATCAGCATGTAGAGTTTGATGAACCCTTTGATGGAATTGTCTATGGAGTAGCTGTTTCACTTGGTTTTGCTACAATAGAAAATGTCTTCTATTTAATAGCTAATGGAATCGAACATGCGGTAACACGTGCATTATTACCTGTTTCAAGTCACGCTCTATTTGGTGTAATTATGGGCTTTTATATTGGGAAAGCAAAGTTTACGGAAGGGAATAAAGCTAAATGGGTTATATTTTCCCTTCTCTTACCATTTCTTCTCCACGGTGCATACGATTTTATCTTAATTTCCCAAGAAAATTGGCTCTTTATTATTTTTCCTTTTATGATTTTTCTTTGGTGGTTTGGACTAAGGAAAGTGAAAAAAGCTAAAATATTAAGTGCCAATCATATGAAAAAACAATATGCTGTCCAAAAAACCCTTCACTTGTAAAGGGTTTTTTTTTTATTCTCATTAAGATGGAATAAAAACACCATTTAAACAAAAAATAGGTTTACTGATAAAAGATTTACAATGGGGGTTAATATTCCATGATAAAGAAAAAAATCCTGCTAAAATTTTCCTTATTAATTTTTCTTATGTTTGGGACATCTTCATTTATTGAAAGCAAGGAGGTCAGAGCTTTCAGTAATCAGATTATCCAAAAAGGTGCGGTAGGTGATGATGTCATTGAACTGCAATCCAGGCTCCAGTATCTTGGATTTTTCAATGGGAAGATTGATGGGGTATTCGGATGGAGTACGTATTGGGCGTTAAGAAATTTTCAATATGAATTTGGGCTGCCAATTGATGGATTGGCGGGATGGCCAACAAAATTAAAACTAGCCAAAGCAAGCAAATACAATGAACAGTTTGTAAAAAAGCAAATAAACTCAGGTAACAAATTTACACATTACGGTGGGGTAGATGAAAGTAAACAAAGTGTCCCTAATCCAGCAAACAAAGCACCAGCAAAACAAACACCCCAAAAAACAGCTCCACCAAAAAATACAGCTCCACCAAAAAATACAGGTCAAAAAAACACTTTACCAAATAAAGGGACACCCAAAAAGCCAACAGCTGCTAACATACCAAATGGTTATTCACAAAATGATATCCAATTGATGGCTAATGCCGTTTATGGAGAATCAAGGGGCGAACCTTATACAGGTCAAGTTGCTGTTGCAGCTGTTATTCTCAATAGGGTAAATAGTTCAACATTTCCTAATACAGTTTCAGGAGTAATTTTTGAGCCTGGTGCTTTCACGGCCGTTGCTGATGGGCAAATTTGGCTAACACCAAATGAAAATGCTAAGAAGGCCGTAGTAGATGCAATCAATGGTTGGGATCCAACTGGAGAGGCATTATACTATTTTAACCCAGATACTGCTACTAGCGGCTGGATATGGGGACGACCTCAAATAAAACGAATCGGGAAACATATTTTTTGCAAGTAGAGAGGTGAATAGAATTGATTAGAGGAATATTAATAGGTGTTCTCGCTGTAGGTGTCGCGGGAACAGCCTATTGGGGCTACCAAGAACATCAGGAAAAAAATGCAATATTATTAAATGCAGAAAATACTTATCAACGAGCATTCCATGATCTTTCCTATCAAGTGGATTTATTACACGATAAGATTGGAACAACCCTTGCAATGAATTCAAGGCAATCCTTGTCTCCATCGTTAATTGAGGTATGGAGGATTACTTCAGAAGCACATAGTGATGTAGGGCAACTGCCGTTAACATTACTACCTTTTAACAAGACGGAGGAATTCTTGGCTAAAATTGGAAATTTTAGCTATCGAACCGCTGTTAGAGATTTAGACAAGGAACCATTGTCAAAGGATGAATACAACACTTTAAAGGTACTTTATAAGCAATCTGGTGATATTCAGGATGACCTTCGAAATGTACAGCATATGGTACTAAAAAATAACCTTCGCTGGATGGATGTTGAACTTGCCCTGGCTTCTGGCAAGGAATCTACGGATAATACGATTATTGACGGCTTTAAATCTGTAGAAAAGACAGTGACAGGCTATGAAGAATCGGACTTGGGCCCAACTTTTGTAAATATGCAAAAAAAGGATGAAAATTTTAAAAAAATCAAAGGAAAAACGATTTCCAAGCAAGAAGCAATTAAGATCGCCAAAAAGTATATGAAAATTGATGGGAATTCCGAAGTGAAAGTTACTGAAAATGGAAAAGGTTCCAATTATGGTTTTTATAGTGTTTCCATAAAAAATAAGAAAACCGGTGATGAAGGCAGTATGGACATTACCAAAAAAGCGGGACATCCCATTTGGTTTATTAACCATCGGGATGTAAAAAAACAAGTTCTCAGTTTAAATGATGCTGATAATAAGGCGGCAACTTTTCTAAAAGAAACAGGTTTTAAAGATTTAGAGATATTTGAAAGCACACAATATGACAATATCGGTGTTTTCAATTTTGTTTCAAAAATAAATGGTATTAGAATTTACCCTGAATCGATTAAAGTTAAAGTTGCTTTGGACAATGGCGATATTATTGGTGTATCCGCTGAGGAGTATTTAAAATCTTTTCAGACAAGGAAAATAGAAAAACCTGCTATTTCTTTAGAACAAGCTCGAGCAAAGGTGAATCCTAACTTTAAAGTAATGGAAGACCGGCAGGCCATTATTATAAATGACCTTAACGAAGAAGTGCTTTGTTATGAGTTCCTTGGGACAATCGATGATGACACCTATCGTATTTTTATTAATGCAAAAAGCGGTGTAGAAGAAGATGTTGAAAAATTGAAGAATGCTGAGGCGGTATATGAAGACGTGATATAAGGAAAAGCAATTGCTTTTCCTTATATTTTTTTCAAATAACTCCAATAATAAATATATATTGATTATGGAGTGGATGTTATGAAAAAGGTAGAAAGAGTTTTAATTAAAGTTGTCATCATACAGTTTATTTTTCTATTTTTTGCACAGTTATTTTTTCACCAGTTGGATGTCTTTCCTCAAGTAAAACAATTGACAAAATACGAAGGGGTAAATGAAAATACATATACTGATATTCTTGAAACCTTCCAGGGAAAATGAGAAAGCAGGCCTGCCTGCTTTCTTTTGATTGAACAAAATTATAATTGTCATTAAATTTCATTTTTATAGTCGTAAAAAAAGAGGCATTGATATATCTTGTGGTAAAATAAATAGTAGACAACATCTGAGATAATCATGATGGCAAATAGGAGGATTTATGGAAAAAAAGATATCAATCGCAATAGACGGTCCTGCTGCAGCCGGTAAGAGTACAGTTGCAAAAATTGTAGCAGAAAAACTTTCTTATATTTATATCGATACTGGTGCTATGTACCGGGCATTAACATATAAGGCAATAGTTAATAAGCTAAATTTAGAAAATGAAGATTCATTATTAGAGACATTATTATCTACGGATATTAAATTGCTGCCTTCTGAGAGTGGGCAATTAGTATATCTAGACAATCGAGATGTGACAGATGAAATTCGTTTTGCTGAAGTAACTAATACGACTTCATATGTTGCTAAACATCAGAAGGTCCGTGAAGAAATGGTCAGAAGACAACAGGCATTTGCCTCTGAAGGCGGAGTTGTAATGGATGGTAGGGACATCGGGACACATGTATTGCCAGGTGCAGAGGTAAAGGTATTCTTACTTGCTAGTGTCGAGGAAAGAGCTGAGAGGCGTCATATTGAAAATGTCCAAAAGGGATTTCCATCCGACTTAGAAAAGTTGAAAGAAGAAATTGCTCGTAGAGATAAAATCGACTCAGAGAGAGAAATAGCACCTCTGAAAAAAGCTGATGATGCAATTGAAATTGATACAACCTCTTTGACAATTCCTGATGTTGTTGAAAAAATAATGACGTTGGTGCACGAAAGGATTGGATAAGTGTGACGTTTTATGCGTTTGCAAGGTCAGTTGTATATGGAATTTTTAAGCCATGGTACAGGATAGAAGCCATCGGACGTGAACATTTCCCGAAAGACGGCGGGGTTCTTCTTTGTTCTAATCATATCCATAATTTCGATCCTATGGTTGTAGGAATCATGGCACCACGACCTATTCACTATATGGCAAAAGAAGAGATTTTTTCCGTTCCTGTATTAGGTAATATTGTTAGGAAATGCAATGCATTTCCGGTTAAAAGGGGATTTAACGATCGTGAAGCACTTAGAACAGGTTTAAAGCTTTTAAAGGATGGTCATGTTTTCGGTCTTTTCCCAGAGGGAACAAGGAGTAAGACTGGGGAATTAGGAAAAGGACTTTCCGGAGCAGGATTTTTTGCTCTAAGATCAACGGCAGCGGTTGTACCTTGTGCTATTATTGGACCGTATAGAAGTTTCCGAAAATTAAAGGTCGTCTATGGACAACCCATTGACCTGGAAGAAATGAGAAAAGAGAAAGCTTCAGCAGAACAAGTTACTGAATTAATTATGTCAAAGATTGAAAAACTTAAAAAAGAACATCAATAGGTTCTGCTTGACAAAAAAGACTATTTGTAAGAAGTTAATGGAAAGAGTTTTTTTTTGAAAATTCACTGCTTTTAGGTTTGTTTTATATATGTTGTATGCTGCGTGGCATCCACCAGTTCATATATAGAATTTTTAGGAGTAAATGGATTAAGGAGGAATACATATGTCGGAAGAATTAAATCAAGTAGAAGTGAGAAACTTTGAAATCGGGGATAAAGTGACAGGACAAGTTACTAAAGTAGAAGAAAAGCAGGTGCTCGTGAATATCCAAGGCAGCAAAATTGATGGAATCATCCCAATCAGTGAACTTTCAAGCCTGCATATTGAAAAAGCATCAGATGCAGTCGCAGATGGTGATGAATTAGAATTAGAAGTTTTAAAAGTAGAGGAAGAAGCGATCATCCTTTCCAAAAGGAAAGTAGATGCAGAAAAAGCATGGGAGAGTTTAGAAAAACAATTCCAAAGTGGAGAAGTTTTTGAAGCTGAGGTTAAAGACGTCGTAAAAGGCGGACTTGTTGTTGATCTCGGAGTTCGTGGTTTTGTACCAGCATCCCTCGTCGAAGCTCATTTTGTAGAAGATTTCAGCGATTATAAAGGCCGAATCCTAACCTTTAAAATTGTAGAACTTGATAAGGAAAAGAATCGCTTAATTCTTTCTCATCGAGCTGTTGTAGAACAAGAAAAAGGTAAACAAAAACAAAATCGCCTAACTGCAGTTCAAGTTGGCCAAATTATTGATGGTACAGTCCAAAGAATCACTGATTTTGGGGCATTCGTAGATATTGGCGGCATTGACGGTCTTGTTCATATTTCCCAATTATCTTATGAGCACATCGATAAGCCTTCTGATGTGGTTCATGAAGGGCAACAAGTACAGGTTAAGGTATTGAGTGTTGATCGTGATAATGAAAGGATTTCTTTATCGATTAAAGAAACACTTCCTGGACCTTGGTCAAATATTTCCGAGAAAGCACCAAAAGGAACCGTCTTAAAAGGAAAAGTGAAAAGATTGGTTTCTTATGGAGCTTTTGTCGAAGTATTTCCAGGTGTTGAAGGGCTGGTTCATATCTCTCAAATTGCCCATAAACACATCGGTACACCACATGAAGTATTGAAAGAGGGACAGGAAGTAGACGTCAAAGTTCTTGAGGCAAATGAGTCAGATCAACGTTTATCCTTAAGCATTAAAGAACTTCTTGAAAAAGAGTATGAGGAAAACCATGACTATGAACTTCCTGAAGAGTCAAAAGGCTTTCAGCTTGGAGAAGTCATTGGAGATAAATTAAAGAATCTAGGAAAATAATGGTGATTTAAGTGTCTAGATCTGAACGAAAATGGGACCACATTCGTTATGCCCTTGATAATAGGAAACATCATGCTTCAGCTTTCGATGATATAAAATTTATTCACCAGGGATTACCGAATATCGGTGTGTTCGATGTTGGATTAGACCATGAATTTGGCGGACTTTATTTAAGTTCGCCAATTTTTATCAATGCCATGACCGGTGGTGGTGGTGAAAAAACTTATCGTATCAATAAAGAGCTGGCAATAGTAGCTAAAAATACCGGTTTAACAATGGCCGTTGGGTCACAAATGGCTGCATTAAAAGACAAAACTCAAAAATACACCTATGAAATTGTCCGTAAAGAGAATCCCAAAGGTGTTATTATTGCAAATTTAGGAAGTGAAGCCTCACCAGACGACGCGAAAGCTGCTATCGAGATGGTTGAAGCAAATGCCCTGCAAATACACTTAAATGTAATTCAAGAATTAACTATGCCAGAGGGAGATCGGGATTTTTCTGGTGCACTTAAAAGAATTGAATCCATTGTTAAAGAGCTAACAGTCCCTGTTATTGTGAAAGAAGTTGGTTTCGGAATGGCAAAGGAAACTGTTCATTCACTTTCGTCAATTGGCGTTAAAGTGGTTGATGTGGGCGGCTCTGGGGGAACAAATTTTGCTGAAATTGAAAATAAGCGCAGGGAAAAATCTCTGTCTTTTTTTAATCAATGGGGAATCCCGACGGGTGTATCTATTCTTGAAGCAACGTCAGTTTCTAATCATCTATCCATCATTGGCTCGGGAGGATTTATGTCAGCGCATGATATTGCAAAAGGAATAGCGATAGGAGCAGATGCGGTTGGCATGGCAGGTTATTTCTTGAAAATTCTTGTTAAAGATGGGATAGAATCTTTACAGAAAGAAATCGAAACCCTTCATGAGGAATTAAAAATGATTATGACTGCTTTAGGTACAAAAACTGTTTCAGATTTAAAAAATGCACCACTAATAATATCTGGCGAAACCTATCATTGGTTAAATCAAAGAGGCATAGATACAAAACAATATGCAAAGCGTTCCATTAATTAAAAGCTCCCGCAACTGCGGGAGCTTTTTGTAGTTATTTTCTACAGTTATTTTTTTCCATCGTTTAATCCCCGTGCCTCTTCCGGGCTTGATAGCTTAGTAGCACTTGGGTAGTGCAAAGCCTGATCACGATCTGACTCCACTCTTCTGCTTTCGCGTAACTTTTTTTCTTGTCGGTCTTTTCCCATTCCTACACACCTCCTCTTAATAAGATGATTCACACAGGAAATATTATTCAAGGAAGTATGAAACTACATAAAGATTACCAATAATGAAAATAATAGGAGGTGTATGAGTTGGAAGGGTTAATCTTTTATTGGAGCTGTTGGGCCTTTTGGATTTACTTAACATTTATTTTAGAAAAACAAAACCCATTTCGAGTTAAACTTGCTGCTATCGTTTTAATTGCACTAATATTATCTAATATTCAATTTATGGTAGGTGAATTTGAAATACAAGCAAGTGGATTATTTATTTTATGTATCTGTTATTTATTCATAAGCCAGGAAAAACGAGGAGGAATAGTTTACTTTTTTATTTGTTCATTCATAATAACAATCGCATATGTAACCTTCCATTTATTTGAGATATTTGATCCAATTTGGATCGTTTTTAAGAAGGAATGGATGATGGGTATAGCATTATGGTATTTAGCCATACTATTGCAAAAAACTTTAAAAGGGAGATTGATCATAATTTTTGCAGGTGGTATGCAGGGAGAGATTTTATATGCTTATATATTAAATAAATTCCAATTTCCCTATTTGATTGGGGAATTTGCCTATTTAGATGTTTGTTCGTTAACGGCACTTTTGCTTGCAGGATGGAGTACATTGGAAAACGCAGGAACAATATTGCAAAATCATTTTCATTTCTTTGAAAAAGGAAAGCAAAAATCCTCGTAATTTAGAATCTTGTCAAGCTTCCCCATTGCGGGAAAGGAGTATCATTGATAATATAATATAGTTAGGCCCTTCTAGATGACAGAAGGGTTTCTTTACTTAATAAGAACTATAGGGAATTATCCCGCATTAACGGGAAGTAAGACCCCCACTGAAGGAAGTTTCACTCTATGCTAACATACTAAATTGTATTTGATTATAGAAAAGAAAGGATGGCGATTGTAATTGGTTAAACCTGTTATTGCCATTGTAGGACGGCCCAACGTAGGAAAATCAACTATTTTTAATCGAATTGTCGGTGAACGTATTTCCATTGTTGAGGACATTCCAGGAGTTACAAGAGATCGTATTTATAGTTCAGGTGAGTGGTTAACACATGACTTTAACGTTATTGATACTGGAGGTATAGATATTGGTGACGAACCTTTTTTAGAGCAAATCCGCCAGCAAGCGGAAGTGGCGATTGATGAGGCTGATGTTATTATCTTCTTAACAAATGGACGAGAAGGGGTAACAGCAGCTGACGAAGAAGTGGCAAAAATATTATATAAGTCTAAAAAACCGGTTGTATTAGCTGTAAATAAAATAGATAATCCTGAAATGCGTGAAGATATCTATGATTTTTATTCATTAGGGTTTGGTGAGCCGATTCCAATTTCAGGGGCACATGGACTAGGGTTAGGTGACTTATTGGATGAGGCAGCAAGACATTTTCCAAAAAACAAGCCTATTGAATATGGTGAAGATGTAGTCAAATTTTCCTTAATTGGGCGGCCAAATGTAGGGAAATCCTCATTGGTAAATGCTATATTAGGCGAAGAACGTGTAATCGTAAGTGATATTGCCGGTACAACTCGTGATGCAGTTGATTCTCCATATACATTTAATGGGGGAAAATATGTCATAATTGATACAGCAGGAATTAGGAAAAAAGGGAAGGTATATGAGAGTACGGAAAAATATAGTGTCCTCCGTGCACTAAGGGCAATTGAACGTTCTGACGTTGTTCTTGTTGTTATTAACGCCGAAGAAGGAATCATTGAACAGGACAAAAAGATAGCTGGGTATGCACATGAAGCCGGCAGGGCTATCGTTATTGTAGTAAATAAGTGGGACGCTATTGAAAAAGATGAGAAGACCATGAAGGAACTTGAACACAAGATTAGGGAACATTTCTTATTTCTTAGTTATGCTCCAATTGTGTTTTTATCCGCAAAAACAAAAAAACGAATCCATACACTTCTACCAATGATCAACACTGCTAGTGAAAACCACTCGATGAGGGTTGAAACAAGTGTGCTTAATGATGTCATCATGGACGCAGTAGCAATGAATCCTACCCCAACAGACAATGGCAGACGCTTAAAATTATATTATACAACCCAAGTGGCTGTTAAACCGCCGACCTTTGTTGTGTTTGTAAACGAACCTGAATTATTGCACTTTTCCTATGAGCGCTTCCTAGAGAACAGAATTAGAGATGCTTTTGGATTTGAAGGAACTCCTATCAAAATTTTTGCAAGAGAAAGAAAATAAAAGATAAGGTGGGTGTGATTTAAATTGAATGCTACTAAAACTGCAATAGCTGTTATCGGAGCAGGAAGCTGGGGAACCGCATTGGCAATGGTCCTTGCAGACAATGGACATGAAGTCCGTCTTTGGAGCCATAACGAGGTTCAGGTGAAAGAAATTAATGAAGAGCACACAAATAAGAAATATTTGCCTGAGATCGTTCTTTCAGAATTAATTGTGGGGTATGCTTCATTAAGTGATACATTAGCGGGAGTGGATACAATTATATTAGCTGTTCCCACGAAAGCAATACGTGAGGTAATTGGAAAAATTCGTGCCGTCCAAGCTGGTCCGATTTTGATCGCACACGTAAGTAAAGGAATCGAACCTGATTCATTAATGCGTATATCAGAAATAATAAGAGAAGAAATGCCCAAAGAATTGCTAAAAGATGTCGTTGTTCTGTCTGGTCCTAGTCATGCTGAAGAAGTAAGCCTTCGTCACCCAACAACGGTAACCGTTACTTCAGAAAATATGGCTGCTGCAGAAAAAGTACAGGATTTATTCATCAACAACAATTTTCGAGTGTACACGAATTCAGATATCATCGGTGTTGAAATAGGTGGTGCATTAAAAAATATTATTGCACTTGCAGCGGGTATTACAGATGGGCTTGGCTATGGTGATAATGCAAAAGCAGCCTTAATGACACGAGGATTAGCTGAAATTGCTCGTCTAGGTACCAAAATGGGAGCCAATCCATTAACTTTTTCAGGCCTAGCTGGAATAGGTGATTTAATTGTTACATGTACAAGCGTCCATTCAAGGAACTGGAGAGCGGGAAACCTCTTAGGTAAAGGGAAAACCCTTAATGAGGTTTTAGATAACATGGGGATGGTTGTAGAGGGTGTGAGAACCACCAAAGCGGCTTATCAGTTAGCGAAAAAGTATGATGTAAACATGCCAATTACCTTTGCGCTATATGATGTCTTATTTAACGGGAAGAACGCAATAGACGCTGTAGATGTATTAATGGCACGTGGAAAGACCCACGAAATGGAAGATTTGGTTAATGTTTTAGATGAAAGGAATATTGAAGACTAAAAAATGTCCCAAATGGAATTAAATAGGGGCGGGCAGTGTTACTGCTCATGAATATTTTTATTAATAAATGGGCGTTCTGAAGAGGCGCTTTGTGTCTAGATTGCATACAATGCAACGAAGCAACCTGGTAGTTTGACGCTGGAGTATGGGTTATTTAGTCTTTAAAGCTGAAGTAAAGAATTCGCCCCTCTTTACTTCAGTTTTTTTTTGGTGAGGAAGAGAACATGAAAGTTTTTAGTTTAAAATTTTTCTAGAAAAGTTATAGCTTGTGATATAATTAATTTTCGAAAAAGGGGGAGTTTAGTGTGTCACCAGCAATGTTTAAAATGTGGGTGTCGATTGCTGGAATGGGGTTTATGTTCCTAGCGATTATGACAATTTATTTCAGCAGATATAAGTTAAAAGGAGTATTTCGAATTATTACAGCAATTATCGCTTACGTATTAATGATTGTTTCTGGACTAACGCTTCTTATTGTTTTCTTAACATAATCGGGGTTAAATACATAAATAAAGTGGTGATCAAATGAAATGGAATGTGCTCGGTTGTTTTCTAGCTTTAACCGCTTTTTTACTGGCAGGATGCATGTATCCTCAAGAGGAACTAGCGAAGAATCAAATCCCTTATCAAGATCAAATCCAAGCTGTTCAAACCGCTGTGGATGCCTTTAGAGAGGAGAATAGCGGAATCCTTCCAATAAAAACAAAAGAAGCAGAAACGCCGATTTATCAGAAGTATCCAATTGAATTTAAAAAAATCACTCCAAAATATATCGCGGAGCCACCAGGAAATGCTTATGAAAATGGGGGGGTCTTCCAATATGTACTTGTAGATGTGGAGACCAAGCCGACTGTAAAATTATTTGATTTAAGAATAACAGATGTGATACGAGATATTAAATTACGAATTAAAACAAAAGGGTATCCACCCTATAAAAAGCAAATTGCTAAAAATGTTTTTTCCCTTGATTTTAAACAGCTAGGATATAAAAAAGATCCTTTCATTGTCAGTCCGTTTTCTAATCAAAATTTATCTTTTGTCATAACAGGGAGTGCAGAAGTATATGTAGATTATCGCCCGGATTTATACCAAGCAATGAAAAAAACGGACGAGAGGGTAAAATCAGGGGAGGATATTCGCTCAATTTTAGTAAATGATTCAATGTTTGTGCCTGCCTATTCCTTGCCGTATACTTGGGATTCTAAGACGAAAGAACCAGTATTTTTAGAAGAATAATGTGCTTATTCTTATATTTAGTCATAACCCTTTTCCTATGAAATATATTGTAGGAGAAGGGTTTTTTTTGCTTATGCCAAAGAAAAACATATATTGAAACCCTCCATTATATCAAATGTTCAGACACTACAGATACAAGAGAACCTAGTGAATTTTTAATAAGGGGGTAAAAAAGTTTTCGAAAAGTGTCATAACACTATAGGACAACGTCATAAACATATACTGTCCAAAAATACCTAAAATGGATGTTTAATCCCACTTTACTCTATGATCGGGAGGGGATCACTTGGAAAAGGTTGATATTTTTAAAGATATTGCCGAAAGAACAGGCGGTGATATTTATTTAGGGGTAGTAGGAGCAGTACGGACTGGAAAATCTACATTTATTAAAAAATTTATGGAGCTGGTCGTGTTACCGAATATAAACAGTGAAGCTGAGAGGTCACGGGCACTGGATGAACTGCCTCAAAGCGCTGCAGGAAAAACAATTATGACAACTGAACCGAAATTCGTGCCTAATCAAGCAGCAACTGTTCATGTTGATGATGGATTAAATGTCAATATTAGGCTAGTTGATTGTGTTGGTTATACAGTGCCAGGTGCTAAAGGCTATGAGGATGAAAATGGACCAAGAATGATTACTACTCCATGGTATGAGGAACCAATTCCTTTCCATGAAGCTGCTGAAATTGGCACTAGGAAAGTCATTCAGGAGCATTCCACTATTGGTGTGGTTGTTACAACGGATGGGACAATAGGTGAGATTCCAAGAAGTAACTATATTGAGGCAGAAGAAAGAGTTATTAACGAACTGAAGGAAGTTGGCAAACCGTTCATCATGGTTGTTAACAGTGCGCAGCCCTACCATCCAAGCACTGAAACGCTAAGATCGAGTTTAGCAGAAAAATATGATATCCCGGTAATTGCCATGAGTGTTGAAAGTATGCGCGACAGCGATGTTCTGAATGTCCTTCGTGAAGCACTTTACGAGTTCCCTGTACTTGAAGTCAATGTGAATTTGCCAAGCTGGGTTATGGTTCTAAGAGAAAACCATTGGCTTCGTGAAAGCTATCAAGATGCTGTCAAGGAAACTGTAAAAGATATCAAGAGATTAAGAGATGTTGATCGAGTTGTCCAACATTTTAGTGAGTTTGAATTTATTGAAAGAGCTGGATTAGCAGGAATTGAAATGGGCTCAGGGGTTGCTGAAATTGATTTAATTGCCCCAGATGAATTGTATGATGATATATTAAAAGAAATCGTTGGGGTAGAAATCCGCGGGAAAGATCATCTGCTCGAATTAATGCAGGATTTTGCCCATGCCAAAGCAGAGTATGATCACATTGCTGATGCCTTAAAAATGGTGAAACAAACGGGTTACGGAATTGCCTCACCAACACTTTCTGATATGAGTCTTGAAGAGCCGGAAATTATTCGTCAAGGTGCCCGGTTTGGCGTAAGGCTTCGTGCAGTAGCGCCATCGATTCATATGATCAAAGTGGATGTAGAATCTGAATTCGCCCCAATTATTGGTACGGAAAAACAAAGTGAGGAGCTTGTAAGATACTTAATGCAGGATTTCGAAGATGACCCGTTATCCATTTGGAATTCAGACATCTTTGGCCGCAGCTTAAGCTCCATTGTTCGTGAGGGGATCCAAGCAAAGCTGAGCTTAATGCCAGAAAATGCAAGATATAAACTTAAAGAAACGTTAGAGAGAATTATCAACGAAGGCTCAGGCGGCTTAATTGCCATTATTCTATAGACTCTGACTCCTAATCGGGGTCTTTTTTTTGTGGAAATGAGGGTGAAGTATTTTTGGTTTTCATGGACATTAGTGGGAAAAATCTACCAAAATGGGCAAAATATGTAGAATTTTGTTGAACAAAAGAAAAGATTACCATTATTTAATGAAATCTTCTTGATATGCTGAATTGATTATGATAATCTTTAAACTGAATTACGTTATAGTGTTTGAACCCTTATTTCATAAGGGTTTTCCTTAAAAAAATAGATTTGAGTTACCAATTTAGTTATTTATGGTTACTTTGGTAATAAAACCGAGCTATGACGTATAGAAATCAGAAAAATTGTTTAGAAATGTAGATAAGTAATCTTATTTACGAATCTTGATAATTTCTTTGGGAGGAGGTGAATGGCATGAACAAGACAGAACTTATTAATGCAGTTGCTGAAGCAAGCGAGCTTTCAAAAAAGGACGCTACTAAAGCAGTTGATGCTGTTTTTGATGCGATTTTAGATGCTTTAAAAAATGGTGATAAAGTACAATTAATCGGTTTTGGAAACTTTGAAGTACGTGAGCGTGCAGCTCGTAAAGGTCGTAACCCTCAAACAGGTGAGGAAATCGAAATCGCTGCTAGCAAAGTTCCAGCTTTTAAACCAGGTAAAGCGCTTAAAGACGCAGTAAAATAATTACATAAATTTATTGCTAGAGGCGAATGCTTAAGTAAAAAGGTCATGGTAAAGTCCATGGCCTTTTTTCTACTTTTTTGCTTGAACTAAAAAGATTGTGCTAATATGTATTTGTCATATATACTTGACTGAACAATAGGGGGAATTTTAATATGTCACAAGTGAATCGTGCCCAAATTGAAGAAGCGGTACGTTTAATATTAGAAGCAATCGGTGAAGACCCAAACCGTGAAGGACTGCTTGATACACCCAAACGGGTAGCAAAAATGTATGAAGAAGTTTTTAGTGGATTAAATGAGGATCCGAAGAAGCATTTTGAAACCATCTTTAGTGAAGATCACGAAGAATTGGTATTGGTTAAAGATATCCCTTTTTATTCTATGTGTGAACACCATCTCGTTCCTTTCTTTGGTAAAGCACATGTAGCCTACATCCCGAAAAATGGTCGTGTTACTGGATTGAGTAAATTGGCAAGAGCTGTAGAAGCCGTAGCAAAAAGACCTCAACTCCAAGAACGGATTACTTCCACGATTGCTGAAAGCATGATGGAAAAATTAGAACCGCACGGAGTGATGGTGGTTGTCGAAGCAGAGCATATGTGTATGACCATGCGCGGTGTAAAAAAGCCAGGGTCTAAAACAGTAACCACTGCAGTCCGCGGTGTTCTAGCTGACGATGCGATTGCTCGGGCTGAGGTGCTATCTTTAATAAAATATTAGGC
The DNA here is from genome assembly GCF_002584635.1 of Bacillus sp. AFS031507. Taxonomy (NCBI): domain Bacteria; kingdom Bacillati; phylum Bacillota; class Bacilli; order Caryophanales; family Bacillaceae; genus Bacillus; species Bacillus sp. AFS031507. The sequence goes on from NZ_NUOW01000003.1 coordinate 239,329, forward strand.
TATTTTCCTAAAGTATTTGAGGTGATCAAATGGAAAAACGCTATCCACAAAATAGTGAGTATGTAGTTATTAAAGCGATTGATGATGGTGTCAGTGTTATCGGCTTAACAAGGGGCACAGATACAAAATTTCATCATTCTGAGAAGCTGGATAAAGGAGAAGTGCTTATTGCTCAATTTACTGAGCATACTTCTGCTATTAAAATCAGGGGAAATGCGAAAATTCTTACTCATCTGGGTGAAGTAGAAAGTGAATTGAAAAAATAAGATAATCAGTTCGAATCACATTGTTTTCATCTTATTTCATATGAGCGTAAATGATTATTTTGTGAATTTCTGCCTAAAGAAAACCTTTTATGATATAATGGTGTCTGCCTTGTTTTTAGAGAATGGTTAGGCTTTTCTTTATTAAACGGCATGAATTTTACTATGCAAATAGGAAATAAGAATACATAAAGACATTACTTCGGGGAAGCAAGGGTGATTAAATTGCTGGACATTCGACAAAAATTCACAAATATTAGAGAGCAGGTCGAAAAAAGAGTTTGTGACACATACTTGCTTAATTATATTGAAATTCCGATTATTGACGAAGATAAACTGCTTCTTCTAGTCTCAATAATGGATCGCCTCGAATTGTCATACAGTGATATGCAGAACTACGCCTTGTCAACAATGTTAATTCAAATTGCCCTTGATACCCATGAACATATTACAGATGCATCTGTAGAGGAAAAAAATCGTCAACTAACCGTTCTAGCAGGCGATTATTTTAGTGGCTTATATTATAAGCTTTTAGCAGATTCTGAAGATATAATGATGATCAAGGCACTTTCTAGAGGAATTAAAGAAATCAATGAAAATAAAATTTCTGTATATCAAAATGAAATTTTAGACATAGAAGAGCTAATGACAAGTATTGGGATGATTGAAAGTTCCTTACTTGCCCATCTTTCCGAATATTTTAAAGTGGATTTATGGAATGATTTTCTAGAAAACCTGCTTTTATTTAAACGTTTACTTCATGAAAAACGTCAATTTTTACAAACTGGAAGTTCCGTATTGTTCGAAGCCCTAAAAACAATTGTTTTCCCAATCAATAATAATAAGGCGAAAGAGTTGTCTAGGGAACAGCAAAATCACTTATTTCTGTGTTGCGACCATCATCTTGAAAGGTCAAAAGAAGTTATTGAAAAGGGATTAGAACAGTTGCCATACTTAAATGAATTACTTGAGAAAAGGATTTTATCAATCTTAAGCCAATACCAGCCAAATGCAAAAACTTTTGTGGAAGAAGGGTAATAAAAACATGCAGGAATCGAAAGAACAGCGAGTTCACAATGTGTTTGAAAAGATATCTGATAACTACGATAAAATGAATTCTGTTATCAGTTTTCAACAGCACATCAAGTGGCGGAAAGACACGATGAAAAAAATGAATGTGCAGCATGGTTCAAAAGCTCTCGATGTTTGCTGTGGTACTGCTGATTGGACAATAGCCTTAGCAGAAGCGGTTGGTCCAACAGGTGAAGTTACTGGATTGGATTTTAGCCAAAACATGCTCAATGTGGGTATTGATAAGGTTAAAGAACTCGGGTTAAAACAGGTCAAGTTAGTACATGGGAATGCAATGGAACTCCCTTTTCCAGATAATAGTTTTGATTATGTAACGATTGGCTTTGGTTTAAGGAATGTCCCTGATTACCTGCAAGTGTTAAAAGAAATGCACCGAGTAGTAAAGCCAGGTGGAATCGCTGTCTGTCTAGAGACATCACAACCTACACTAATTGGCTATAAACAGCTCTATTATTTTTATTTTCGCTTTATTATGCCGATGTTTGGAAAATTGCTTGCAAAAAGCTATCGAGAGTATGCTTGGCTTCACGAGTCAGCACGTGATTTTCCAGGGATGAGGGAGCTTGCTAAAATGTTTGAGCAAGCCGGCTTCAAAGATGTGAAATACAAACCATATAGCGGCGGTGCTGCAGCTGTACATATTGGTAAAAAAAAATAATTTATTGAACTCGAAGACAGGATGAAAAGCTGGTGAATTCAAATGAAATTAAAAATGATGTATTCATTTTTGAATTCGGATATTAACTTGATTGAAAAAAAGTTAGAAGAGACTATAAAGGCAGATTCCCTTCTGCTTAGACAGGCTTCTATGCATACATTACAAGCCGGCGGGAAAAGAATTCGTCCTGTTTTTGTTTTGCTTGCTGGAAAATTTGGTAAATATGATATCCATGTGATGAAGAATGTTGCTGTTGCTCTTGAATTAATTCATATGGCATCACTCGTCCATGATGATGTGATCGATGATGCTGATCTTCGCCGTGGCCAGCCTACCGTGAAATCCAAATGGGATAACAAAATTGCCATGTATACCGGTGACTTTGTTTTTGCTCTTGCGATCGAATTGATGACTAATATCGAAAATCCCGAAGCCCATAAAATTTTAGCCAATACGATAGTTGAAGTGTCAGTAGGTGAAATTCAACAAATTAAAGATAAATATCGCTTTAATCAAAATCTGCGAGATTATCTCCGCAGAATTAAGAGGAAAACTGCCCTGTTAATTGCAGTTAGCTGCCAATTAGGAGCTATAGCTGCAGAGGTTGAAGAATCCATCCATAAAAAACTTTATCGGTTCGGGTATTACGTCGGAATGTCTTACCAAATAATTGATGATATTTTAGACTTTACCTCAACTGAGAAGGAACTTGGGAAGCCTGCTGGCGGAGACCTAGTGCAGGGGAATGTTACTGCCCCGGCTCTTTACGCAATGGAAAATGATGAAATCCGTAATGAAATAGAAAAGGTCAATGAGGAAATGGATGCTCATGAAATAACAAAGATTATTTCGTTAATTAAGCAATCAGGAGCAATCGAAAAATCATTCGCACTTAGCGATCTTTACTTACAAAAAGCTTTAGCTGAACTAGAGGGGATACCTGCGAATAAAGCAAAAAAAACCCTAAAAGATATTGCAAAGGTTATTGGGAAACGAAAATTCTAAACACCTTGTTAAATTTTCAAAAAAATGATAATATTTTTCATGGATTGTATCTTAATTACAATCAATATACATAATAATTAATTTTTAGGAGTGGAATTCATGGAAAAAACATTTTTAATGGTAAAGCCCGATGGTGTACAGCGTAACCTAATTGGAGAAATCGTCGCACGTTTTGAAAGAAAGGGCTTTCAATTGGTTGGTGCAAAGTTAATGAGCATTCCCAATGAACTAGCTGAAGAACATTATGGTGAGCACAAGGAGCGTCCTTTCTTCGGTGAATTAGTAGATTTCATCACTTCTGGTCCTGTTTTTGCAATGGTCTGGCAAGGTCAAAATGTCATCGCTACTGCCCGTCAAATGATGGGTGCTACCAATCCAAAAGATGCTGCAACAGGTACTATTCGCGGTGATTTTGGTTTAACGGTTGGTAAAAATGTTATACATGGCTCAGATTCACCTGCGAGTGCAGAGCGTGAAATTGGTTTATTTTTTAAAGATTCTGGTGTTGTAGAATACAATAAACTAGTTAACGAATGGATATATTAATTAAATAAGAAGAGGCACTTGTATAGCAATTTACAAGTGCCTTTTTTGTTTAGAAAAATAAATTTATTCAAAATTTATTCTCTTTTATCTGAATAGTTATACTATGTTTATTGGGCGCTATATGGTATATTGATAAAAAAATTCTTTAATGAGTTGAAGGGGGAAAGAGTATGGGGATGAGATACTTAACAGCAGGAGAATCCCATGGGCCGCAATTAACAACAATTTTAGAAGGCCTCCCTGCTGGAATGCCATTATTATTAGAAGATATAAATGAGGAATTATCCAGACGCCAAAAAGGATATGGCCGTGGAAGAAGAATGCAAATTGAAAAGGATACAGCCCAAATCGTTTCGGGAGTCCGTCACGGCTACACTCTTGGCTCTCCAATAGCATTAGTAGTTCAAAACAATGACTGGAAGCATTGGACGAAGATTATGGGAGCGGAGCCCCTAGATGAAGGCCAGGAGGATGAAGTTAAACGTAAAGTAACTCGTGCCCGTCCTGGTCATGCGGATTTAAATGGTGCGATTAAATATGGACATAGGGATATGAGAAATGTCCTTGAACGCTCTTCTGCCCGTGAGACAACTGTTAGAGTTGCTGCAGGTGCTGTTGCCAAGAAACTTTTATCATTGGTAGGAGTTGAACTAGTTTCACATGTCGTTGAAATCGGTGGAATAAAAGCTAATGCTGATCATTCTCTTACTTTTGAGGCATTAAAGGACAAGACAGAAAATTCTCCTGTACGATGTGCTGACCCTAATGTGGAAAAGGATATGATGGCTGCTATTGATGAAGCTAAGAAAAATGGTGATTCGATCGGCGGAGTCGTGGAAGTGATTGCGAAAGGTATGCCAGCTGGAGTTGGGAGTTACGTGCACTATGATCGTAAATTGGATGGAAAATTAGCTGCTGCCATTATGAGTATAAATGCGTTTAAGGGTGTAGAAATTGGCATTGGTTTTGAGGCCGCTAGCAAACCGGGAAGCGAAGTCCATGATGAGATAGCTTGGGATCAAGAAAAAGGTTATTACCGCAAGACCAACAGACTGGGTGGCTTTGAAGGTGGAATGACGACTGGCATGCCAATTGTTGTCAGAGGTGTGATGAAACCAATCCCCACATTATATAAACCACTGATGAGCGTAGATATTGATACTAAGGAGCCATTTGCTGCGAGTGTTGAACGCTCAGACAGTTGTGCTGTACCTGCTGCTGCAGTGGTTGCAGAGAATGCTGTTGCATGGGAACTTGCAAACGCCCTGATTGAACAATTTTACAGCGACCGCTTTGATGCTTTTGCTACTGAAATAAAAAGGCAGAGAGAATATGCGAGGGAGTTTTAATGGAAACCATTCAAATCCAAACAGCGTCAAAAAACTATAATGTATTTGTGGGGGAAGGTGTAAGTAAGGAGCTTGGCCCTTTTTTGGAGAATCATTTTGAGGGTCTAACCAGAATATTAATTATTACAGATGAAACAGTTGCTAAGCTGCATCTAGAAAAATTATTGTTTGAGCTTAAATCGTTTGATCCCGTAATTTTTACTGCCCCTAGTGGCGAAAAGGCAAAAACCTTTGAAGTTTATTATTCTGCGCTTTCAACTGCTCTTGAAAACCGACTTGACCGCAAATCTGTTATTCTTTCATTTGGCGGCGGTGCAGTAGGAGATTTGTCAGGATTTGTTGCCGCCTCTTTTATGAGAGGTATACCTTTTATTCAAGTCCCAACTACCATATTAGCTCATGATAGTGCTGTTGGCGGAAAGGTAGCGATCAATCATCCACTCGGGAAAAATATGATAGGAGCCTTTCATCAGCCAGAAGCCGTCTTTTATGATTTAGAATTTTTAAAAACACTTCCTGCTCATGAAATTCGTTCGGGATTTGCAGAAGTTATTAAACATGCACTTATTGATGATTCCGATTTTTTTGATTGGCTGAAAGAAAATGTGGAAGACCTTCAAACCTTACCAATGGAGTTGTTATCGGAATCCCTAATCAAAGGGATAAAGGTAAAAGGAAAAATCGTCAGTCAGGATGAAAAAGAAACTGGAATTCGGGCTTACTTGAATTTAGGTCATACGTTAGGTCATGCTATTGAATCAGAAATGGGTTATGGGAATTTTACTCATGGGGAAGCAGTAATGGTAGGGATGATTTTTGCATTAAAGGTAAGTAAAAAATTACTAGGGCTTTCATTCGATTTAGAAGAATTCACCAACTGGATTGAAGGACTTGGGTATGCATCGAAAATACCTGAAAATCTATCTCATGAAAATTTAATTAATAAAATGAAGCAGGATAAAAAATCTGTTAGGCATTCGATTCGTTTTGTATTACTCGAACAATTGGGTCAGCCAGTCCTAAAGGAAATATCAGAAACAGTTTTATTTGAAGAGTTAAAAAGTTCTTAAAGGGGGTCTTGTCTTGATAAGAGGGATGAGGGGAGCAATCACAGTTAATCAAAACACAGAGGAAGCAATTATTACTGCCACAGAAGAACTGTTGGAGAAGATAATTGAGGAAAACCATATCCAACCTGAATTAGTTGCATCTGTTTTCATTTCAACAACAGAGGATATTAATGCAGTATTCCCGGCAAAGGCATTGCGTAAATTTGAGGGGTGGACTTACGTACCTGTCATGTGTATGCAAGAAATGCCTGTTCCAGATTCCTTGAAAATGTGTGTTAGAATCATGATGCATGTAAATACAACACAATCTCAAGAAGAAATTAACCATGTATACTTAAAAGGGGCTAAAGTCCTTAGACCCGACCTAAGCAATAGTTTAGCGTAATGGGAGGTTCTTTTTGGAAGATAGAATAAGTCTACAAGAATGGAGTGTATAAATATGAGATGGAAAGAGCAGTTATTAACACTGACTCCCTATCAACCAGGAAAATCAATAGAGGCAGTAAAGAAGCAATATAAACTCGACCAAATTGTTAAGCTAGCATCAAATGAAAATCCTTTTGGATGTTCAGAACAGGTGTTAACCGCTCTTCAATCGAATCAAACAAGTTTAGCAATTTACCCTGATGGGTACGCTACAAATTTAAGAGAGACACTTGCTTCATTTTTACAGGTTGACGAGGATGAATTAATATTCGGTAATGGTTCTGATAATCTTATCCAAATAATTTCTAGGGCACTTTTACATCCGAACGCCAATTCAATTATGGCGACACCTACCTTTTCACAATATAAGCATAATGCTGTTATTGAAGGGGCAGTTAGTAAGGAAGTGCCGCTACTAAACGGAGAACATGATTTAGATGCAATGCTTGCAGCTATTGATGAACAGACCAATGTTATTTGGCTATGCAGCCCAAATAACCCTACCGGTACATATATACCAGAAAATAAATTAATTGCTTTTCTAGAAAAAGTTTCATCAGATATTCTGGTTGTATTGGATGAAGCCTATTATGAATATGTTGTTGCTGATGATTACTATGATTCCGTTAACCTAGCTCGTAAGTATGAAAATTTAATTGTTCTAAGAACTTTTTCTAAAATATATGGACTTGCTGCCTTGAGAATTGGATATGGGGTTGCCAATCGCTCGATTATAAAAGCGCTTGAACCTGCGAGGGAGCCGTTTAATGTTAATTCTTTAGGTCAATTAGCAGCATCTGCAGCAATCAAGGACCAGGAATTTATAAAAGTCTGCAAAGAAAAAAATAGGCAGGGGCTTGAACAGTTTTATCAATTCTGTGGTGAGAATGAACTTGATTTTTATCCATCACAAACTAACTTTATTTTAATTGATTGTAAAATGGATGGTGATCAGGTTTTCCAACATTTATTGGAGAGAGGATATATCGTCCGTTCCGGAAAAGCTCTTGGTTTTCCAACCGGTGTTAGAATTACAGTAGGCTCCTATGAACAAAATGTCGGTGTCCTAAAAGCACTTGGAGAATCCTTAGCTATTAGTAAAACAGAGTAGTGCTTTGTTGTTTAGGGGGAGTTATCATTGAAAGGCCGTGTATTTGTAATTGGCTTAGGATTAATTGGCGGTTCCCTAGCCCTTTGTATAAAAAAGGAGCATAAGGATGTAACTATTGTAGGATTTGATATTAATAGTGAACAAGCAAGGCTTGCAAAAATGCTTGGGGTCATTGATGAAATAGCTGAAGATATTTACAGTGGTGCAATTGACGCTAATTTAATTATTATTTCTGCACCTGTAAATGAAACAGAGGAAATTATTCAGTTCCTAGCGGGCCTACCTCTCCATCCAGAGGTAATCGTGACAGATACAGGTAGTACAAAAAGCAAGATTGTCGGAAGTGCCAAGAGCCTAAAGGACCGAGGAATCACCTTTATTGGCGGGCATCCAATGGCGGGCTCCCATAAAAGTGGTGTATCTGCTGCCAAAGAAATATTATTTGAAAATGCCTTTTACCTGTTAACACCGCAAGAACATATAGAAAATAAAAAGGTAGAATTATTAAAAGCATGGTTATATGGCACCAATGCCAAGTTTTTAACTATTACTCCAGAAAACCATGATTATCTCACAGGAATTGTCAGTCATTTTCCTCATATCATTGCTGCCTCTATTGTTCGCCAAACGGAAAAACTAGCAGAAGCAGAAAGTCTTATTCCACGACTAGCAGCTGGCGGATTTAGGGATATAACTAGGATTGCTTCGAGCAGCCCAAAGATGTGGAAGGATATTCTCCTGCACAACCGTGAAATCTTAATTGAATTACTCGATCAATGGCTAGAAGAAATGAATGGGGTTAAAACATTACTTGAAAATGAAAATAGTTCTGCAATTTATGACTATTTTCAGCAAGCAAAACAATTTCGTGATGGCTTGCCACTGAAAGAAAAAGGTGCGATTCCGGCATTTTATGATTTATTTGTCGATGTTCCAGATTACCCGGGAGTGATTTCGGAAATTACTGGCTATTTAGCAAAGGAAGAAATTAGCATTACAAATATTCGGATTCTAGAAACACGAGAAGATATTAATGGAGTCTTAGTGATTAGTTTTCAAACCGAAGAGGATCGGCAAAATGCTGAACGCTGTATTGGCAGTTATTCCAACTTTGCAACATCTATTGGTTCCTAAAATGATATGAATAAAAGGTGATTTTTCATGACGTCATTAAAACTTAAAACTAACATAAATGGTTTAAATGGTAAGATAACAATTCCAGGGGATAAATCGATTTCGCATAGATCTGTTATGTTTGGTTCGATCGCATATGGTGAAACCAAGGTAACTAATTTCTTGCCTGGAGAAGATTGCTTAAGTACAATTTCATGCTTTCGAAAACTCGGAGTTACTATTGAGGAATCTGATAATCAACTTCGCATTATTGGAAAAGGTTTTGAGGGATTAACTGAGCCGACTGAAGTACTGGATGTTGGTAATTCAGGAACAACGATCCGTTTGTTAATGGGTATTTTGGCTGGAAGACCATTTTTCTCATCTCTTGTGGGCGATGAGTCAATTGGAAAAAGGCCAATGACCAGGGTTACGAACCCATTATCAGAAATAGGTGCAAGAATAGATGGGCGAAAAGATGGTTCCTTCACTCCGATTTCCATCCGTGGTGGTGGGCTAAAACCTGTAAACTACCACCTCCCAGTTGCTAGTGCACAGGTAAAATCTGCTCTTATCCTTGCGGGACTGCAAGCAGAAGGACAAAGTATTATTATTGAGCCAGAGGAAACTCGTGACCATACTGAAAGAATGATCAAAAAATTTGGTGGAGAAATCCATAAGGATAACCAAAAGATTATGGTTAAGGGTGGTCAAAAGCTGACAGCAACGTCGATTCATGTACCTGGGGATATATCGTCTGCAGCGTTCTTTCTTGTGGCTGGTGCTGTTATTCCTGACAGTGAAATTGTTCTGAAAAATGTTGGCCTAAACCCTACCAGAACGGGCATTATCGAGGTAATGGAAAAAATGGGCGCAGACTTGGAGATTGTTCAAAATGAGGAAACCTCTTTTGAACCATTTGGTGACCTCACTATAAAGACATCCAGTCTTAAAGGTACAGTCATTGAAGGTGACTTAATTCCAAAATTAATTGATGAAATACCAATTATTGCTCTTTTAGCAACACAAGCTGAAGGGACGACCATTATTAAAGATGCTGAGGAATTAAAAGTTAAGGAAACAAACCGAATAGATACAGTGGTTAATGAGTTGAAAAAATTAGGTGCTAAAATCGAAGCGACTGAAGATGGAATGATTATATACGGAAAATCCGTATTAAGCGGCGGAACGGTTTCAAGTCATGGCGATCATCGGATTGGGATGATGCTGGCAATAGCAGCACTCCTATGTAAAAATGAAGCAGAACTAGTGAATCCCGAAGCAATTTCAGTTTCTTATCCTAACTTCTTTGCTCATTTAAACAGTCTCATTAAGTAAAGCTGCGTTTTAATGCAGCTTTTTTTTATTTTTAAATGAATTTGATTTTGTTAGAATGTCATAGTTTTTTGATTTTTGGCATAGCTTGTCATAAGGAAATAAAGTGAAAGCTTACAAAGAAAAAAATAAGGTGGTGGACGATGTATATCATAGAAAATGCCAATCTCCTTAAAGACAAGCAGTTGAAAACATGTTCGCTATTAATTAGTAAAAACCGTATAGCTAAAATTGATTCGCATTTTAGTCATTATAGACTGATAAAAATGAATGCTGGTCCATTTATCATGACCCCGTCATATGTCCTTTTTAATTCAAATATCCCACAAATTAAATCCTTTCAAGAATTAAAAAGGTGTCTGATTAAGGAATTTATGTTGAAAGGATGTACCACCTTATTTACCTATGTTAATGTTTCCTATGAAAATGAATTAACCACTAAAATTACCGAACTAAAAACGGCTCTATTAAGTAGTCCTATTGACTATTTAATAGGGGTAAGAGTACCGATTCGATTGTTAACACAATCGTTTATTAGGAAATGTAAGAAGGAAAAAATACCAGCTATTTTTGTTGACCTGCAAAACTTTGATGAATTAGAAAAAATACCTTGGGGCTGGATTAAAGAAGCCATGTTTCCGTTCAACAGTCCTTTAATTCCAATAATTTCTTCCGTCCAGAAGAAGGAAGTGAAGACAGTTATGTCGAAATGGAAAGGTATCATGAAAAGAGAAAATATCCCTGCACTATACGAAGAAATAGAAGAAAATTACCCATTGACTATTACTGTATTAAATAAAATCGGTTTATACCCTCAAAAAGCTAGTTTAATGAGTGGTACTGAGGTAAGTTATAATCTATATACAAAAATAAATGAGATCAAGAATATTGATGAAGTGAATTTATTTCATTATCATGGTGATAGACTCGTAGTGACTGTTCACAAGGGAACGGTTCAACGTGCAGGTGATAACGTGATATTTAAACCTGGTAATGGAGAACATGTTAGGGTGCAAACCCCATCTTATTTTTCTCTGTCAATCTAGGAGAACGAGAGGTAAGTGTCAATGGAAAGAGTAAATAAAATTATTAACATGTTAGAAAACGGCCAACATAATGATGCTTTAAATGAATATAATGTTGTATTAAAAAGTGGAATGCCAGATGAGAAATTCCTTCTAGGAGAAGAAATGTATCAATATGGTTTCCTTGATGAGGCAAAGGCATTAGTTGAAAATTTGTTAGAGATATTCCCTGAGGAAGGTGAGCTCCTTGTTCTGCTAGGTGAAATATTAGTCGAGGCTGGAGAAGATGAAGAAGCGATACTTGTCCTTGAAAAGATATCAGAACATGATGCAAATTTTGGACAATCATTACTCTTGTTAGCCGATCTTTATCAAGTTCAGGGTTTATATGAAGTTTGTGAACGAAAGCTTTTAAAAGCAAAGGAGATATTGCCAGATGAAGTTATCATAGATTTTGCATTAGGTGAACTTTACAGTGAACAAGGTGAAATATCAAAGGCAATGGATGCGTATGAAAAGGTTTTAAAAGAAGTAAATGAAATAGCTGGAGTGAATATTGACCAACGAATTGCAGACCTTTTAAGTGCATCTGGAATGTTTGAGGAATCCCTGGTTTATTACGAGAAGGCAATTAATGAAAAATTAGAGATTAACACGTTATTCGGATACGCTTTTACAGCTCTTCAGGCTGGATATAATCGAACTGCTATAGAAAAATTCATTGAATTAAAAGCGCTAGATCCGGAGTATCATTCACTTTATTTACATCTTGCGTTAGCTTATGAACGGGAGGAAGAGCTTGAGGATAGTTTACTCACGATTCAAGAAGGCATAAAACAAGATGAATTTAATAAAGAGCTATTTTTCTTTGGTGGGAAAATTGCCATCAAGTTAGGAAAAGTGGAGGAAGGAGAAAAATATTTTCGTGAGGCAATTGCCCTAGATCCAGGATTTACAGAAGCTGCACTAACATTAAATAAGCTCTTTTTCCTCCAAGAAAGATATGAGGATGTCATTGAGTTAATTGCTCAACTTGACATTAAGGAAGATGAAGAACCCCAGCTCTTATGGGATTCTGCACTTAGCTTTCATAAGTTAGAAAAATTTTCTTACGCATTAGACAAATATGAAAGTGCATATACTTTTTTTAAGAAAAATGAAACATTTTTACATGATTACGGTTATTTTTTAATTGAAGAAGGAAAAACCGACCGCGCTGCCGAAATTTTTAAACAACTGCTTAATGAAGATCCAACAAACGTCGAGTATTTGGATTTACTTGAACGTCTTACAGGGTTGAAAGATTAAAAAAGCTGATTCTGCAGAGGAGGGAAACTATCATGGCAACCCCTGTTTCTGTCAACGAGAAGAAGGACTTTATTCGCTGGTTTCTAAATCATTATCAATTAAAGAGAAGAGAATGCGTATGGATCCTCAACTATCTTATGAGCCACGATCAACTGATGGAAAAGGTTCATTTCGTTGAGCAAGCACAGTATTGTCCGAGAGGTTTGATTATGTCTACACATTGTGTGGATAAAGTTCCGTTTCGATTCTATAAAGAAAATGTGATGACGACGGACGCAGAAAAATCCTTTCACGATATTCGTTTAAATCGTGACGAGGATATTTTTATCCAATTAAACTTTCATGCTGCCAATCAGGCGCACCAGTATGCTGCTGTACTAGAAGAAAATTTATACGTTCCTAAACATTTGCAAGTAAATGAAAAGGATGGAATCGTTGCAGAACAATTACTGCAGCACAGCATCGAACACTTTCAACGTGAGAAAATTCTTCAATTGATTGACGAGGCACTAGATAAACACGATCGCAAAGCATTCCTAAACTTAACACAAAAATTAAATAATTTGACAATGACTGAACAAAAAGGAAGTTTGCGATAAGCAGCTTCCTTTTGTTTGTTTTTTTCTTTCATAAGAATTTTACTAAATATTCCTCTTTATCTTTTATTGTTAATGTGGAAAATGATATTATATTAATAGTGAAATTAAAGGTTGGTGCAAAGATATGAAGTGGATACCTCAAGATATTGAGACGTATTTGAATGCCAAAGAGTATGTGGACACAGCTGTTGTTCCGTTAATTTCAGTTTCCATAGGGGGGGAGATAAGGCAGTCAGCGGCAGCAGCAGAGTTTATCACTTTATTAACAGGGTATTTAGAAAGGCAATTTACGGGAAGATTAATATTAATCCCGCCATTTACATATCTGAATTCCAAAAATGGTGAAAGTACCTTAAGTGATTTGAAGGATTGGGAAGCTAGCCTAGCAAAGGGGGAGTTTAAACATATTTTTTACATAACATCAGAAATAGAGTGGAGAGCACGGGAAAAAGAACTACATGGCACGGTAATTTGGCTTCCATCAATCCCGCTTGAGCATATGAATGATTCGCAAAAAATAGGAGTTATTGATAGTCAAGTTAAGCAGCTCTTAGTTCTCTTTACGCAAAAATGGCATGAAAATCAGTAAAACCAACGATAATATATGTTTTTAAAATAGTATGATATTGACCTAACATGAAGATTGATATATCATTGTTATGTCCTAGTTTTATATGTGTTAAATTATTGTCCGATGGACTTAACTTCGTGAATAGAGGGGGGGATATAAGCATGAGTAAGCAACGCGTTTCAAGACGTCAATTTTTAAGTTACACCCTAACAGGGGTAGGCGGCTTCATGGCGGCTGGTATGCTAATGCCAATGGTTAGATTTGCAGTTGATCCTGTTTTAAAGGTTGAAGAAGGCGGCGATTTTGTTGCTACAAAGCAAAAGGTATCTGATTTAACAAAAGATCCAGTTAAAGTTGACTTTACCTTTAAACAAAAGGATGCCTGGTATGAGTCAGAAGTAACGAATATTGCCTGGGTTTATAAGGATGATGCGGGGAAAATTGTAGCCCTTTCGCCTACTTGTAAACATTTGGGTTGTACTGTTAACTGGAATACTGACAAGGAACATCCAGGTCAATTCTTCTGTCCGTGCCATTATGGCCGCTACGAGAAAAACGGTAAAAACATTCCAGGAACACCGCCATTAGCACCACTTGATGTATATCCATTCAAGGAAAAAGATGGTTATCTTTATCTCGGTAAAGCTCAACCACGGAAGGAGGCGTAACTATGTTAAACAAAATTTACGACTGGGTAGATGAACGTTTAGATATTACGCCTTTGTGGCGCGATATCGCAGACCATGAAGTACCTGAGCATGTTAATCCAGCGCATCACTTTTCAGCGTTTGTATATTGCTTTGGAGGTCTTACTTTCTTCGTAACCGTAATTCAAATTCTTTCTGGTATGTTTCTAACCATGTACTATGTACCAGATATTAAAAACGCATGGGAATCTGTTTATTATCTTCAAAATGAAGTTGCTTTTGGACAAATTGTACGTGGAATGCATCACTGGGGTGCAAGTTTAGTACTTGTAATGATGTTTTTACATACTCTACGCGTCTTTTTCCAAGGTGCCTATAAAAAACCTCGTGAATTGAATTGGGTTGTCGGGGTACTTATTTTCTTCGTAATGCTTGGCCTAGGTTTTACAGGGTACCTATTACCTTGGGATATGAAAGCGTTATTCGCTACAAAAGTAGGTCTGCAGATTGCCGAAGCGACACCATTCATCGGTACTCAAGTTAAGGTTTTACTTGCTGGTCATGAACACATTGTTGGTGCTCAAACATTAACCCGCTTCTTTGCAATTCATGTATTCTTCCTGCCTGGTGCATTGCTTGGACTAATGGGAGCTCACTTCTTAATGATTCGTAAACAAGGTATTTCCGGACCACTATAAAACGGTTTTATTTTAATCGCAGTTTATTTCTATTAACTACGGAAAAAGGAGGGGGATTGCTCGATGCATCGCGGTAAAGGTTTAAAGTTCGTTGGTGATTCACGTGTTTTAGCACCTTCAGAACGAAAAAAAATGATTCCGAAAGATTACTCTGAATACCCTGGTAAAACAGAGGCGTTTTGGCCTAACTTCCTTTTGAAAGAATGGATGGTAGGAGCAGTATTTCTTATCGGCTTTTTATGTTTAACAGTTGCCCATCCGGCTCCGCTTGAAAGGATAGCGGACCCAACTGATACTGGGTACATTCCATTACCTGACTGGTATTTCTTGTTCTTGTATCAATTATTGAAATATACATTTGCATCTGGACCGTATACAGTTATCGGAGCAATGATTATACCAGGACTAGCTTTTGGAGGGTTATTATTAGCTCCGTTCCTCGATTCTGGTCCGGAACGACGTCCAATGAAGCGTCCGATTGCAACTGCAGCTATGCTATTGGCACTAGCTGCTACCGTATATTTAACTTGGCAATCTGTTGCGACACATGATTGGGCAGCTGCTGAACGCCAAGGTAAAATTGTTGCAAAAGTAGATATTGATAAATCAAGTGCCGGCTATAAAATAGCTAGTGCCAATACATGTATTACCTGTCATGGTGAAAACCTTTCAGGCGGTGCTGGTGCACCCGCACTAGTCGATACAGGCTTAAAACCAGAAGAAATTGCAAAGATTGCCAAAGAAGGTAAAGGCGGTAAAATGCCAGCCGGAATCTTCAAAGGGACTGACGAAGAACTTAAAACGCTTTCTGAATTTATCTCTGGCCTTGGTAAGTAATAATCGAATGATAAAAAGCTGACGAAAGATCGTCAGCTTTTTTCTTCATGATAAAAAAACAAACATAAAAGGAGAGTTTTTGTGCGTTGGATCTATCCTCTCTTGGCAAATCGATCGATTATGAAGCTGTTATTGATTGTTAATATTGCCGGAACAATCTATGGGTACTACTGGTATGGGTGGCAGCTAAAGGAGACACCTGCAATTTTTCTCCTGTTTGTTCCTGACAGCCCGACAGCTAGTTTATTTTTTGTTTTTGTTCTAGTTGCATTTCTATTGCGGAAAAATTGGCCCTTAATAGAGGCGCTAGCAATTGTCACTCTCTTTAAATATGGAATTTGGGCAGTAGTAATGAATATCCTAGTCTATTTTGTTCAAGGGGAACTAGATGCGGTTGGCTATATGTTAATCTTGTCCCATTTCGCAATGGCTGTTCAAGGTATTTTATATGCTCCATTTTACAGATTTAAATGGTGGCATTTAATTCTAACAGCTATTTGGACACTACATAATGATGTTATTGATTATGTTTTTTTCATGTTGCCAAGCTATCATATGCTAGATCGCTATACACCACAAATTGGCTATTTTACTTTCTGGCTTTCGATTCTTTCGATTGGTCTAGCCTATTATTTTTCAATTCGTCCCAAAAGTTACAAACTTGAAATAAAATAATCCCAGATGGTCTAACCTTGTCCACCCCTACATACATTTTATTAGTAATGAAAGGGGGGACAAGGATTGAGAAACAAATGGTTTTTTTTCTTTGCAATTATCATGATGCTTACTCCCATAACTGTAAATGCAGAACAACAATCGCCTATGGAGAAGCTTGATGATATATCAGATGAAGCTCTCCAAATGGTGAAGTTTCATAGATATGAAGATGCTAAAAGACTGCTTGATTATTTTTCGGATCAATTCACAAGCATTACCGGTAATGAACCGTCGCTAACAATGGATGAGGTAAGAATAATTAATACCTCCCATGATGAAGCAGTGGAAGCAGCAGTTAGTTCCAACATGAAATATGAGGAACGAATAAATAAATTAGTCAAATTTCGTCTTGTCATTGATGCCATTGCAACAAGTCACCAACCATTATGGATTGAAATGGAAGATCAAATAATGACAGCTTTTCATCAAGCAAAAGATGCGGCAATTAAGGGTGATTCAGGGCACTTTCATTCAAACTTTAATTCCTTTTTATCCTTGTATAACGTGATCTATCCGAGTATGAAAATTGATGTGTCTGTAGAAAATGTTCAAAGACTAGACGCACGGATAGATTTTATTAATGAATACCGTTCCCAAGTTGTAAATGATTCTAAAAGCCAACAGGAGTTGGAAAAACTTGATACGGACTTAGTTAATCTTTTTTCTAACATGGAAGAGGATGAGGCAGATCCAAACATTTGGTGGGTTATTATTTCGACAGGAAGCATTATTATCATGACATTATCCTATGTTGGCTGGAGAAAGTATCAAGGTGACAAGAATATGAAAAAAGACCGTTCGAGAGATTTAAAGGATTGATCTAAGATTTAAAAAAAGCAATGTCCAAAAGTGGACATTGCTTTTTTAGTCTACTAAAGGCATTTTATTTTCATCGAGTGTGAAACCTTCTCCATGGACATCATGGACAATCGTGATGGAGACAAATGCATGGGGATCAACGGAAGTAATTACATTTTTTAAACGGACTATTTCATTTTTTGCGACAACACAATATAAGACTTCACGCTCACTTTTAGTGTAAGAGCCGTATCCCTTTAGGACTGTTACTCCTCGGTCCATTTCTTCCATAATCTTAGCGGCAATTTGCTCGTTCTTTTCCGAAATAATCATAGCTCCTCGCGCTGAATAAGCACCTTCTAACATGAAATCAATTACTCTAGCGCCAATAAACACAGCTACGAGTGTGTACATTGCTTGTTTATAATTTAAGTATGTTACCAAAGATAAAGCGATAACACATGCATCAAACAAGAACATTGTTTTTCCCATATTCCAGCCTGCATATTTTTGGACAAGCCTAGCAATAATATCGACTCCACCTGTAGTTCCTCCATAACGGAAGATCACGCCTAAACCAATGCCTGTAAAAACTCCGGCAAATAATGCAGCTAATGTTAAATCACTTTGAAGTGGCATATCAATGGAATAGCGTTGAAATATCCATAAAAAAATGGACACCCCGACTGTCCCTATTATGGTATATAAAAATGTATTTCGTCCTAACAATTTCCATCCAATAAAAAAAAGTGGAATATTTAAGAATAGATTTGAATAGGATGGATCCCATTTAAACAAGAAATAAAATAGGAGTGCGATGCCTGTGAAGCCGCCTTCTGCCAGTTTGTTTTGCATATTAAAATTGACAAGGCCAAACGACATTATCGCTGCTCCCAGTAGGATAAATAATATGTTTTTTACTTTAAGACCATGTAACATTAATAACCCCCCTCTACCATAAATTCTCTTATATGGCGGTATTTATTATATCGAATAAAAAATGTTAGAGCAATGAGTAGAGAAAAAGAGGGTAATATATATGAAAACATTTGTAAATCCGCGTTAATTTAGCTAACATAAACAATAGAATAAGGATATGAACATAATTATCAGTCTTATTGATGAGGTGAAATACATGGCCAAAGAAAAGACGATGAAAGACCTTCAGCAAGAAGTAGATTTGTACATTAGTCAATTTAAAGAGGGGTATTTCAGTCCGCTTGCGATGCTAGCAAGACTTACAGAGGAACTAGGGGAATTTGCTAGAGAAGTAAACCATTATTATGGTGAGAAACCCAAAAAAACAAGTGAAACTGAAAAAGCCATCGAAGAAGAACTTGGTGATCTTTTATTTGTATTAATTTGTTTTGCTAACTCTTTAAATATCAGCTTAGAAGATGCACATAATTATGTAATGGAAAAATTTAAGACAAGAGACCAAAATCGGTGGACAAGAATTAATGAAGAAAAAATGGAGTGAACTTTATGGAACAAATTAAAATTATCATCGCTGGTCCCCGCGGCCGAATGGGCAGTGAAGCAGTGAAGTTAGTAACGAATATTGATCATTTTGAACTTTTAGCTGTTGTGGATCATAAATATGATGGAATGATGCTTAGCGACTTGGAAGGCTTTCATTCAATACATAACGTACCCGTTTATGCAAATATCGAAACATGCCTGCAAAATGTCCATGCGGATGTCTTGATTGATCTAACCACACCTGAGGTGGGCATGCATCACGCAAAAACTGCACTTGCAAACAATGTTCGACCGGTGGTTGGAACAACAGGTTTTACTGCAAGCGATTTAGAGGAATTAGAACATATTTGTCATGAGAAAAAACTGGGATGTATTATTGCTCCGAATTTTGCCATTGGTGCTGTGTTAATGATGAAATTCTCCCAAATGGCTGCGAAATATTTTAACGATATAGAAATTATTGAATTGCATCACGATCAAAAACTGGATGCTCCTTCAGGAACAGCTGTAAAAACAGCAGAAATGATTTCTGCAGTTCGTGAGGAAAAAAATCAGGGGCACCCAAATGAAAAAGAAACGATTCAAGGTGCGCGTGGTGCAACGTTCGATGGAATGCATATTCACTCGGTACGCTTACCTGGACTTGTTGCCCACCAACAGGTGTTATTTGGATCTGATGGTCAGACTCTAACAATAAGGCATGATTCATACCATCGCGGCTCTTTTATGTCGGGTGTAAAAGTGGCAGTAGAATCTGTAATGACACATAATTCTTTTGTTTATGGACTAGAAAATATTTTAGAATAGGGAGTAAATATATGAATATCGCCTTAATAGCTCATGATAAAAAGAAAAATGATTTGGTTCAATTCGCGACTGCTTATCAAAATATATTTTCGAAGCATACATTATTCGCGACTGGGACAACTGGACAGCGAATTAGTGAGGCAACGGGTCTAAGTATAACTCGTTTTCAATCTGGACCCCTTGGTGGTGACCAGCAAATCGGAGCATTGATTGCCCAAAATAAAATGGATGCTGTTTTCTTCTTCCGTGACCCATTAACATCACAGCCACATGAACCAGATGTAACAGCATTGGTTAGACTATGTGATGTATACTCGATTCCACTTGCTACTAATATGGGAACTGCAGAATTATTAATAAGAGGCCTAGAACTGGGGCTTATTGAGTGGAGAAATCTAAATAAAGAGAATGGTGGAATCAATGATTAATCAGCACCTTCATGTCCTTGCTTTTGGAGCACATGCGGACGATGTCGAGATTGGCATGGCTGGAACGATTGCTAAATTGACCTCCCAAGGGAAACAAGTTGGTATCTGTGACTTAACAGATGCCGACCTTTCTTCAAATGGGAATGTACCCCTAAGAAAAGAGGAGGCGGCAAAGGCTGCAGGGATACTAAACGTCTCTATGCGTACATCATTCGGTTTTCCAGATAGAGGATTATTTCTTAAAGACGAATACATAAGAGAGATTGCAAGGATTATTAGAACATACAAGCCTCAGATTGTGTTTGCACCTTATTTTGAAGACCGCCATCCTGACCATGGTCATTGTGCTAGTTTAGTGGAGGAAGCTGTTTTTTCATCTGCCATAAGAAAATATGTAACAGAAGGTAATGAACCTGCACATCGGGTGGACAGAGTTTATTTTTATATGATTAATGGTTTTCATAAACCAGATTTTACCATTGATATTACTCAATATATGGATAAAAAACTCCAAGCATTGAGGGAGTACAAAAGCCAATTCGAGCAAACAGAAGAAAGCTATAGTACTCCGCTTGTAAATGGTTATATTGAAACTGTTGAGTCAAGGGAAAGAATGTTTGGTAAGTTGGTTGGTGTTACATTTGCTGAAGGGTTCAAAACGAAAGTTCCAATCCTTTTGAATCGTGATTTGATAGGAGAATAAACATGAGGAAACTTAAAATTGGTATTACTTGCTATCCGACAGTAGGTGGTTCAGGTGTAGTAGCGACGGAATTAGGGAAAATGCTCGCTGAAAAGGGACATGAAATTCATTTCATCTCATCAAGTATTCCATTTAGATTAAATAAAATGTACCATAATATTTATTATCATCAGGTTGAAGTGAATCAATATTCTGTATTTCAGTACCCACCTTACGATATTGCCTTAGCAAGTAAAATGGCGGAAGTGGCTAATCGGGAAAAATTAGATCTGCTCCACGTCCACTATGCTATTCCTCACGCTGTATGTGCAATACTAGCAAAGCAAATGAGCCATCGAGATATTAAAATTGTCACGACATTACATGGTACCGATATAACTGTTTTGGGTTATGATCCTTCTTTGACAGATGCGATTAAATTTGGAATTGAAAAATCGGATGTGGTAACAGCAGTTTCCAAAGCTCTAGTGGACCAAACCTATGAGTTGATCAATCCAGATAAACAAATTGAAACAGTGTATAACTTTATTGATGACCGCATTTATAAAAAAAGTGATGCACGTGCTTTAAAGTCAGAATTTGAAATAAAAGAAGATGAAAAAGTAATTATTCACGTTTCCAATTTCCGTCCGGTAAAACGGGTACAAGATGTAGTAAAGTCCTTTGCAAAGATTGCATCTGTAATGCCAGCCAAGCTACTATTGGTCGGTGATGGCCCTGAAATGACCATCATCTGTAAACTTGTCAGAGAGTTTGGACTAGAAGATCAAGTTATTTTCTTAGGTAAACAAGAGAGCCTGGAGGAATTGTACTCCATCAGTGATTTAATGCTGTTATTATCGGAAAAGGAAAGCTTTGGACTTGTTGCATTAGAGGCAATGGCATGTGGAGTTCCTTGTGTCGGTACGAATGTTGGAGGTGTACCAGAAGTTATTAATCATGGAATGAATGGATTTATTTGTGAAGTAGGCGACATCGACGATATCTCTAATAAGTCATTAGCTATTTTAGTTGATCAGAACCTTCATCAGCAATTTTCCAAACAATCTGTGGAGACAGCAAAAACTAAATTTAAGGCTGACCAAATTGTTGAACAATATGAACAAATATATTTTAATTTACTGAATTAAGGTGAAGTAAAATGATTGACCCATTTTTAGCAGCAAGTCCTGTATTAAAAAAGCTGGAGGATGCTGGCTTTGAAGCCTATTTTGTTGGTGGCTCCGTTAGAGATTATCTGTTAAAACGAGAGATTAATGACGTTGATATTGCAACAAGCGCAACCCCCGAAGAAGTGAAAAGGATTTTTCCGAAAACAGTGGATATTGGAATCGAACATGGAACAGTTCTCGTTCTTGTTAATAATGGAGGATATGAAATTACCACCTTTAGAACCGAATCAGACTATCAAGATTTTCGAAGACCCAAAGAGGTTACCTTTATCCGCAACTTAAAAGAGGATTTACAGCGCAGAGATTTTACAATGAATGCTATCGCGATGGACAGGAATAGAAAATTAATTGACCCATTTAATGGATTTATAGCCATTCAAGATAGAATAATTCAAACAGTTGGAAGTCCGAATGACCGCTTCCAAGAAGACGCCTTAAGAATGATGAGAGCAGTAAGGTTTGTAAGTCAACTCTCTTTTCAAATCGAAAGAGGTACGGTTCAAGCATTAGCAAAGCTTGTCCACTTGCTTGATAACATTGCTGTAGAAAGAAAAAGGGCGGAGTTTGAGAAACTCTTAATTGGTAAAAATAAGACTAAAGCGTTGAGTATTCTCCTTGAAGCAAATATTTATTCTTATTTACCAGGTTTGAAGGGAAAAAAGCAGCAATTAGAGGAGTTACGTAGTTTTAACAGTGGGAATCTTAATAAAAGTGAAATGTGGTCACTCTTAATTTTCTGTATAAATTTAAAAGAAAAAGAGATAGAGTTATTTTTAAAAGAGTGGCGGCTTGCACTTAAGGAAATAAGAGAGATTCAACAAGTTGTTCATTTCCTTGCAAAAAGACTTGAACAAGATTGGTCCATTTATGATCTATACTCTGCTGGTCATGATCATATCCTATCAACGGAAAAGCTCTACTATGTTATTAATGGGATCAACGAAGTTCAATCGATTGAACATTGGATTAATCTGTATGAAACCCTGCCGATAAAAGACCGTTCAGAAATGAATGTGACTGGAAATGACGTAATGGATTGGTTCAATAAAAGAGGTGGACCATGGCTTAAGGAGACGCTTTTAACCATCGAAGAAAATATCCTAGCCGGAAATCTAGATAACGACAAAGAAAAAATCAAGGAGTGGCTAATGAAGTGCAATCAGAAATAAGAAAAGAATTACTTGATGCCTTTACAAATGCAGGTGACACCTTTTTATCAGGGCAGCATCTTGCAGAACTCATTGGCTGCTCAAGGACGGCAGTATGGAAGCATATTGAGAAATTAAGAAAGGAAGGATTTGAATTAGAGGCTGTTAGAAATAAGGGCTATCGAATTCTAAAAACTTCAGAAAAAGTTTCAGCCGATGAGATAAGATTTGGCTTAACAACGAACTTTATAGGGAAAAATATCCATTATGAAGAAAGTGTGGAGTCTACCCAAAAAATTGCCCATCGCATTGCTTCAGAAGATGCCCCAGAAGGAACGGTCATTATCGCGGAAGAGCAGTTGTCAGGCAGGGGAAGGATGGCCCGTAAATGGCATTCACCAAAATATACTGGTATATGGATGAGCATGATTTTACGTCCGAATATACCCCTTAGCAATGCGCCACAATTGACATTGCTCGCAGCAGTTGCGATTGTTCAAGCCATTGAAGAAATGACGGACCTTATTCCGGAAATAAAATGGCCGAATGATATTCTTATTAACGAAAAGAAAGTAACGGGAATATTAACGGAATTACAAGCGGAGGCCGACCGTATTCATTCAATTATCATAGGAATTGGTATAAATGTGAATCAGAAGAAAGAAGATTTCCCGTTAGAACTTCAAGAAATAGCTACTTCCCTATTTATCGAGGATAGAGAAACTGTTTCGAGAGCAGAGTTAATAAGATCTATTTTCAAACACTTTGAAAAATTATATACGCTGTATCTAGAACAAGGATTTCTTCCAATAAAACTATTATGGGAGGGTTATGCAGGCAGTATAGGTAAATACATAAAAGCAAGAACACTTACAAATACGATTGAAGGAATAGCACTAGGAATAACAAATGATGGAGTACTAAAGTTAGAGGATAAAGCTGGTATAATCCACCATATTTATTCTGCTGATATTGAGTTATAAATGCTTGAACTTTTCTTGAAATTTGTTATAATTCATTCCAATGGGCAGTATCCACTGAGAACTGCACCTTTATGAAACTAACAATTAAAAAGGTTTCTGCCTAGATCCGCATAGCGGACCGGGACAGAGGGATGAAGCATGTTAAAAGTGTAACTGGGATCCTCTGCCTTCAGAAGGATCTTTTTATTTGCTCTTTTAAAATCTTTTTATCCCCTCTCCCATATAAAAGGAGGGAAAGTTGATGAAGCAAACAACAGATTTCTTGAAAATGAAGGAAAATAATGAAAAGATCGTTATGTTAACCGCGTATGATTACCCTTCGGCTAAGCAAGCTGAAGAGGGGGGAGTAGACGTTATATTGGTGGGAGATTCTCTTGGGATGGTAGTCCTTGGTTATGATTCAACCATACCAGTAACGCTTGACGACATGATCCATCATACAAAAGCTGTAAAACGTGGAGCAAAAGATACATTTATTCTAGCTGATATGCCCTTTCTAACTTATCATTTATCCGTTCGGGATACATTATTAAATGCTGCCAGACTGATACAAGAAACGGGTGCACATGCAGTTAAACTAGAAGGTGCAGATGATGTTATTGAAAAAATTTCTGCTCTAACCAGAGCCGGTATTCCTGTTTGTGCCCATTTGGGGTTAACCCCTCAATCTGTAGGTATATTAGGTGGATACAAAGTGCAAGGGAAAGATGCCCAAGCAGCAATGAAATTGATCCAAGATGCAAAGAAATGCGAAGAAGCCGGTGCCTTTGCTATTGTTCTTGAATGTGTCCCAAAACAACTGGCAGAGGAAGTTGCCCAATTGATTTCTATTCCAGTTATTGGTATTGGAGCCGGAGTTGCGGTCGATGGCCAAGTTCTCGTTTATCATGATATTCTAGGCTATGGCGTTAATCGCGTACCGAAGTTCGTCAAACAATATCATGCTGTCAATCCATTTATGATTGAATCAATTCAAGCCTATGCAGCAGACGTTAAAAATGAACGGTTTCCTGAAGAAAAACATTCTTTCACAATGAAGGAACAGGAACTGAAAGGGCTTTATGGAGGTACGAAATGAAGGTTATCACAACCATTATGGAAATGCAGGCTATCATAAATAAACATAAACTCCAAGAAAAATCAATTGGCTTTGTACCAACGATGGGATTTCTGCATGAAGGTCATTTAACACTTTTAAATAAAGCAAGACAAGATAATGATATCGTTGTCCTAAGCATTTTTGTTAACCCATTACAGTTTGGACCAAAAGAGGACTATGCTGAATACCCGCGTGATTTTGATCGTGATCGCGTCTTGGCTGAAAGTGAAATGGTCGATTTTCTCTTCCATCCATCCGTTGAGGAAATGTATCCAAACGAACCTTCAGTTAAAGTTAACGTCCGTGATCGCACGGATGTTTTATGTGGGAAATCCCGTCCAGGCCATTTTGATGGCGTTGCTACAGTAATAACAAAGCTCTTTAACATTATCATGCCAACAAGAGCTTATTTTGGAAAAAAAGATGCCCAGCAGGTGGCAGTTCTTGAGGGGTTAGTTTCTGATTTTAATATTCCTGTGGAACTTATTGCAGTCGATATCGTTCGTGAAAATGACGGACTTGCTAAGAGTTCTCGGAATGTTAATCTTCTGCCAAAGGAAAGACAAGAAGCTCCTGTACTGTATCACAGCCTTCAAGCTGCAGTGGCAGCAATTAATGAAGGTGAGCGGAATCCAGCGAAATTAATTAGTATGATTAGTGAAATGATTACCAATGAATCAACGGGTACAATTGATTATGTCCAAATCTACTCCTATCCACAATTAAAGCAACTGGAAAAATTAGAGGGTACAATTATTATTGC
The DNA here is from genome assembly GCF_002584635.1 of Bacillus sp. AFS031507. NCBI lineage: Bacteria > Bacillati > Bacillota > Bacilli > Caryophanales > Bacillaceae > Bacillus > Bacillus sp. AFS031507. The sequence goes on from NZ_NUOW01000003.1 coordinate 265,082, forward strand.
ACTGGCTGTAAAATTTACGAAGGTACGATTAATAGACAATTACATTACGAATATAGATTGATAGAAAAAAGAGAACGGGGGAGGAATATAATGTTTCGCAACATGATGAACGGAAAAATCCATCGAGCAACTGTTACAGAGGCTAATCTAAATTATGTAGGTAGTATCACGATTGATGAAGACTTATTAGATGCAGTTGGAATGATTGCAAATGAAAAGGTGCAAATTGTTAACAATAACAATGGTGCGCGTCTAGAGACCTATATAATTCCTGGCAAGAGAGGCAGTGGAGTCATTTGTTTAAATGGTGCAGCTGCCCGCTTGGTTCAAAAAGGTGATATCGTTATTATCATTTCCTACGCCCTTATTGCTGAAGAAAAGGTAGCAGCACATAAACCAAAAGTAGCGATCATGGATGAAGACAATCGGGTTAAAGAACTAATCAATGCAGAACCAGCCCTAACCATCATGTAATCCCCAATTTTGGGGATTTTTCTTTTTTATGGACAGTTTAATATAATAAATATACGCTTAGTTAAAGCTCTTAGTTAATTTGGCACCCTGTTGATTGGAGAGGAAGGCGCGAGACTCCTGCGGGAATACGGGGCAAGGGAGACCCCGCAGTCGCTTAAGCGACGAGGTGGCTCCCCGATCCCGCCCGCGGAAAGCGAAGCGCCTGGAGCGGAAATCAACAGGCAAGTTTGACATAACCTAAATATAAAAAAGATCGTAAAGATAATGGTAGAATGGGAAGCATCCTAGTAGTGTTTACTTTTTCTTTTGAAGATAATGTGATACCGTTTTAATGAACGAAGGTTTGGGGTGTTAATGAAATGATAAATAAATTCGTCGTAATTGATTTGGAAACAACGGGAAACATTCCAAAAAAGGGTGACAAAATCATCCAATTCGCTGCTGTGGTCATTGAAAATGGAAAAATCACAGAAAAATTTTCGTCATTAATAAATCCGAAAAAATCCATTCCAATATTTATTGAAGAATTGACCGGCTTAAATGATGACATGGTGAAGGATGCTCCCCTATTTTCGGAAATAGCAGAAAAGGTCATGACTTTACTGGATGGGGCTTATTTTGTTGCACATAATGTTTTATTTGACTTGTCTTTTCTTCAGGAAGAATTAATCCAATCAGGTCAGGAAGGGTTCTTTGGCCCTGTCCTTGATACGGTGGAAATGGCAAGAATACTTTATCCGACAGCTGATGGTTATAAGTTATCGGATTTAGCAGAGAAAGAAAATCTTAATCATGATCGCCCCCACCAAGCTGATAGTGATGCACAGGTAACTGCTGAGCTTTTCTTAATTCTTTTAGATCGTTTGACATCCTTACCTAGAGTAACGCTAAAACAGCTTGCACATCTTTCTGGCGGTCTCAAAAGTGATCTACAGCAGTTTCTTGATGAAATACTCGTAAACAAAGATGACACGATTGAACAATTTTCGGAGTCGTTCGAGATTTTTAAGGGGATAGCCTTAAAAAGGCTTCCTGAGCAGTCAGGAAAGATGAATAAAGGTAAAGAATATCAATATCCTGCAAGTGAGGATGAAAAAACCGAGTTAGTAAAACAAGCCTTTGCAGCCTTTGAGAAGAGGACAGGCCAATTTAACATGATGGATACTGTGTATCAATCCTTTCAAAATGAAAACCATACATTGATTGAAGCTGGAACCGGTGTCGGAAAATCACTTGGGTACCTGCTGCCGATTGCCTACTTTTCAAGGCAAAAAGAGCTTCCTATTGTAGTGAGCACGCATACCATTCAGTTACAAGAACAAATCTTAAAAAATGAAATCCCAATCTTAGATAAAATTTTGCCCTTTAAGCTTAATTCTGTGCTCCTCAAGGGGAGGAATCATTATATTAGTTTAGAAAAGTTTAATCAGACACTTGCAGATGATAATGATAATTACGATACAGGGTTAACCAAAATGCAAATTCTTGTTTGGCTGATTGAAACAGAAACAGGGGATCGGGATGAGTTAAACCTATCAAGCGGCGGGCAAATATTCTGGAATAAAATTAAGAACGAACCCGCTATGTTTATGCAGAACCAAGCTTGGCAAGAAAGAGATTTTTATTTGAAGGCCAAAAGAAATGTGCAAACTGCCGATATTATTATTACCAATCACTCTTTGCTATTAAGTGATATTAAAGGAGAAGGCACAATTTTGCCCGATTTTTCTTTTGCTATCATTGATGAAGGACATCATTTTGAAAAAGTAGCAAGTCAGTTTTTTGGTCATACATTAGATTACTTATCCACCCGGCTCTTATTGGGGCAATTTGGTGTTTTAGAACAAAAACAGCTTTTTTATGAATTGGAGAAGCTAGTTGCTTCTGTACCAAGGAAACCTGAGGTGATTACACCTGCAACTAAGTTAAATCAAATAAATGTTGACCTTGCTTTTGAAACAGACGAATTTTTTCAATTGATTGCTATTTTTGCAAAAGCCAAGCTTACAAATAAAAGAGGAATTAACCGTGCCAAGGTGCGCTTTTCTCTTCAAGACGAGGTAAAAGAAAAAAAGGCACTTGTACACAGTGCAGAAAGGTTTGCCTTTTTACTTAAGGATCTTCATTCAGTCATTATTGAACGACTCGAATGGATCAAAAGGGAAAGTAATTTGTTAACACGTTCCCAAGAAAATAAAATGGAAGAAATTCAATCCTTTCTAAATGATCTATCGGAATTAAGGGACACGGTTATTCATTCCTTTATTAAAAAAACGAACGATGTTAAATGGATTGAAATAGATATTCGTTCACCGCAAAATGTTACAACCTTTATAGCTCAGCCAGCATCTGTGGCCGACCAACTAAATGCACAATTTTTTCAACTTAAAAAAGCGGTAGTGATCACTTCTGCTACTTTGACTGTGAATAAATCATTTGACTATATCATGAAGGAAATTGGACTTGATCCAGTTTCAACGATACAGTTGAACATTCCTTCGCCATTTGAATATAATCAACAGGTTCAACTCTTAATACCAGAAGACCTACCAGAAATAAACACGGTATCGTTAGAAGATTATGTCATATCAATTACTGAGCATATCATCACAATTGCAGAGGCAACAAAAGGAAGAATGCTGCTTCTATTTACCGCCTATGACATGCTAAAGAAAACTTATGAACTAATTAAAGAAAGTGGTTTTTTGCATGACTATGCAATGATTGCCCAAGGGATAACCAGTGGCAGCCGAACTAGGCTTACTAGAAATTTCCAGAGGTATGATAAGGCATTATTGCTAGGGACAAGTAGTTTCTGGGAAGGGGTAGATATACCTGGTGAGGACTTATCCTGCCTTGTAATTGTTAGGCTCCCATTTAGCCCCCCTGATGAACCTTTAACAGAGGCAAAATGTCAGTTAATCGAAAAACGCGGGGGTAATGCTTTTTCTGAATACTCACTACCAGAAGCGGTCCTTAGATTTAAACAAGGATTTGGTCGGTTAATTCGTACGGAAAATGACCGTGGAATTATTGTGGTTTTTGATAAAAGAATTGTAACGACCAAGTATGGGAAGGCCTTTTTGAAATCAATTCCCAATGTTCCTATAAAAAAGGGTAAGATGGTTGATTTAGCTGAAATTATTGACTCTTGGTTATAATAAATCAGTTGGACCAATTATTTAATATACTGGATAATATTTGGTAAAAAACACATCCTATATTATGGGAGGTGTGTCATGAGAACCTTACTATTAATAATGGCCATATTCATTCAATCGACACTCATGGTAGAGGCATCAAAGACGACTACTTTAAATAATATTGAAAACATTGATTTAAATATTAAGGATCATGAAGTTGCTGTTACTTTTTTAGGCCTGTCAGAAGGTGATTCAACCCTTATTCAAGGCTCAAATGGTGAAAATATCTTGGTAAATGCCGGTAAGAAAAAGACGGATGCAGAATTGGAAGGATGGCTTTATCTTTACGATGTGAAGGAAATTTCGAAGCTAATTCTTACAAAGAACGAACTAGAGCTTTCAGAAAAACAAATGAATAGGCTAATAACGAAGTATAATATTAAAGAAATTATCACAACACCGGAGTTATCTACCCAAATAACAAATAAACTAAGCTTACCAAATAAACCTGCAGTCGTCACCTGGGGTGAGGGCACAAAAAAAACCATTCTTCCGGAATTGACTGCAGTGGTCGAATTTGTTGGAAATGAACCCAATGAGGGCATGGATTTGACACTGGATTTTTTTAATCACCGCATTTTCCTTATGACTTCATTTACACCACATGCGGAGGAAACCTTGATGAAGAAGAATTTGGAGAATATTAATGTTTTTAAGATTCCTAATTGTGCAATGGATGACTCTTTATCTGAAAAATTAATCCAGTATTTAAATCCGCAAATTTCCATTCTATTTGCACCAGAAGAAGAGGAGCATGACCCTGACATTCTTGTCGATCTCCATGAAACTTGGTCAGAAATCTATACTACCAAAAAACATGGTACCGTCACGATAAAATTCACTGATTCAAACTATGAAGTAATAACGATCCCTGTTGAAGAGGATAACTAAGAAAAAATTAGAAAAATTCATATAATCACTGACCCGCTTTTTGCTTCCACCTGTTATAATAATGGTTGAGATTTATCAATTATTGTAGAGAAATAGGAAAATATTGGAGGAAAAGGGATGGAAAGTAAAATTGAAGTGTTATCAACAGTAAAAATCCAGCACAGTCCGGATTTGTATAAAATTGTTGATGCCCTTAATCGAACCTTGAAGCAAAAAGATCTTATGTTTGGACTGGCACTTGATCAAGAAGATAAAAATACAGCGATTTTTACCATTTATCGTACATAAAGAAGTGAGTGCTTAATGAAAAAGTGGATTATATTTATAGTAATATTTATAGTAGTGATTTTTGGTTTATTAATAAAAGTGTATTTCACATCTGTGGATCCTGTTAAAGCTGCAGAGAAAAAAGCGGTTGCACTAGCCAACAAGGAAATATCTATAAAAGAAGTTGAGGATTTTCATATATATAATGGCATAGAAACTGTTAATGTCATTGAGGGAAAAAATAAAAAAGGTGAAAAAATCATCGTTTGGATTCCTGAAAAAAGTAAAAAAGTTTACGTGAAAAAAGCAAAGGATGGGTTATCGAAAGAAGAAGCCATTCAGAAACTTTTACAAGAAAAAAGTCCTAAAAAGGTTATTTCAGTGCGACTTGGCATGGAAAAAAATATCCCCTTGTGGGAAATATATTATCGTTCTAATAATAATTTAATAAATTATTACTATGTTCACTTTGACACAGGTGAATGGCTAAAGAAAATCGAAAACCTATAGATGTGATGGAGAATGGAGGAAATATTTATGGTAATGGAATTAGCAAATCGAGTGAAGGCACTTACACCTTCAACAACATTAGCAATTACTGCAAAAGCAAAGGAATTAAAGGAGCAAGGGGAAGACGTTATCGGTTTGGGAGCAGGTGAACCTGACTTTAATACTCCACAATATATTTTAGATGCTGCGTCACAATCCATGAATGAAGGGCATACGAAGTATACCCCATCAGCAGGCTTACCTGCATTAAAAAAAGCAATTATTAAGAAATTTGAAGCGGACCAAGGGTTAACATATAAACTGAATGAAATCATTGTAGGAAATGGAGCTAAACACGTTCTTTATACATTATTTCAAGTCCTATTAAATGATGGTGATGAGGTTATAATCCCTACTCCATATTGGGTCAGCTATCCAGAGCAAGTCAAATTAGCAGGCGGCGTTCCTGTGTATATCGAAGGATTAGAGCAAAATCAATTTAAAGTAACCCCAGAACAATTAAAGAGCGCCATTACGAAAAATACAAAAGCTGTTATAATAAATTCACCTAGCAATCCAACGGGTGTGTTGTATACAGCAGAAGAACTTTATGAGTTAGGCAAAGTTTGTCTTGAGGAAAATATTCTCATTGTTTCAGATGAAATTTATGAAAAGCTAGTTTATGGGGAAAATAAACATGTTTCGATCGCACAACTTTCTCCTGAACTTAAAGACCAAACCATTGTAATTAATGGTGTTTCTAAATCACATTCGATGACAGGTTGGAGAATCGGGTACGCGGGTGGAAATAAAGTAATTATTGAGGCGATGACAAACCTCGCAAGCCATAGTACATCTAATCCGACAACTACAGCCCAGTATGCAGCAATCGCTGCTTACAATGGCTCTCAACAGCCAGTAGAAGATATGCGCCAGGCATTTGAAAAAAGATTATCAATTATTTTTGATAAACTAGTAGCGATTCCCGGTGTAACATGTGTGAAACCGCAAGGAGCATTTTACCTTTATCCAAATGTAAAGAAAGCTGCTGAATTGACAGGATATCAAAATGTTGATGCTTTTGTTGAAGCCTTGCTGGTCGATGCTAAGGTCGCTGTTATCCCTGGTTCAGGATTTGGGACTCCTGATAACATTCGACTTTCCTATGCAACTTCTTTAGAATTATTGGAAAAAGCAGTGGAGAGAATCCACCAATTTGTTACATCCAAATCAAGCATTGTCAATAATTAAAAGCGTAAAAGTCTGCTAAGGTCTGCAGGCTTTTTGCTTTTAGTTACCAAAGATGGATGCCTAAATCTCTTACTCCGATAATTTGTTCATGGTATACTTAACTGGAGGTGTCCAAATGATGAAAACAAACTTTTTAGCATGGATTCAAGAAGGTAATATCACCGTTCCAACATTATTATTTTCTGAATACCGCAGTCTAAATTTAAATGAATATGAACTAGTTCTTTTATTAAATATACTAACCTTTTTAGAAAAGGGGCATGAATTTCCTACACCAGATGAGTTATCTGCACGAATGACGATATCCATTTCGGAATGTAATGAAATGCTTAGAAGGTTGATCCAAAGAGGTTTTATCGAAATTACCGATGAATATACGAACGAAGGCATCCGATATGAAAAGTATTCTGTCATCCCTTTATGGGAAAGACTTGTCGAACATTTCTTGAAAAATAATAAAGATAACAAGGAAATTGATAAGAAGGCTGACGAAACCGACCTTTATACTTGTTTTGAGAAGGAATTTGGCCGACCGTTATCTCCATTTGAATGTGAATCCCTAGCCATGTGGATGGATGATGATCATCACGACCCAATTATTATCAAAGCAGCCTTACGGGAAGCTGTAATGTCTGGAAAATTAAACTTCCGGTATATTGATAGAATTCTTTTTGAGTGGAAGAAAAATGGGATAAAAACGATAGAGCAAGCGAAAACCCATGGACTTAAATTTCGTCAAAAGCAAACACCTAAAGGAACTGTGAAGGGTGAAACACATCAACCGACTGTGCCCTTTTACAATTGGTTAGAACAATAGTCTTGATTAACGAGGGAATTATCTCTCGTTTTATTCATTTTAATAGTAGTAGGTGATTGTAATGTTGAATAATACCCAAATCCGTTATTGCCTTGATCAAATGGGTGTGATGTTTCCAGAGGCACACTGTGAATTAAATCATTCAAATCCATTCGAACTAGTCATTGCTGTGGCCTTATCGGCACAATGTACCGATGTGCTCGTAAATAAAGTGACTAAATCGTTATTTGAAAAATACAAAACACCTGAGGATTATCTTGAGGTTTCACTAGAAGAATTACAAAACGACATTCGTTCGATTGGCCTTTACCGAAATAAAGCTAAAAACATTCAAAGCCTTTCCCGAATGGTATTAGAAGAGTATAAAGGTGAAATCCCAATGGATCGTGATGAGTTAACAAAGCTGCCTGGTGTGGGCAGGAAAACAGCAAATGTAGTTGTGTCCGTTGCTTTTAATGTACCTGCTATAGCAGTAGATACTCACGTTGAAAGAGTGAGTAAGCGTCTAGGGATTTGCCGATGGAAGGATTCTGTACTCGAAGTGGAAAAAACATTAATGAGGAAGATTCCAAAAGACGAATGGTCAGTTACACATCATCGCTTGATATTTTTCGGCCGCTATCATTGTAAAGCCCAAAATCCACAATGTCCAAGCTGCCCACTAGTAGAGCTATGTAGGGAGGGCAAAAAGCGGATGAAAGGTCAGGTTTCTATCAATGGATAAAAAGGTTGAGAACATTTCCAACCTACTGAAGGAATGGGAAAATAGTAAGGTCCAACTCGAAGCTTTATTTCGTGAACGAGATTATGAAAATGCAAAAGTGCTGATGGAAAAGGGAATTCTAATTTTTATTCAGTTCTTGGCTTGGTCAAATGAAGTGCCTGCAACTCTGGATGAACCTTTTAACTCTAATAAATTTGAGTTTAAACCTGTTAATGTGGAAGAACGGTTAGGGTTTATCATGTCTAGACCTAATCTATATCATTCCTATCGCCAGTTATCAGAGTTAATGGTGGAGCAAGAAAAGCTGTATTCGAAAAGAAGTATACTAAAAAAAGCGTCTAAACCTAAAGGTTAGACGCTTTTTTACTATTCATTTTAGTTAGGGTAATGTTGTAGATGTACCTGAATTTGCTCCATCTACTGTCCCATTGTCGACTGGGGTATCTGGTGGAGTAGTAACGCCGTCATCTTGGTTGTCAGTTCCTGTTCCATTACCCGTACCGTTACCATCGCCAGTACCAGGACCAGGACCAGGACCAGTACCGTTGCCATTCCCAGTACCAGTACTATTTCCATTGCCGTTACCGGTCCCATTCCCATTCCCATTGTTTCCATTGCCGTTACCGTTACCAGGATTTGTACCATTGCCAGGATTGGTATTACCTGGGTTTTCTTCTTGAATAGGTAGTGGTATGTCAATAGATGCCGTTGCTGGGTCACTTGTTCGATCACCACTGATTGCTACAATCGTGAAAGAATATTTAGTACCAGGTACCGCAGGTATGCTTAAAGATGTTCCTGCTTGATTATATTGCTTTTGACCAGTCCCGCTATTTACCGTTACAGAGAAAGTAACATTTGCATTGTTGGAATTATTGTAATCCCATGTTAAGTTAATATTTTTATTTACTTCATCATATTTGGCATTTAGTTTTTTTGGAGCATTCAGCTTGTCATACCTTTGGGAGACACGCTTAGGTGCATGTCCCTTCACAGCATACTCAGTAATAACTTGACTTCCAGGGGTATATTTACTTGCCAATACCGGCGGCATCGAGCCTCTTTCAATACTTACACTTTGAACGCTGTTTGGCATTGTAAAGTCAGGTGTATCTATATCCTTTGATACATGTTCCATTAAGTTTTTAAAAATTAATTGGGCTAAACGTTGATTATTTCCGACCGCGTTGATGGGTGTACTTCGGTTTTTGTATCCTGTCCAAATAGACGCAGTGTAATTAGTTGTATATCCAGTAAACCAGGCATCAGGAACGGACCTGCTGCTCGGAATACCCCATTTTTGTATTTCCTCATCAGTATAATTCGTTGTACCGGTTTTACCGGCGATTGGAAGTCCGGGAACTTTCGCCCTTGTTCCTGTCCCAGGAGATAAGAGGACACTTTTTAACATATCGGTAATCATAAAAGCGGTCGAATCTTTCATTACCACTTTTGGTTCAGGTTCCGTGCTAATAAAGGTTCCATCACGCAACTTGATTTTTCTAATAGCATGTGGTTTTGTATAAATGCCATTATTGCCAAAGGCGCTATAGGCACCAGCCATTTCAAGTGGGGAAACCCCCGTTTTAAAACCGCCAATTGCGTAGGATTCAAAAATTTCTTTTAAAGGAATACCTAAACCAATTGCAAAGTCTTTGGCTTTATCAAGACCAACTTGCTGTAGAGCCTGAACCGCTGGTGAGTTTCGTGATAATTGCAGTGCTGTTCTAATCGTCATCGGTCCTTTATAGCTTTGGTCCCAGTTCCCAAACTTTTTCCCGGATGAATAGGTTATTGGTTTATCCTCAATCATTTCAAAAGTTCCCCAATTTAAATATTCAATCGCGGGAGCATAATCAAGCACAGGCTTGATTGTTGAACCTGGTTGACGTTGTGTATCGATGGCATAGTTAAACCCACGTTTTACTTTTTGGTTCCTTCCGCCTCCAATTGCCCGAATTTCTCCAGTTTTTGTATCAAGGAGAGCAACCCCAGCTTGGAATTCATCATCTGGATAATCAATAATGTCTGATTTATTAAGAATGTCTTCTACATATGATTGCGCATCTGGATCCAGAGTCGTATGGATCGTTAAACCATCTGTAAAGATATCAAAATCAGACGTTTCTTTCACTTCATCAATAACAGCATCAACAAAGGAATCAAATGGTTTTTCTTTTACTTGACGCTGCTTTTCATTTAATACAGTTGATTTAACAGAAACCTTTTTCGCATCTTCCATTTCTTGTTTTGAAATATAACCATGCTGATGCATTAATGTTAAGACGATATTTCGTCGCTTTTCAGCTAAATCTGGATGATCAAAAGGATTATAATTATTAGGACTTTGCGGCATCCCAGCAATTTGGGCAGCCTCTGATAATGTTAAATCTTTTAATTCTTTTCCATAAAAGATTTTTGCTGCAGTTGCAATACCATGGCTATTTTCAGAAACATAAACCTTATTTACATACATCTCGAAAATCTGGTGTTTAGTATATTGCTGTTCAAGCTGATAAGAGAGCCAGGCTTCTTCGACTTTCCGCTTTAAGGTTTTTTCAGGAGTTAAAAATGAGTTTTTAACCACTTGTTGTGTGATGGTGCTGGCACCTTCAGAACCAAATCCATGTTGGATATTAGCTAACACAGCACCGCCTAATCGAATCGGGTCAATACCATGGTGTTTGTAGAAACGGTAATCCTCGGTTGCCAAAATGGCATTTTCAACTACTTGTGGTATGTCTTTGTAATTTACATATTCCCGATTAACTGCACCTACTTCAGTAATCAACTTGTCATCTTTATCTAAAATCTTCGAAGGGATTGGATCTTTTAATAATTTTGGGTCAAGTACGGGAGCATCCTTTACTAAGTAGGCGAAAGTCCCCACTCCCGAAAGTATTCCAATAATACCAAGGGCCACTAATGTTAGAAAAATTTTCTTTATTAATCCACCGGATTTTTTCTTGGTTTTTGGTTTACCTTTGGTTTGGAGTTTCTTTCGGCGCTCCTCTCTTGATTGGTACTGTTCTGACATGGTAATATTCCTTCCTTTCGAGCCTTCTCTCAATTATGAAACTTATCTATAATTTTAATATAGTCAATTCGCGGTTGAAAACCAAGTGGGATCTGATGTCCTTGTTGTTCCACTTCCTCTTTGGTTATCGATTTTCTGCCGCCATTATTCATTCGTTTCCAAAATGTTAACAAGTGTTTTGCATCGAGTAAAAAAACCTGCTCATATCTTGTAAAACGAAGGATAACAAAACAAATACCTCCTTGATCCAGTACTTCTTCCATATGCTGTATCTGGTGTTGATGGAAATTCTTTAATGGAAAAGAGGAAGGGTTCTGTGTTTCTTTAGCTTCGAAATCAATATACTTTCCTTTATAAACACCATTATAATCCGTGGTGGAGGCTAGTTTGAAATATGCCTCTTTAATTACAGCAGCACTACGGTTCGGATAATCAACCTGGACAATTTGGACCGGCGTTGGTTTTTTATGAATAACAGCTACTTTTCTCGCACGGTAATATTCATTTGTCTCATTTAAGTCTTCCTCAAGTGTCATTCCTCTGTTACTATAAGAGCCATTTTTCTTTTTTTTATTGATATTTTCTGTGTTCTGTTCTCTTGGTACATACCTTTTTCCGTTTGGATAGTTAAAGTTCACGTTTTACACCTCTCAAACTCTTCCTTATCATATCAAATCTTGACGAGAAAGGGGTGTATAAAATACATTTGCATACACACTCTAATAACAATTGTACTGAGAATGCTAAATTTATACATGATGCATTTTTCATAAAAGGATTTAAACTCAATCATAGTACTAATAATCTATTAAAAAAACTTAAGGGAAGATGAATATGAATCATCTTACAATACAGGAACGAACAATCATTCGTCAAATTCAAGATGAAACCAATAAAAAAAATGTCGATAATATCTCAAGGACTGAAGCATACTTTTCTTTTTTTAAAAAACATCCAGATATCATTTGGTCTTTCTTAGCAAGCATGGTATCTAGGAATGGGGGGTGGAATATGTGTGACCTCCAAGGGTCAATATTTCCTCAATTACTAACGGACTTGACGAGAAAGCAGCTTTTCCTTACATTTGAGCGGGCAAATTGGTTGATTTTCCATGATGTCTATCCCCAGTTATTGGTCTACCAATATTCGACGAAATTAAATCGAAAAATGTTTCATTTACTCCCTTATTTTCATGTTTCTACGTTTATCCAAAAAGAATGGTTTCGATATTGGAAAGAAAATGATAAGAACAGACTAACCACTTCATTAATCATAAATGAACAAAATGTCATTCAAACACCGGTTATTGATCACCCTCTATATAAGAAAAAGGTTTTCCAATCGAAGCTTTTTTCTTTTCAAGATTGGTTTCATTTCAGTTGTGTACTATTTCCAACCTGTGGGGGAGAAGTATATGGGGCAAGTGCAAATGGTTTCAAATCACTTTCAAAAAGAATCAACTTGGGTAAAAGACTAGCTAGCATACTTTTTCATCCACGGCTATTTCCATATTTTTATGAATTCGCTGAAAAAACGCCGCATACTGGTTCAAGAAATGATTATGAACAATATTTTAAAATAAAAACTGGCCTGAAAACCCCGATTTTGCGAGTGAGCTTCCCAGTTATTAAGCATAATCAACATAAATATGAGGATTGGAGTATGCAACGCAGAGTATCCCCCACCTGGTTGCATCTTCCTGCACGACATCGTCACCCCATTCACCTTACTGATTGGTACTTTGCTAAATCCAACCAACTTCAATTAATGTTGGCCCTCCAAAAGACCTTGCAGCTAAAAAAATGGAAATAAAAAAGCAAGGGAAGTGTCCCTTGCTCTTTGGTTAGTTGTTATTCGGCAGGTCGATTTTCTCCCACAAGCTTTTTATCACCGTAGCCTGTTTTTGTTGCTGCATCTGATTGAACTGTTTGCTGCTTTTTGTTTTGTTTATTATTTTTTGACATTAAAAAACACCTCCAACAATAGCTTGTGCGCTTTTTTATTTTTTCATGCAGGGTTTAATCGATGTCGAATTACATGGGGGAAAATGCCATTTTCCCACTACCTTTGACGAATAGCTTCTAGTTTTGTCAGGGTAGAAGGAAGCCGAAAAAAGAAAGAGAATAATTATACTTAATAGAAAATGCTGGGAGGGTTTAATAGATGAATAAGCCATTGTCCGATAAGGAAAAGTTGATTTCAATGCTGTCAGAAATATACGATCAATTAGAAGAATTGGAAGTGGTGCTTGGAGCATCCTTCTCAGACCTGCGCAAAAGTTTAGACAAGAAAGAGCAGGCTAAGTTAATCGTATCAAAACAAAAACTAATGGGACTTGAACGGAGTATTGATAAAGTAAACTCCATTTCTAATTTAGAGATTGCCTGTGCCAATCCAAATCATGTGTCTAGAGCCTTACAACTTGAATTGGGCTATTAATTGCCTATAAAATAATAGTAACGATTAAAGTAGCATAAAGATCTTTGCTACTTTTTATTTTTTAGGCTATGTTAAAGCTTATTGTTGATTTTGGCACAAGTTGATTGGAGCGGAAATCAACAGCCAAGTATAACAGAGCCATTTTTTAAAGAAAGGGTTTATTAAAAATGTCTGAAGAAATTATCCAATTAACGGAAAAACTTTTAGCTTATAATAGTTTATTCATGAAGTACTATCTAGAGGGAAGGGAGTCAGGGCTCAAGCATGATTTTCATGAAGTGATTAAGCCATTTGCAAATGAAGTTAAGGAAATAAATGACCAATGGAAACATGCCATGAAGAAATGGCTGTCTGAAACGGACCATAAACATCTTCATTTAAAGCAAATCGACACGACATCTGAACATATTGACCAGTTGTCAATTCAATCCTTTTTCCCGGAAACTAGCAAAACGAGATTTTTAAATGCAAATCGTACAGTTGAATTTTTCCTCTTGGAAATATTAAAAGAGATTAAAAAATAGAAAAGAGATGCAGCTGCATCTCTTTAATTATTATTAAGAATGTTCGATGAGGGAGTTTTCATTATCCGTTTCAGGTATAACCGCGCCTTGTTTTTCAAGTTCACGGACAAGAAGACGATATTCTTTAATGTTAATATCGTTTTGAATATACGCTTTCTTAGCAAAATCCATTAATGTATTAACATCATCTGGTGTATAATCCCGACTTTGAATAAATTTGCTTTTTAATTCGCGAATGTCCATATCTATTAGCTCCTCCTTCATCCTTTTTTCTATCGTATCACGAAAATAAGGGATTCCTAGTTTTTAAAATATTTAAACTTCAGACAAAATTCTCGTCATTTTGACATTATAATTCTTTTTCAAAAGAATCACCTTTCCTCTCTCTCCTTCATAATGTGTAGTAGATAAAAAAGCGGAGGAGATGTTTGCCCATGTTTGGCAAAAAAAGGCCGGCTAATTACCTCAATTATGAATACTCGGGGCAAATGATGCAGCAAGGTCCAGTTGGTCAGATCAGGAATCAGCAGCTTATTAATAGTAATCAACCCTTCCATTACCAAGCTCAGCCCCAAAACTATGATTGGACCGCTTACCAACAACCCAATCAACAAATTCCTTATTACCCGCCAGTGTACCAGCAATATGGGCAAAACTATCAACCTGGCTACGTTTCTCAAAATACGCCATACAATAGCCAGCCATTTTCGCAAAAGGATTCGCAATTCCTATTCCAGAACCCTTTACAGCCACAGGATGAAATAGTTCAAAAACCACAGTATATGCCCATGAATGGTTATCCAGTGATGAACCCTTATCCTAAGCAAAGTGCAACCCCAAAACAGCCAGGAGGAGTCCAAACGTTTATGAATTCCTTCAAGTCCCAAGATGGATCGGTGGATATAAATAAAATGGTGAATACAGCAGGTCAAATGATGAATGCTGTTAACCAAGTATCATCACTTGTAAAGGGATTTGGTGGAATATTTAAAGCGTAATAAAAAAGACGGCTTTTTTACTAGCCGTCTTTTCATATGGAAGGGAAATGGAATTTAGTCTTCGATATCAATAATTTTCCCCTTTTCCTGTGGAATGCGGATTTTTAATAAACCATCACGATAGGATGCTTTCACTTTCTCTTCATTAATCGTATGCGGAAGTGAAACCGTTCTTGATGATTTTTGGCGTAAGTATTTACGTCGATATAAATGATTGATTTCGTCTTCCTCGGTTTCAAGTTCGTTATTTTCTACAGAAATAGTTAAATAATTTCCAGAAATGTTTAAATGAATTTGCTCTCTTTTTATCCCTGGCAGTTCTGCAGAGATGATGTATTCCCCACCTGTTTCAATCGTGTCAACATGAAAGCTCGATCCAGATGGAAATGGACTTTTAAAAAAATCATCGATTGATTGTAGAAAGCCTTTGATTGGTTTTTCATTGAAAAAGTCGTTCATCGATTTCATTAACTCGCCAAAAGCTTCTGTTTTCGGCTTTTTAGGGTCATTCTTATCACTCGGTACCTTAGATGACATTAAGTTCCCCTCGCTTTCCAATATTTCACTCGCTATTATATGCTGGATAAACTGGGTAGGTGCCGTCATCGTATGGCAATAATTTTATGAACGATTTATTACAGTTGCTTTAAATGTGATGTAAATCACATTAAATTTTTAGGGCGATTAGTATAGTAAAGCAGAAATAAAATCGAAAGTGAGGAACTAAAATGTTCTGTTATCAATGTGAACAAACTCCATCTGGCGGCTGTAATGTCATCGGTGTGTGTGGTAAGGATGAAACCATTGCTAGCTTACAAGACACGATTATTTTTGCATTAAAAGGAATTGCGGCCTATCGAACCCATGCTAATCAATTAGGATATACAGATCCTTTTGTCGATGCCACCACTCATGAAGCCCTTTATATGACTTTAACGAATTCAAATTTTAATGTTCAAGAACATATCGACATGGCGATGAAAGTTGGCCAATCAGCAGTCCGCGTAATGGAAATGCTAGATGAAGCTCATACAAAGCGTTTAGGCATCCCTGAGCCAATCCGGGTCAGCCAAAACAAAATTGAAGGAAAATGTATTATTGTTACAGGTCACAACTTATTTGCTTTAGAGGAACTATTAAAGCAAACAGAGGGAAAGGGTATCAATATCTATTCGCACTCTGAAATGCTACCTGCACACGGCTATCCAGCATTGAAGAAATATACTCATCTAAAAGGGAATATCGGAAAAGCTTGGTACGACCAGCGACGACTTTTTGAAAATTTCCCTGGAGCGATTCTAGCAACGACCAACTGTGTAATGCCAATTAAAGGGTCATATGCAGACAGGATGTATACATATGAAGTAGCAGGTCTTGAAAATGTAGAGAAAATTATTAATGATGATTTTACACCATTAATTAACCGAGCTTTAGAGCTTCCTGAAGCAGCAATTGAATCCGAAGAAACATTGTTAACAGGGTTCCATCATGAAACGGTTCTAGGCTTAGCACCTGAAGTAATTGATGCAGTCAAAGCCGGTAAAATCAAGCGTTTCTTTGTTATCGCAGGCTGTGATGCACCGGGCCCTGGCGGAAATTATTATCGTGAACTTGCCACTTCACTACCGCCTGAGACTGTTATATTAACAACCTCTTGTGGGAAATTCCGCTTTAATGACGTGGATTATGGTGTGGTTCCGGGAACTAATATTCCACGGTATATAGATTTAGGTCAATGCAATAACTCTGGATCAACTGTTAAGATTGCTTTAGCACTTGCAGATGCATTTGGATGTGAAGTGAATGAACTTCCAGTCAGCATCGTGTTATCTTGGTTTGAACAAAAAGCAGTTGCTATTTTGCTTGGTTTATTTAGCTTAGGGATCCAGGATATCCGCATTGGCCCGAAGCCGCCTGAATTTATCTCTGAGGGGGTATTACAGGTCCTTCAGGACACCTTTAATCTAAAATTGATTGGAACAGCTAAAGAAGACATGGAAGATATGCTACAGGTCTCAATTATATAAGTATAATAAAACCGCAGCATAGATTTGCTGCGGTTTTTAGTGTTTTAGATTAGATTAATTTCTTCCATGAGAATTTCAACACCTACGATCATGTTGCCTTCTTCATCTACTTCTATTAATTCATCTTTTTTCATTTTTGTTAGCGTCCTGCTTATGGTTTCTCTTGTCGTGCCGATCATATTGGCAAGATCCTTATTCGTGAATTCGGATTTTAATAGGATCGTACCATCTTCTTGTTCTTTACCATGCTTCTGGGCGAGCCGAATCAGTAGTTTAATAATTTGTTCGTATGTGTTATTGAGAATCTGTTCTTCTAAACGATTTTGCAAATCAACGATTTTTTCTCCTAATACTTTAAAAACTTTAATACATAGTTCAGGGTTTTCAATCAGTACAGTTTCAAATTTTGAAATTGGAACAGCAATAAGTGTTGAGGACTCAAGTACTTCTGCATAGGCTGGGTAATCGCCTTTTCTGAAAAACCCTACATGGGGAAACATCTCACCTTTTTTAGCAATGGCGACGATTTGTTCTTTGCCATTAATGTCACTTTTATAAATTTTAATTTTTCCGTCATTAATAAAATAGACATTTTCAAGCGGGTCACCTTGGAGAAACACATGACTATGTTTTTTCCATTCCCTAGCAATAGCAATGTCAGAGATTTTTGTTATTTCAAAATCATTTAATTCACGAAAAAGGGTAAAATCAGCGAGCACCCTTTTAATTTCTTCAATTTTCATCCAATCACCTTCAAATATAGATTCCGTTACTATCTATTGTAACAAAAATTCTAGTAATAGTTTAATGTTATTGATATTTATTGTTTAAGTAGAATTTAAAGTTATTCTTACCATTGGAAAAAAATACTAGGTATTTAAAAAATAAAAAAGTCGTTTTTTCTTTTGTTACGAACGTTCATTCGTTAAAATAGAAGTAATGAGGTGAGGAAGCATGAGGCTAAGAAAAAGCCTGCAAGAAATTTTGTCAGACTTAAAAATAAATGATCAATTTAAGGGAAATATCGTTACATGGCACACCATCGAGGAAAAGCCGGCCCAAACAGTCCCGATGCCAAGAGACCTTCATCCGATTTTAAAGTCTGCTCTAAAGAGCAAGGGAATTGAACAACTTTATACACATCAAAAATCGGCCTATGAAAAAATTATTGAGGGAAAAAGTATCGTCGCTGTTACCCCTACAGCTTCAGGAAAGACCCTGTGCTATAATCTTCCAGTTTTGCAATCGATTCTATCTAATCCAAGTACACGGGCTCTTTATATGTTTCCTACGAAAGCACTCGCACAGGACCAAAAGAGTGAAATCAATGAGATAATTCAAGCAGCGGGTGTAGATATAAACAGCTACACGTATGATGGGGATACACCTGCAAATATTCGTCAAAGAGTGAGACAAGCGGGGCATGTGGTTATTACTAATCCAGATATGCTCCATTCAGCCATCCTGCCACATCATACCAAATGGGTTTCTTTGTTTGAAAACCTTAAATTTGTTGTCATCGATGAACTTCATACCTATCGAGGTGTTTTTGGCAGTCATGTGGCCAATGTGATTAGAAGATTAAAACGTATTTGTAAGTATTATGGGAGTAACCCTGTATTTATTTGCACGTCAGCAACCATTGCTAATCCACTTGAACTCGCAGAGACCCTAACAGAAGAAAAGATGAACCTGATTGATAATAATGGGGCCCCTAGTGGTACAAAGCATTTTCTATTCTATAATCCACCTATTGTAAACAAACCATTAAACATTAGAAGAAGTGCCACACTTGAGGTTCGGAAAATTGCGGGTGAACTTTTAAAAAATAAAATTCAAACTATCGTTTTTGCGAGAAGCAGAGTTAGAGTTGAAATCATTTTGACCTATTTGCAGGAATTAGTGAAGAATCAGTTGGGAGCAAAATCCATAATGGGCTATCGGGGCGGGTATCTCCCAACCGAACGAAGGAAGATTGAAAAAGGGCTTCGTTCAGGTGATATATACGGTGTGGTCAGTACGAATGCTCTTGAACTAGGAGTGGATATTGGGCAGTTGCAAGTGTGTATCATGACAGGCTACCCTGGTACGATATCCAGCGCATGGCAGCAGGCTGGAAGAGCGGGAAGAAGGCATGGAGAAGCCCTAGTCATTATGGTAGCAAGCTCCAGTCCCCTAGATCAATACATCATCCAGAATCCGGATTACTTTTTTAACAATAGCCCTGAAACAGCAAGGATTAATCCTGATAATTTAATTATTTTAATCGATCATATGAAATGTGCTGCCTATGAACTCCCTTTTAAAGCGGGTGAGCATTTTGGAAGTGTAGAAACAGAGGAACTACTAGAATATTTAACAGAAGAACGTGTCCTTTATCATAATGGCGGGAAATGGTATTGGATGAATGATTCTTTTCCAGCACATAACATTAGTTTAAGGTCTGCATCACAAGAGAACGTGATTATCGTTGATCAGTCAGATGTTGCGAATGTAAAAGTAATTGGCGAAATGGACCGTTTTTCAGCGATGACGCTTCTCCATGATGAAGCAATTTATTTACATCAAGGGACTCAATTCCAGGTAGAAAAGCTTGATTGGGAAGAGAAAAAGGCGTTCGTTAGGGAAGTCGATGTAGACTATTATACTGATGCCAATTTAGCGGTTCAATTAAAAGTACTGGAAGTAGACAAACTTGAATCAAAAGATGATGCTGAATTCGGTTATGGGGATGTTAGTGTAAGGGCGATGGCCACAATTTTTAAGAAAATTAAATTCGAAACCCACGAAAATATAGGATCTGGACCGATCCAATTACCGGAAGAGGAGCTTCATACAAATGCGGCCTGGATTTCCTTAAACCAGCCGATATCAGAAATGGGCCATGAGCGACTCGAACAGGGTCTTGTCGGGACTGCGCATGCACTAAACCATATAGCTCCCTTATTCGTAATGGCCGACCCTCAGGATATTCATGTCATTCCGCAAGTAAAGGCAGACCATAACGAAAAGCCAACCATTTTCTTTTATGATCGCTACCCAGGTGGGATAGGATTAAGCGAGAAAATACACACAGGTATGTCGGAAGTATTTGAGGAAACAAAGAAAATGATTACTCGCTGTCAATGCGGATTTGGCTGCCCTTCATGTATTGGTACAGACACCGTTAGTGATACAGCAAAAAATGATACCTTAAAAATTATTGAAGCCTTTTTAAAACCCTCAATATAGGAGAAGGAAGATTAGCGATGTCGTTAAAAAATAAATTAAATCGTTTAAAACCACATCTTTCTGTTGGCGTTCAATCTGAAAAAATTAGTACTCCTCCTTTAGCGGTTAACATTGAGGTTCCTTTCAAGGAACAATGGGAGCAAGAAAACGTTTTTCCATATTTTATGGATCAAAATTACTGTTTAATCAGAGAAGTGAAATATCCACTCTCATATCAGCATGGTCATTACTGTTTTCGTGATTTTCTAACCGCAGTAGATATATGGAACAAACAGCCCGTAAATCATCCTTTATCAGCAGAAGGGCATCAAGCGGAAGAATTA
Organism: Bacillus sp. AFS031507; assembly: GCF_002584635.1. NCBI lineage: Bacteria > Bacillati > Bacillota > Bacilli > Caryophanales > Bacillaceae > Bacillus > Bacillus sp. AFS031507. The sequence continues at coordinate 285,777 of NZ_NUOW01000003.1, forward strand.
TTCTTTTTTGATACTGAAACGACTGGACTTGGCGGTGGGGTCGGAAACACGATTTTTTTACTCGGCTATGCGAGCATTTCTGGTGATTCCCTTATCTTAAGACAACATATTTTACCGAATCCAGGGGCAGAGGTCCCTTTATATCAAAGCTTTCTAGAAAAAGTGAATTATAAAACGCTGGTTACTTATAATGGGAAGTCATTTGATTGGCCGCAGGTAAAAACAAGGCATACGCTCGTAAGAGAACATGTGCCAAAGCTGCCGCAGTTTGGGCATTTCGATTTATTTCATGCGGCTAGAAGGCTATGGAAGCATAAATTAGACCGTTTAAAGTTAGCTGTTGTGGAGAAAGAGGTCCTTGGCGTAGAAAGGGTAGATGACATTCCTGGCTTTTTGGCTCCGATGATTTACTTTGAGTTTATTGATAGTAAACAGCCTAATGGAATGCTTGGTATTCTAAAACATAATGAAATTGATATTTTATCGCTTGTTACCTTGTATACACATATAACCTTTCAACTATGTGGAACAGATACTTCTCAAACCAGACCCGAGTCCTTTGAGGTAGGGCGCTGGTTTGCTTCATTAGGAGAACAAAATGAAGCAGAAAAAGTTTTGACCAAGCTTGCAAATGGAAGTGATTTTACTTCCTATCAAGCAAAGCATGCTTTAGCTATACAACATAAAAAAGAACGCGACTGGGAAAAAGCACGGAAATTGTTTTCGGATGTTGTTGATTCGGGTGATAAACCAATGATGTTAGATGCATGCCTGGAGCTAGCCAAGATCCATGAACATAGGCTAAAAGATTATCAACTTGCGTTGGATTATTGTCATAAGGCAATTATGATCGTATCCCAATTTGAAAAACCACCTAAAATTACAGATCAAAAAAGCTTAGAACAACTCAAATTTCGTCATAGCCGGATAGAGCGAAAAAATGCAAAATAACCGGTCTGACTATTGTTTTTTGTAAAGTTCATCTAATTGCCACAAAATCAGTGAAAATTAATTTAAAAAACCAGCATTTCCATATTGTTTATCATAGTTGAAAGAGGTAAAATTTGAAATTGGATTGAGAAAAAAAACGACTAACAAAACATTTGGAGCTGGTAACATGTATAAAGCGATTTTATTCTTATTTTTTATTGTCGTTTGTTTGACTGCAGTTATTTTTACGAGTTTAAAAGATAGCTTTTATTCTTTTTTATAAATGAAACATATGTCTAGGGTGGGCAGCCCTTTTTTGAGCAAAACTAGGCATATCTGAACATATATAAATATTGAAAACATAGCAATGAACGTATTAAACCAAAAAAATAGGTATTTTCATTAGTACAAGAGTAATCCCTTCAACATAGGCTGTAATGTAAACAACTATTTGAAGGGAGACTATTATATGTATCTTGGAACTAATTTTATGCCGCCAGTCATTCATCCGACTAAACAAATTGTGAACCATACGTTTTCAACAACAGTGGTTCCCCATATTCACCCTGTCCACACAACAACGGTGAATCACCATATGTATCAACATAAACATTACTGCCCGCATACAGCATCGTGTGCTGAGGATTGTTGCAATCAGCATATTGATTGCTGTAACCCATGTGCACCAACCGCCATGCCAGTAGCTATGCCAGCAGCTAATGCTTTACCAAATGTACCACCAGGAATGGGAGGCCCAGGGTTTGGCCCAGGAGGCCCAGGTTTCGGTCCAGGAGGCCCAGGTTTCGGCCCAGGAGGCCCAGGCTTTGCACCAGGACCATTTATGGGTCCTAGACGTTAATTGGAGTAATGTTTATTGCAGGGGCTTTTTAGCCCTTGTTTTTTAATTTTTATTTACTAATATGATATGCTCGTTTCATTCAAATGTTTGTCCATTTTAAAAAAATTTCTTGGTGAGGAGAACATTCTTTATGAAAGTTCTGGCCATTTCAGGTTATAAACCCTATGAATTAGGAATTTTTAAAAATGACCATCCATCTGTATTATATCTCAAGGCTGCAATTAAAAAATCACTCATTCCAATGATAGACGAAGGACTAGAGTGGGTGCTGATAAGTGGCCAATTAGGTGTGGAACTGTGGGCAGCTGAGGTTGTATTTGAATTGCAAATGGAATTTCCAAATTTAAAACTAGCAGTAATAACGCCATTTTTAGATCAGCAAGCGACTTGGAAGGAAAATAATCAGGAATGGTATGAGTCAGTTTTAGCACAAGCTGATTTCATTGATTCTGTTACGAAAAAGGGATATGAAAAACCGTGGCAATTTAAGCTGAAAAATCAATTTTTTATAGAAAAAAGTGAGGGACTCCTCCTCCTTTACGATCAGGAAAGAGATGGGAGCCCAAAATATCTATATGAAATGGCTCTTGAATACCAAAAAAAACATCTATATCCGATTGAGCTGATTACATTTTATGATTTGCAAATGATTGTCGAAGAAGAACAAATGAAACTCGCTGACTTTTAACTTTATTAGTCATTTTTTTAAGTACAAATCCATATATTGAAATGATTTATCAAATCATAAATTTAACAAAACAAATGAAAATTGACAAAACTACATATTTTTGAAAAAATAATAGGTAGTGATTGGCGAATACTGAGGTGAATTGAATGCTGTCAGATAAAGTGAAATTAACAGCTAAGGATATTTTAGAAAAAGAGTTTAAGACTGGCGTACGCGGCTATAAACAAGAAGACGTTGATAAGTTTTTGGATTTAATCATTAAAGATTATGCAACATTTCATCAGGAGGTTGAAGATCTTCAACAGGAAAATCTTCGGCTTCGGAAACAGCTTGAAGAAACTTCAAAAAGACAGCCCGCAGCACAGCCTGCAGGTACCACAAATTTTGATATCTTGAAGCGATTATCCAATCTTGAAAAACATGTTTTTGGTAACAAGCTCTACGATTAACAGAATGTATTACAATTTCCTAGAAATAACCATTGAATTACCAGCGTGAAATACATATAATAAATTGTATTCATTAATAACGTTCGGGTAATCGCTGTGAGAAGCATTTGCATTCTTGCAGAGGAAAGTCCATGCTCGCACGAGCTGAGATGCTCGTAGTGTTCGTGCCTAGTGAATTCATAAGCTAGGGCAGCTGGGGCTAGCATCCAGTTGACGGCCGGGAAAATACCTAAGTCCTTTTGGGGATATGGTATGAATACCTATAAAAGTGCCACAGTGACGTAGCCTTTCCAGAAATGGAAAGGGTGGAACGGGTAAACCCCACGAGCGAGAAACCCAAATAATGGTAGGGGCACTTTCTCTGAGGAATTGAACAAGGAGAAGGACAGGTTCAAATCTGAACCTGTAGATAGATGATTACCACCTAAGTACGAGACACACCCGTGTCGTTTGGAGTACACTGGTACAGAACATGGCTTACAGAACGTTATTAATGGGAAAGTATGCTGGATATTAAATGGCTCTCCTGATAAGGAGAGCTTTTTATTATTAATAGACATATTGCATTCGTTGTCGACTTTTTGTCAATAATGAAAGCGAATTAAGATTATTTTTATTAAACATAAACATACATACAAATGAATTAAGGGTGAAAAAATGGGAAATTATCAATTAATAGCTACGGCGGCAATGGGACTTGAAGCTTTAGTTGCCAAAGAAGTACGATCATTAGGATATGACTGTGAAGTTGAAAATGGCAAAGTCACCTACACTGGTGATGAATATGCGATAGCCCGCAGTAATTTATGGCTCCGAACAGCGGACAGAATTAAGATCAAGGTCGGAGAATTTAAGGCTTATACCTTTGATGAATTATTCGAGAAAACCAAGGCACTCCCGTGGGAAAAATTCTTACCTGAAGACGCGGAATTTCCTGTGGTTGGTAAATCTGTAAAGTCAAAGCTCTTTAGTGTTTCTGATTGCCAGGCAATTGTTAAAAAAGCAGTGGTAGAACGAATGAAACAACATTATAAACGAAGTACCTGGTTTGAGGAAACCGGTGCTTATTTTCGCATCGAAGTGGCACTATTAAAAGATGTTGCTACAATCACCATTGACACTAGTGGTCAAGGGCTTCATAAACGCGGCTATCGTCTCGATCAGGGGGAGGCACCCCTAAAGGAAACACTTGCTGCTGCACTTGTCTTACTTACCAATTGGAAGGCAGACCGTCCTTTTATGGATCCTTTCTGCGGCTCAGGGACAATTCCCATTGAAGCGGCGATGATAGGGCAAAATATCGCTCCAGGTTTTAACAGAGAATTTGTTTCTGAGCGTTGGAATTGGTTTTCTTCAAAGATTTGGGAGGACGCTAGAAATGAAGCAGAGGACCTTGCAAATTATGATCAACCATTAGACATATTAGGCACTGATATCGACCATAGAATGGTGAAAATTGCCCAAGAAAACGCCTTTGAAGCCGGATTCGCTGACTTAATTCATTTCAAGCAAATGCAGGTTAAAGATATTTCTACCAATAAACAGTATGGTGTCATAGTCGGAAATCCACCTTATGGTGAAAGACTTGGGGATAAAAAAGCGGTCGAACACATGTATAAAGAAATGGGTGAAGCATTCAATGCGCTTGATACATGGTCAATTTATATCCTGACTTCTAATGAACAGTTCGAACAATTTTATGGAAAGCCAGCGACAAGGAAGAGAAAGCTATTTAATGGCTTTATTCGTACTGACCTTTATCAATATTGGGGAAAGAAACCTCCTCGTCAAAATGAACTGAATCTAGAATAATCAATCGATTAATATACTTATGTTTGTGGTAACACATGAAAGTTTTTTGGGGAGGGTACTATGCAAAAACGCATGCCATTTGACATTGCAAAAACTGAGTCCTTTTATGATAAATTAGGTGAATGGATTGGTGACTTATTTTATGATGTTTTGCCTGAAGCTGGATTCGAACTAAGAGATGAACAGATATATATGGCTTTTCAACTTGAAAATGCCTACAAAGATAAAAAAGTAATGTTTGCTGAAGCAGGCGTCGGAACGGGGAAAACCATCGTATATTTGCTTTATGCGATAATGTATGCACGTTATACCAATCGTCCGGCTGTTATTGCTTGTGCGGATGAGACTTTAATTGAGCAGTTGGTTAAAAAAGAGGGAGATATCGCAAAGCTGGAGAAAATTCTTGGCCTGGATATCGATGTCCGTTTGGCAAAATCGCGAGATCAATACCTTTGTTTAAAAAAGCTAGACCTGACCAGGAATACTGATTTTTCAGATGAGATTTCAGATATTTATGAAAAACTGCCTGATTTTGTTCATTCTGTTGGCTCCATGCAAACATTTGAAAAATATGGTGACAGAAGAGATTATCCAGCTTTATCAGATGAAAAATGGAGTGAAGTTAATTGGGATGCTGTCCAAGATTGTTTTTCTTGTGAAAAGCGTCATCGCTGTGGGCTGACTTTGCACCGTGATTATTATCGACATTCAGAGGATTTAATTATCTGTTCCCATGATTTTTATATGGAGCATATCTGGACAAAGGAATCAAGAAAGCGAGAAGGGCAGCTTCCGCTTTTACCTGAACATTCTTCCGTTGTTTTTGATGAAGGACACCTGCTTGAATATGCAGCGCAAAAAGCATTGAGCTACCGGTTTACTGATTATACATTAGAAACCCTGCTCAATAGGTTAATGGAAAATGAAGTACGTGAGAAGACCTTGTATACGATTGATGAGGCTTTATTAGATAACGAGGCATTTTTTGATGCGATTTCACAATTCTCCTCTCTTTCACAAGGTTCTGAAAAACAAATGATTACGAAGCATCCATTAGTTTTAAAAACATGCAGAAAGTTACTTTCAACCCTTCAAGGATTAGAGGAGGAATTAGTGTTTGAAAGTGAGTTATATGTCATTAATGAGTACGATCTGAAAATTGTCGAGGAATATTTGGAGCAAATCACCTATTCGTTATCACTTTTTCTTCAGGAATTAAACGGAATCACTTGGTTCGAGGAAAAAGGGGGAGAACGCACACTGGTTATTATGCCTAAAATGGTCGAGGAAGTAATGCGGGAAGAAGTTTTCACTCAGAAAAAGCCGTTTATTTTCTCATCTGCGACGCTAGCAAATCAAAAGTCGTTCGACTATATTGCTTCTAGTATCGGGGTTGATGACTACTTATCTTTTTCAGTGACATCCCCTTTTGATTATGATGATAGGATGGAGCTTTACCTTCCAAAATTTAAAGATGCTGATATTGAAGGGAAATTAGAATATATTTTAGAGGAAATTCGCAAATCAGAGGGACGCGCATTAGTTCTTTTAAATAATAAAGAGGAATTGGCTCAACTAAAGAAAAAGCTATCAGGAGCAGTCCCGTATCCAGTTTATTTTGAAGGCGATGAAGAAATAAGCACACTTGTTTCTAAATTTCAGAATGAAGAACATGCGATACTTTGTTCACTTCATCTATGGGAAGGTCTTGATATTCCGGGAAGATCACTTGAAAATGTCTTGATATTTTCACTTCCTTTTCCACCTAATGACCCTGTCTTTACCGCAAAAAAGGCCGGTGTAGATAACCCATTTACGGAAGTTGACTTGCCGTATATGCTTCTCCGCTTACGTCAAGGCGTTGGCCGCTTGATCAGGAGTGAAAAGGATCAAGGAACGGTTCATATTTTAGTTGATGAAGATATCGACACAAATGTCTTACAGAAAATTAAAGAAGTATTGCCAACAGAGGCTAAAGATTGATATTCATGAAGAATAAACAAAGCGGAAGGACCTATTAAAGGCTCTTCCGCTTTGTATTTTATCTACCTAATAATCGTAGGCCTTCAGCTGTCATTTTGTCTGGTGACCAGGCTGGCTCCCAGACAAGATTTACTTCAACTTTTTTAGTTTCATCCATTCCTTCCACACAATAACGTACCCCGCTGGTTATGCTGTCATGGAGTGGGCAGCCGGGTGTTGTTAACGTCATGGTAATAGTAACATCAGTGGTTTCTGTTACCTCTACATTATAAATTAAGCCTAGGTCAACGACATTTATATTTAATTCAGGATCGTAAACACTCTTTAACTCAGTTAGGATCTTTTCTTTTATATTCATCATAAACACCTCACTATTTTTTTAATACGCTCAGGATATTAATTGCAATGATAATAAAAACAATCGAAAGTACGGACTGACCAACATTAAAGAGAATAGCAATATGAAAAGCTAGAGCACAAAAAACTATCAGTATAGCGACGATAAATAAAGAAAATAACGGAATAACCATTTTTTCATTCATCATCTCTTTTAATGAAGGGACCTTATTTTTCCCGATTTCCTTACTGTATTTGTAAGTCCACCAAAGGAATGGAACTATTTTATATAAATAACTAACAATACTTAAGACAATCCAAAGTAATAAATAGGCATAGATAAGCGGGCCAGTAAAAGTGTTAACATCATGATTCCAAAGCATAATAAAAGCTGCAAAATGAATGACATTTCCAAACCCAATAGCCACTAGTGCAATCGTAAAAGGTTTATCTAATGTTTTCTTCAATCTTTTTTTGATGATTATTCTAATATGCCAGCTGAAAATGGAAAATCCTATTAAAAGCAGCAAGAAACCAATTTTCAAAAGGGTATTGTTATTAGTAAAGAAGGAAACCAGCGATACAACAAGACCTGAAAGATAAAAAACATAAACATATTTAGCCTGAATCATCGGAAAACCATGAGTTAGCGAAAACATAGGCACCATCTTATATGAAAATCCAAAAATTAACAATGTAAACCAACCAGTAACTCCCATTAATAAATGGGCTTTAAAAATCGATTGATAATATTCACCGGCAAATCCTGTTTTTAAGCAATAAATCAATGTAATCCCTAAAGAAATCGTAATAAATAAACAAACAAGGGACGAACCGACGAAAGCTGTAAGAATAGTTGGTTTTGCTTGTTTTTTTAGTGTCATAAACATTTGGAATAAAAACATTAAGATGCCGAGTAAAGTAAGGACACCAGGAATCATTGCATTTTGTGGTGACCAATATAACATCGCTGAAAATGATGTTATACCGATCGCAGTAAGAAAAAATTGTATAAAACCAAATCTTTCATTCCATATTTTAGTTAGGAATGCAACAGGTACAAGCTGATACATCGCTCCCATTGCTGCCATTAATGCCCAGCCTATAATTAATAAATGGGCTGTTGCCCAAATTACTGGGATTCTAAAGCTCCCATCCCCCATCAATTGACCATTTTCTAAAAGAAGAATTTGTGAAAACACCAAGGCAATTAAACTAAACAAGATAAATGAAAATGGAAGCTTAATATTCGTTTCACTTCCCATATTTTGAGGAAGCATGACATTTCACCCTCTTACCGGAAGATTTCAATTTTAAAACTTCCGTCATTTTGTTGTTCTGTACGCTGCTGATAGCCTAATTCTTCTAATTGCTCATAAAGGAACATCGGCCTGCGGTCATTAATTATTGTCAAAACCTCATTTTTCCCAAGGGTTTCCAAGGCGGCTAAGGTTCTCATCATTGGCTGTGGCGGTTCTAAACCTCGATTATCCAAAATCATGAATATTCACCCCTTCTTCCATTAAGCTTACTTTGTAAAAGTTACTTTCCAATGTTTACTCTCAATTTCTTCTTCTTCATGAGTAAAGCCTTTTGCTTTTAATACCGCGAAAAGTGGTACTGGTTTAAAGGGGGCATGAAGGATAAATATATCATTATCCTTTACTTGCTTAATAGCCTCCATTATTTTTTGAAAGGGTTCAATTTTATTCTTTAAATCCTCGCGTACATCAAGTTCGATAATTCGTTGTTCCATCGTAGTTACAACTCCTCTTATATTTTATAAATCCAAGCCTGCTAAATTAATAGAATAATTCCCGCTGAAGAGCTTCCCTGTCAATTAGGTAAAAACCATCCTCATCCAAGGCAACATAGTCTTTCTTTTTCACATGATTGATCGTCCTACTGACAGTTTCTCTTGAAGTGCCAATCATATTGGCTAATTCGCGATTGGTGAACTGCGTTGTTAGCTTATAGCGCTCGCCAACCATCTCGCCATTTGATTTACAGAGCCTAATAAGTAGTAATATTATTTGTTCAAAAGTGTTATGGAGAACTTGTGCTTCTAATCTTCCCTGCAAATCTACTATTTTTTCTCCTAATACTTTGAATAACTTGATGCAAAGCTCTGGATAGGAAATAAGTATTTCTTCAAACTTATCTATGGGAATAACAATCAGATTTGTATCTTCCATCACTTCAGCATGAGCTGGGAAATTTCCTTTTCTGAAAAATCCTGCATGTGGAAACATTTCACCAGGTTCAAGCACGGATATTAGTTGTTCTTTCCCTGATTGGTCTGTTTTACAGATCTTTATTTTTCCACTATGAATAAAGAAAACTCGGTCAAGTGGATCGTCCTGCATAAAAATATACATCTTATGTTTATAAAAACGAGTTTGTGCAATCTTCACGATGGGCTCTAATTCTTCTGCCGATAATTCTTTGAAGATTGGGACCTCAGACAATCTTTTTACTATGTCCTCTTGCTTCATTAACCTCACCTTCGTATTAGTAATTCTGTTTGACTAAATTGTAGCAGTGTTTTCACTGTAATTATGTGACCTCCGTCATAGATAACTAGTTTTTATGAAAATAATTCTCAGTCGGAACTGTGGTGTGGGAAATATCACAGGAGTACGATGAGTTGCTTCACTGTGTGACGGTCTTGTGAAAGTTACAATACGATTTGTGAGAAAATATGAAAGGGTGAATTTGGAATGGAAATACAACGGGGAACACCAACCAAAAAAGTGGTGAAGACGAATAAAAATGCAATGCTTAAATCAATATTAGTTATAACCATTTTACTGAGCTTCACTGTATTACTAGTAGGTGGCTATTGGATCTTTAAGGAGCAGGCACCAAGACCTGTAGAGGTTACCAATGAAAAGGGTGACGTTTTATTTACAAAAGATACAATTATGGGCGGACAGGCCGTTTTTCAAAAGTACGGTTTAATGGATTATGGTACCGTTTTAGGTCACGGTTCTTATATGGGTCCCGATTATACAGCGGAAGCTTTAAAGCTCTATACTGAAGGAGTGCGAGATTTTAAAGCAAATGATGAATTCGGGAAAGATTATGCTTCATTAAATGAAGATCAAAAATCCGTTATAAAAAATAAAGTAATAAAAGAAATGCGTAAAAATCGTTATGATAGCAATAGCGATACAATGAAACTAACAAATGCTCAAGCGTTTGGACTTGAAAAAGTAAGAGAGTACTATAAAAAGATATTTACTAAAGGCGACGGTTGGGGGTTAAAGGCAAACCTTATTAAAGAAGGGGATATGCCAAAAGACGATCGAGCTTATGTTGCAAAAGGGGATCAAATCACCCAAATATCTGATTTCTTTTTCTGGACTGCATGGCTTTCAAGTACAGTCCGTGAAGGTGATAAAATCACGTATACTAATAATTGGCCTTACTATGAAGACGCAGGAAACCAATTATCCTTTTCTGCTATTTGGTGGAGTGGTGCTAGCATAACATTATTTGTATTAATGGTTGGAGTTATCCTATTTGTTTTCTACCGTTATCAATTTGGTATGCAGGATGCCTATAAAGAAGGTAATTTCCCTCGAATTGATTTACGGAAAGTGCCGGTGACGAGCTCTCAGGTGAAAACAGGAAAATACTTCGTCATTGTGGCAGCATTATTCTTTGTACAGTGTATGTTTGGGGCGTTACTAGCTCACTATTATATCGAACCTGATAGTTTCTTCGGTATGAAGTGGATTCACGATATTCTTCCATTTAATATTACAAAAGGTTACCACCTACAGCTTGCTATCTTCTGGATCGCTACGGCATGGCTTGGAATGGGAATATATGTAGCGCCGCTAGTTGGAGGTTATGAGCCTAAGAAACAAGGTTTATTAGTAGATATTTTATTCTGGGCACTGGTTGTCCTTGTTGTCGGAAGTATGGTCGGAGAATGGCTAGGTGCAAATGGCTACTTAGGAAACAACTGGTTCTTATTCGGTCATACTGGCTGGGAGTACATTGAGCTTGGACGTATCTGGCAGATTATTTTGATTGTCGGTATGCTAATTTGGCTGTTTATCGTTTATAGAGGTGTCAGGGCTGGTCTGAAGAGAGAGAATGATAAAGGCGGACTTATTCATCTGTTATTCTACTCAGCCATCGCGGTGCCAGCATTCTATATATTTGCCTTGTTTATCAACCCAGGTACAAGCTTCACATTTGCAGATTACTGGCGCTGGTGGATTATTCACTTATGGGTAGAAGGTATTTTTGAGGTTTTTGCGGTTGTTGTTATTGGTTACTTATTGGTTCAACTCGGTCTTGTAACGAAAAAATCTACAGTAAGACAACTTTATTTCCAATTGATCCTGCTCTTGGGCAGTGGGGTAATTGGAATTGGTCACCACTACTACTATAATGGTTCAGCAGAAGTTTGGCTGGCTCTTGGAGCAGTATTCTCAGCATTAGAAGTAATTCCGTTAACATTGTTAATCCTTGAAGCATATGAGCAATATAAGATGATGCGTGAGGGTGGGGTAGATTTCCCATACAAAGGAACGTTCTGGTTCTTAATCTCTGTTGCTATTTGGAACTTAGTTGGCGCAGGTGTGCTTGGATTCTTAATTAACTTACCGGCAGTCAGCTATTTTGAACACGGACAATTCTTAACACCTGCTCACGGTCATGGATCCATGATGGGTGTGTACGGAATGTTTGCATGTGCAGTATTACTTTACTCATTGAGAAACATTGTAAAACCAGAGGCATGGAATGATAAGTGGATTAAATTTAGCTGTATCATGTTAAACGTTGGACTTGCAGGAATGGTTTTCCTATCCTTGCTTCCTGATGGTTTCATTCAAATCAAAGAAGCTTTTAATCATGGTTATGCTGCTTCTCGTTCAGCATCATTCCTACAAAAGGATATTGTTGAAACATTATTAACATGGCGTGCGGTGCCTGACACCATTTTCTTAATCGGAGTGGTAGTATTATTGTTATTCTGTATTAAAGCAATCTTTAATTTACGGAAGCCAACCCACAAAGAAGGAGAAAAACTCCCTGTTAAAGATCTTTCAATTGACGAGGATTAATAGAAAAATCCGCAAAGGTCAGCTTTGCGGATTTTCTTTGTTCAAAATCAATATTTCGTGGCATTCAAAACAATAAATCTCTTTCTCCTCGGTATGGATACCGTTAAAAAAGCCATCTAAGCAATAAATTTCTTTACTGCAGCACTTACACTTTCCAATTAGTTCCTTCATTGGTCATACCCCCTGTATTAACAAAATCATCTTATTGGTGTGATACCACTCACTAAGTTTTAGACCAAGTTTCCTTATAATAAAAAAGAAGTTAACAAACTAATGGGAGTGAAAATAATGCAAACTTACGCAAAAGTCATTAATGTTCCAGATTTTCCACCACGTGAAAAACATCCAACAATCTTTGGCGGATTTGACGGTTTAGTATCAGGTGAGACAATGATGATTGTAAATGACCATGACCCTAGACCACTATTATATCAATTCATGATGGAAAGACCTGAGCAATTCTCTTGGGAGTACCTTGAGGAAGGTCCTGAAACATGGAGAGTAGCCATTGCTAAGAAGTAATCGTTGAAAAAAGTGACTTCTTAACAATCCCAGTTGTTTAACCATTTGGTAGTGCTTTATTTAGTTATTTTTCATCTAGCATCCTCTTTTCCCTATAAATATATTTTACAACAGAACTTCTTTCTGTTGTCAGGCAGTCGAGAAACTTTCGGCAGTCTATTATTTTCTACAATAACTTTAACAATTCACCGCGTTAATTTGTTATGATAGATAGGCTTTGCAACATGTCTGTTGATTTGCGCTCCAGGCACTTCGCTTTCCGCGGGCGTGCCGGGGAGCCTCCTCGGCGCTGAAGCGCCTGCGGGGTCTCCCCTGCCCCGTACTCCCGCAGGAGTCTACGTGCCTTCCGCGCAAATCAACAGAGCTGTAAAATCAATAATGCACTGCTCTAAACACAACCAATCAATAAAAAATTAAGTGGGGAAATCTATGTTTAAACCAAGAGTATCTACCCAAAGTGAATATGAATTTGTTTCTATTGATGAATTGGTTCCTGACAATCACCTTCTTCGTTTAATCGATAAATATATTGATCTTTCATTCCTTCTTGAAAAGATACGTCCTTATTATAGTGATGATAACGGACGCCCTTCCGATCCCGCTATTCATCCGATCCGAGCGACAATTACAAAGAGAAATTGAAATGAATGTTGCCTGCCGCTGGTTTTTAGGCCTGAAATTTAAGGAACCTGTTCCACATCACTCAACGATTAGTTGGAAACGCCAACATCGTTTTAAAGGTACCGATATCTTTCAGGAAATTTTTGATGAGATTGTTCTCCTGGCAATGAATCACAAGATGGTAGGTGGTCGTGTCTTATTTTCGGATTCTACTCATTTAAAGGCAACGCTAATAAACATTAATTCACAAAACAAGAAATTGAAGTAGAGACTTGTGAATATTTTGATGAATTGAATAAAGCCGTAGAAGAGTACAGATGATTAGCTCACGAAAAAAAGCCGTTAAAGGAAAGGAAAGAAGTGAAGGAAACTAAAGAAATTCGGGTTAGTACAACTGATCCTGAATGTGGATTTATGTCTCGTGAAAACTGCTCACTTCTTTCCCAATGTACACGCTCCAAAAATAAGATAAAAGTAGTGACACGTCATGTTTGGGAAGAGCACAAGGAAAAGGTAAGGGAAAATCGCTTATCTAAATCTGGAAAAATGCTTTATAAATTTAGAAAGGAAAAAATTGAGCAAAGCTTCGCAAACTCAAAAGAGTTGCACGGGCTTCGCTATTGCCGGTTAGGGATTGAAGAAAGCAAGCGAACAGGCTTCTTACGGCAGCCTGCCAAAATATGAAAAAGATTGCAACACAATTAGCAAGGCTAGAAAAAGTGTGTTGCAATTCTTTAGGTTGATTACCTCCCCGGCACGCCCGCGGAAAGCGAAGTGCCTGGAGCGCAAATCAACAGGCCCATTAGCGGGTACAATGAATAATTAAATGCTGAGAATAAAAAATTGCCGAGAAAAATACCCTTTCTGACAACAGAACTTCTTTCTGTTGTTTTTTTATTAACTTGTGAACAGTATTTTGCATACTTTTCAGAATAATGTGTTAAAATTTAATGGGAATTAAAAGGGGGGATTGCATTGAATTATGAACTATTAGAAAAAGAATTTCTAGATTATGTGAAAAAGATGTCTGCCTACAACGAAGCACTTGGATTAGTTTATTGGGATCTAAGAACTGGGGCCCCGAAGCAAGGGGTGGAACAACGGTCCGAAGTAATTGGGATGTTATCATCCGAAGTATTTAAAATGTCTACTTCTGAAGAGATGGCAGCATACATAGCTAATTTATCAAAACAATCACTGTCAGAAAAGACTCGCAAAATCCTCGAAGAATGTAAAAAAGAATATGAAAGAAATAAAAAAATCCCAGCTGAAGAATACAAGGAATTTGTGATTCTCCAGTCAAAGGCAGAGAGTGTGTGGGAGGAAGCGAAGGAAAATTCGGATTTTGCCTTATTTAGTCCTTACTTAGAAAAGCTTGTCGCGATGACAAAAAAGTTTATCACATATTGGGGTCATGAAGTTAATAAATATGATGTGTTATTAGATATGTACGAACCTGGCATCACAATGAAAGTTTTAGATCAAGTATTTGGTGAATTAAGAGATAAAATAGTTCCTTTGGTTAAACAAATTTCAAAATCTCCACATAAACCAAAAACGGATTTTCTATATGAAAAATTTCCAAAGGAAAAACAACGTGAATTTAGTTTGAAGATCCTTGGCAAAATAGGTTATAACTTTCAAGCAGGAAGACTGGATGAAACCGTTCATCCTTTTGCAATTGGGTTAAATCCTGGCGATGTCCGCGTTACCACCAAATATGACGAAAACGACTTTCGGACAGCAGTTTTTGGTACGATTCATGAAGGCGGTCATGCTTTATATGAACAGAATGTTTCTAAAGACTTGATTGGGACTCCTCTTTGTTCAGGAACATCAACTGGAATTCACGAATCTCAGTCTCTTTTTTATGAGAACATCCTTGGACGAAGTTTACCATTTTGGAAAAATAACTACGATCTTTTAAAAGAATATGCAAATGGTCAATTTGACCAAGTGGAAATTGAAGAATTCTATCGCGCTATAAACGAATCTAAACCGTCATTCATTAGAATTGAAGCAGATGAATTAACATACCCGCTCCATGTTATTATCCGCTATGAAATTGAAAAAGGCTTATTCAATGATGAGATCGATGTAAAGGATTTACCGACTATTTGGAATGACAAGTACGAAGAATACTTAGGAATTTGCCCTGAAAATGATGCACAGGGAGTTCTTCAAGATGTCCATTGGGCAGGAGGCAGCTTTGGTTATTTCCCATCTTATGCCTTAGGCTATATGTATGCAGCACAATTTAAGCATAAAATGATGGATGATCTTCCGAACTTTGATCAATTAGTCGAAGACGGTACCATTTTGCCGATAAAAGAATGGCTGACCGAAAATATCCACCAATATGGAAAAATGAAAAAACCGCTTGAAATCTTACAGGATGTTACAGGAGAAGGCCTAAGTCCTAAATATTTAATTGATTATCTTTATGAGAAATATAGAAAGATTTATTTGTTAAATGAAAAAGGCTCATTGTGATTAAAGCAATGTAACAATGAAACAAAAGGGCTTCAATCGATGAGATTGAAGCCCTTTTCTTACAAGATAAGAAAATATAAGTTTTTGAACTTAGATAACTGTCTAGCTCCAGCGCCTAGGGGCTCGGGGTCATAAGCCAATCCGTCCTGAAGGTTAAAAAGCAACCTTCACGCCGGCTCGTCTTATGCCGGTCGCCCCTAAACAAGGCGCTTCCGCTTTTCTTATTACCATTTACTCCAAGTCTGAAATCCTTTTGAACCTGGAGGGGCATTTTGAATAATATCGATAAACGGAATCGTGTAAGCAAAAAGAATAAGGGCTGCTGCAATTCCAAGCCACAGTTTCCAGTTTTCAAATACCATTGGTGCTTTTTCATCAAGATTTTCTGCAACAGCAACAGGGAATTCCTCTTCCCCTTTTGGAGCAAAGAAGGCAAGATTGATAAATATGATAATAACCAGAATAATCCCTAGGAATAAAATGGTCCCGCCAACTGCTTGAGCGATTTGATAAGGAATCCATTCTGCTGCTTGCTTTGCCCCGCCGTAGGTAGAGAAAGCGGAACGTCTTGGACCGCCAAGGAGACCTTGAAAGTGCATTGCACCTGACATGAATGCCATTCCAATAAACCAAACCCATGCTTGGATTATTCCTAATTTATTCATTGCTTTTGTCAATTTACGTCCAGTTAAATGTGGTACCAACCAATAGGAGATCCCAAAGAACGTTAATACAACCGAAGTTGCAGCAGTTAAATGGAAGTGTCCTGTCACCCAAATAGTATTATGAACTACCTGGTCCATTTGATTGGATGCATTGATAATACCACCAGCTCCAGCAGGAATAAATGATGCCATACCAATAAATGGAACTGTGAAACGAGCATCTCCCCATGGCAGAACCTTAAACCAGCCAAACAGGCCTTTTGCTCCTTTTGAGCGACCATATCTCTCGAAGGTTGCGAAAAGAGAGAAGGCAGTCATTAACGATGGAATAATAACCATGAATGTTAGGATAACCTGTAAGTACTTCCAGGCAGGGTCAATACCTGGCTCTGTTAATTGATGGTGAAAACCAACCGGAATCGAGAATAGCAGGAACAAAATAAATGACAAACGTGCTAATGAATCAGAAAAAATTTTCCCACCAATAATTTTCGGGATAATCGCATACCAACACATATATGCAGGCAATAACCAGAAATAAACAAGTGGATGCCCAAAATACCAGAATAAAGTCCGACTTACTAACACATCAACAGTATCAACTAATCCAAGCGACCAAGGAAGTAATTGGAACAATACGGTTGCTGCAACTCCAAGAGTAGCAATAATCCACATGACTGTATTTATAACAGCCATAAAGCTTAATAACGGACTTGGCTGCCCGGGATTATTCTTCCTCCATTTTGCATAGGTCATGATTTGTGAAGCACCATCAATCCAGCTTCCTATAACGACGAAGGTTAAGCCTAAGTAAAATATCCAATGGGCTTTAAGAGGTGCATAAAAAGTGTAAAGTACGGATGCTTCCTTAAGTAAAACCATGGTAGCTGCCATTAAGGTACCGACTAACATGATCCAAAAACCGATCCAGCCAGTGCGGCGGGCAGCATTTGAATGACCGCCAGTGGTTCTGCTTACGGCAGCATACTGAAATCCCATAATAAAAAATGTCGTTAAAACCAATCCCATTAAAACACCATGGACGGTTAAGATTTGGTAGTAATCAATACCCCATGGAAGCTCCCATTTACCGGAACGGACAAGGGTTTGTAAAAGCCCCATTAAACCACCAAGTGCAAGTGCAGAGAAGGCAACAAAAAAGTGGGCCATTGAAAGCTTTGCATCACGAGGATCAACTTTTACTTTTGCTGCTGTCGAGTTAGCCATTATTTTACCACCTCAATCATCGAACTCATTAAATGGTGACCAGCACCACAATATTCATTACAAACAATTAAATATTCACCAGCTTTATCAAACGTGGTTGTATATTCGCTGACATAACCAGGTTCAAGCATCATGTTAATATTTGTGCCAGCTACTTCAAACCCGTGGACAACATCTTTGGTTGTAGCAATAACTTTTACCTTAGCCCCAACTGGTACTTCCACTTTCACTGGATTATAGGAGAACGCTGCAGCTACATATACTAATTCATAGTCCCAATCCTTACCTTCAACCTTATGTAATCCTGGTTTATCAAATGGTTTTGTTTGATCGACCTTATCCACATTAATCGTAGTTAAACAACTTGGCGGCTTGTTGCCAAGATAGAATGCGCTTACACCCACAACTGTCAAAAATACTACCAGTGCACTAATTCCGAAAGTTAGCCAAATCTTCTCGAACTTATGCATATGCATAATTCTTTCCCCCTTCAATTATTAAAAGCGTTCAACAAATAGGTAATAGACACTTACCCAAGTGACAACAATAAAAGCTCCCAATAAGAAAACGGACGCTAATGTCCCTTTAAGAGAAGAGCTGTCTTCTATTTCTGTTTTTTTGTTTGTTTTAAGTTCCGCATTCGCCATCCCCCTGCACTCCCTTCAGAGTAGTTAAAATAAATGATTAGTTCTCTTTCATAATACAAAACAATTGTGAAGAAAAAATAACAAAATTAGCAGTTCACAAAATGTTCATTCCTTAGATATCTACTATGTTAATATTATAAAATTGATGTAACAGTGATTTATATCACAATTGCCAGGGGTTATTTGTGACTAAAATGTGAACTATCACACTTTACCTGTGATAAAAGTAATTGAATAATCATTCACACACGAAATTAACCACCCTTTTTGAAATGAATGTCACACTTTGGAATCCTATAAATATGATATTAAGAAATTCATATTTTCCTTCAGAAAAGAGTGTGTTTTTGTGGAAAAATATTATTGTGATAATTGCCGCCTTTTGTATGACCAGGTAGAAATCTGTAAAATCTGCGGAACATTAGTAAAAAATAAAATTAAAATTGAAGTTCAAAAACAACCCGATAAAAAATAAGGTGAAAAAACATTAATAAGCATTTTTCTTGCTGTTTATTTAGAAATTCGGAACTGGAAATCATTAGTTAATGAATGAAATCAATATCCATTATATAATTTAAGAGCACAGCAACAACCTTCAAAACGTTTGCTTCCCAGAGTGGAAACTTTTGGTTTCCTCTTTATATAGGGAAGCTTTTTTTTTGCTTTCTGAAACTCTTGAATAAAAACCTTTAAACTGGAAAAAATACCCTTACATAGATTGAAGGAGAAAAAACATGCCTACAATTATTTCAGTTGCAGAGGTTACTCCCCCTTTTGAAGTTAATCAAAATCAAGCTTTGGAGTTTGCACGAGAGCTTTTCTCAGATTCCTTTAAGGATATTGAAAGACTTTTACGAGCTTTTCAAAATGGACAAATTGAAAAAAGACATTTTGTTAAAAATCTCGATTGGTTTAAAGAAGAACATACTTTTGAAGAAAAAAATTCTGCATATATTGAATCTGCGGTGATACTTGGAAAAGAAGCAATCGAGAAGTGTTTAAATAATAAGGATTACTTAAAGCGAAATATTAATTATCAAGAAATTGATATCATTTTTTTTATCTCAACCACGGGGATGGCCACACCTAGTATCGAAGCGAGAATCATGAATCTCCTCCCGTTTAATTCACACACAAAGAGGATGCCTATTTGGGGACTTGGCTGTGCAGGCGGTGCTGCTGGTCTATCGAGAGCCTATGAATATTGTCTTGCCTTTCCAAAAGCAAAGGCCCTAGTACTCTCAGTTGAGCTTTGCAGCCTAACGTTTCAGCGCAACGATCTTTCGAAAAGTAATTTAATCGGAACTTCTTTGTTTGCCGATGGTGTAGCCTGTGCCTTGGTTTGCGGTGATGATTCATACTTTTCAGATTTCAGGAAGAAGCCGACATCCCCCTCCATCATTGCTACACAGTCCACTCTTATGCCGAACTCTTTAGATGTAATGGGCTGGGCTATTAAGAGCACGGGGCTGTTTGTCGTATTTTCTCGGGATATCCCCCAGATCATAGAGGAGTGGTTAAAGCCGAATGTAAGTGGATTTTTAGGTGAACATCAAATCAACCTTGAACAAATAGACTATTTTATTGCTCATCCGGGTGGAAAAAAAGTGATAGATGCCTATGTAAAATCATTAGAGTTACCTCCATCCATGACTGACGTTTCACTTGAAGTGTTAAAACAATTTGGGAATATGTCTTCAACAACGATATTTTATGTGCTGAAACGTTACATGGAGATGGATATTCCTCAGGATGCTTTAGGACTTGGTACCGCGCTTGGACCTGGTTTCAGTTCCGAACTGCTTTTATTTAGGTGGGAGTAAAATGAAAGATATTATCTCATTTCTGATATTAGTAGGATTCATCGGCCTTCAGCGGATTGTTGAGCTAAGAATAGCAAAAAGCAATGAAAAGTGGATGAAGAAACGTGGGGCCATTGAATTTGGCGAAAAGCATTATCGTTATATGGTGACGATGCATGCACTGTTTTTTATTTTCTTAAGTTGTGAAAAAATTTTCATGAATTTGGGTCTATCTCCTTTATGGGGCATCCTAATAATTGTTTTTCTTATAGCCCAGCTATTTAGAATATGGGCGATCGCGTCATTAGGAAGGTTTTGGAATACAAAAATTATTGTCTTAAGAAATGCGAATGTGATTAGAAAGGGACCATACCGTTTTATCAGACATCCCAATTATTTTGTTGTTGCGGTTGAACTGGCTGTTATTCCATTGTTGTTCAACGCTTATTTTACAGCTAGTTTATTTACGATATTAAATATCATCGTGCTTAGGATTCGTATACCTGAGGAGGAAAAGGCGCTTAGGGAGCTGACGGAATATGAAGGGACATTTCAGGATTGTAATCGTTTTCTACCTAAAGTTGTTAAATAATTGTGACAGTTAAAAATGGGCTATTGAAAATGATTATCACCTATGTTAAACTTTGGTTATCGATGAAAATCATTCTCAATGAAAGTCTGATAAGGAAGGTGTTACAAATGACTTTTGCTTTAGTTGGTGGAACGGTTATTATTTATGCATATGTCATGAAGCACGTCTTAAAAAACGTTACACATTAAATTAATAGTGTATTTTGGGAGCCAGGGTCTTACACCTTGGCTTTTGTCGTTTTTGGAAAAAATTTGTTTTATGTAAAAGAAGTGTCAAGATAGGAAAAGTTTGAATTATCGTATAAAATAAAAAATATTACAAAGTTGCTAAGGGGAATAAGTAAATGGTGAAAATAGCCCATCAAGAAGAAGTCATCCAAACACTAAAAACTAAAATCGTTTCAGTATTTGAATATATAAACGAACAAGAAGATTATGAAAATGCGGAAAAAATAAAACAACTAGCAAAGAAGCTGAAGAACAAAGAGTTTATGATTGCATTTTGTGGTCATTTCTCTGCAGGAAAATCGACAATGATCAATCAACTCGTTGGAGAGAATTTACTTCCATCTAGTCCAATTCCGACTAGTGCAAACTTAGTGAAAGTAAAAGCTGGAGAAGAATATGCAAAGGTCTTTTTCAAAAATGAAAAGCCTCGCATCTATTTAGCTCCGTATGATTATGAATTAGTTAAAAATTATTGCAAAGACGGCGATCAAATTGAAGAAATTGAAATTAGTCACAGTCACTCAGGCTTACCTGATAATACGGTAATCATGGATACACCTGGTATTGATTCTGCTGATGATGCCCACCGGATTGCAACCGAATCAGCAATTCATCTTGCCGATATCGTTCTATATGTCATGGATTTTAACCACGTCCAAGCAGAGTTGAATTTTTTATTTACAAAGGAATTAACCCAAGCTGGAAAAGAAGTTTATTTAGTAATTAACCAAATTGATAAACACAAGGATGAAGAATTGAGCTTCGATGAGTTTCAAAACAGTGTGGTTGATTCGTTTGCATCGTGGGGAGTGAAACCAGCAAGAATTTTTTATACTTCTTTGAAAAATAAAAACCATGCCTTCAATGAATTCAATGATCTTCAGAAATTTATTACAGAAAAATTGGCCTCTAAAGACCAATTATTAATACCATCGGTTTTTCATTCCTTAAAAAAAATTACCCAAGATCATATTGCTCAATTTAGTAAATTAGATGAGCGTGAGCTAAGACCTATCGTTGAGGTTTTGAATGAATTAACTGAGGACGAAATAAGTGAATTATCTAATAGTTCTCGAGAAATGGAAGGAAACCTCCGGACTTTAAAAGAGGGGGTAATCGGAACAGAGAAGGAATTTGATCATCAAATTGCCCAAATACTAAAAAACGCATACCTCATGCCATTTCAAACCAGAGAGTTAGCGGAGAGTTATTTGGAATCATGTCAACCGGAATTCAAAGTTGGATTCATATTTTCCAAGCAAAAGACGTTGGATGAGAAGAATGTGAGGCTTGAACGCTTTCATCATGATATTTATGATAAAACAAAATCTCAGCTCGAGTGGCACGTACGCGAATATTTACTACGCACCTTAAAGGAAATGGGTCTTGACGGGGGAGATTTACAGGGCTTGGCGCAGTCTTATTCAATCGATGTGCAGGCAAACCTTTTATCCGATACTGTTAAAACTGGGGCACGAGTATCAGGAGAATATGTCTTACATTACACAGAAGACGTGGGTAATGAAATTAAAAAAATCGCACGACAAAAACTGGCTATTTTTAAGGAAGAGTTCCTAAAAGCAGTAAAGCAACAAACAGCTAAATTAATAGGACAGTATGAACAGGAACTAAGCAAAAACGATCGATACCTAAATGCCTTGTCAGAACTAGAAAAGGTTAAGCAGAATGCTAAGTTGAAGGAAACAAAGATCGAAGAGTTATTAACACAAGATGATATTTTACAAGAAGATATTTATCATCTTTTTAGTCAGGACGAAGAAGAATATGAAGTGGTCAAAACACAGCTAAGGCCTGAAAACGGAAGTAGCAACAAGAAGAACGATTTGAAAGGCAAAGTGATTGAGGGTGCGAAAAATGATCCAAAGGTACTTCCATCAGGCAATCATTTGGAGAGAACCGTCGAACGTCTATTAAAGACTTCATCCTTAATTAAAGACCTCCCTGGTTTTTATAAGCTTTCTAAAGAATTATCCGAAAAAGCGGAAAGACTCGAAAACAAGGGATTTACCGTAGCATTATTTGGAGCATTTAGTGCAGGCAAATCTTCTTTTGCCAATGCACTTATGGGTGCTAAGATCCTGCCTGTTTCACCAAATCCAACGACTGCAGCCATTAACAAAATTAAACCTGTTACGGAAAGACATCCGCATGGCACCGTGCTTGTTAAGTTTAAGGAAGCATCAGCCATGCTTGAAGATGTAAATCGCTCATTAAGGGTTTTTGAACTCCAAGCAGATGATTTTGATGGTGCGGTCAAAAAAATTGACCAGGTTATGCTTCAAAAACAGCAAGAAGGCGGTGTCTTGGAGAAGACACATATTGCTTTCTTACAGGCATTTACTAAAGGTTATCAATCATTTGGTAATTATTTGGGAATCGTTCTTGAAACAGACTTAAGTGAATTTACCGATTTCGTTGCTAATGAAGAAAAATCCTGCTTCGTAGAATGGATTGAGCTCTACTACGAATGCGAGTTAACTAATAAAGGAATTACTCTGGTTGATACACCAGGAGCGGATTCTATCAATGCCCGCCATACAGGTGTCGCTTTTGATTACATTAAAAATTCGGATGCATGTTTTTTTGTTACCTATTACAATCATGCATTTTCGAAAGCAGATCGTGAATTTTTAATCCAGCTTGGACGTGTAAAGGAATCCTTTCAAATGGATAAAATGTTCTTTATTATTAATGCCATTGATCTTGCTGAGAATGAAGAAGAAAAGGAAACCGTTATTGAATATGTCGAGGAGCAGCTTAGCAAATATGGAATAAGAAATCCTCATCTCTATCCTGTATCAAGCTTGCTGGCATTAAAAGAAAAGGAGATTTCAAATCCTATTTCGGATTCTGGAATGGCTAACTTTGAGCAGGCCTTTTATCATTTTATTACTAATGAACTAACGGAAATGGCTATTTCCTCTGCAGAAAAAGAAATAACCCGGGTTCATGATTTAATTGATAAACTTATCAAAAGTTCACAGGAAGACCAAACTGTAAAAGAGAGAAAACGCGGGACTATTGAAAAACAAAAAGCAGTTATCTTAGTGTTATTGAAAAACCAAACGATTGAAAACTTGCAAAATCGTTTGTACCAGGAAGCAGAAGAGTTAGTTTATTACATTAAACAAAGAGTCTTCCTCCGCTTTGGAGATTTCTTTAGGGAGTCATTTAATCCCGCCATACTAAAGGATGATGGTCGTCATTTGAAAAAAGTATTACTAGCTGCACTGGATGAATTTCTCGAAAGTCTAGGCTTTGATTTTGCTCAGGAATTGCGAGCAACGACAGTCCGCCTGGAAAGATTTGCCGAAAAGCAATTGGCTGATTACCAATCAGGTCTCATCCGAAATTTACAAGAAATCAATCAAGACCTTTCCTTTTCAGCATTTGAAGTGAAGCATCAACAAGCAATCGAATTTCCTATCGCTTTTAAAGATATGAATAAACAATTATTTTCTAAAGCCTTGTCGTACTTTAAAAATCCAAAATCATTTTTTGAAAAAAATGAAAAAAAATTCATGAGTGATGAACTGTATCAAGTGCTGAATTTGCCTGCGGATGAATATCTATCGCATGGAGCTCACCGTTTAAAAACACATTATTCAGATGAAATAACAAAGGAATTCAATCGCCTATTAGAACAAATGAACGAACAAGTAAATGATTTTTATTTGAGTTATCTTTCAGCCTTAGATGGCGGAATTTCTATTGAATATTTAAGGGAAATACAAAAAAACTTATAAAGTATTAATCAATGACGAGGAGGAAGCTGCGTGAAATTTGTTAAAGACAAAGAATGGTTATTGAAAAGCTTAACCGAGAGCAATGTAAGGGTTGTCGATTGCCGGTTTTCATTAGCTGAACCAGAAAAAGGGAGACAGGAATATTTAAAAGGTCATTTACCTAGCGCAGTTTTCTTTGATTTAGAAAAAGATTTATCAAATCCAGTTCAAGTCTATGGCGGACGGCATCCTTTGCCTAGACTTGAGGAATTTATCATGAAACTTGAGAAAGAGGGGATTAATGAAAACACAGTCGTTGTCGCCTATGATACCGGTGAAGGGGCGTATGCAGCCCGCTTTTGGTGGCTGCTTCAATACCTTGGTCATGAAAATGTTTATGTACTTGATGAGGGATTTAATGGATGGGCAGCAGCAAATTATCCAGTAACAAAAGATATTCCTGCATTTGAAAAGGTAAAATTCCATTACAACCTAAAGCCGGAATTACTAGCAACTACCGAAGAAGTAAAAGAAGTAGTCGAAAAACAGCTGGAAAACAAGATATTAATCGATTCAAGGGAATCAAAAAGATATCTAGGGCTAGAAGAACCGATTGATAAAAAAGCCGGGCATATCCCTGGTGCCATAAATAAGCCGTGGATGGAGGGGATTCGTGGCGGGCGATATAAACAAGCTGAGGAACAGAGACAAAGGTTTTCAGATATCGAACCTAATATGGATATTATTGTTTACTGTGGATCTGGGGTCACGGCCACACCTAATTACCTGGCATTAAAGGAGGCTGGTTTTAATAAAGTAAAGCTTTATGTTGGAAGCTTTAGTGATTGGATCTCTTATGCTGATCATAAAATAGAATAATCTTTCAGGCCAACTTATGTTATAATGGATAGCGTGTTGTTTTTAAACGACACCAAATAAGGAGGTCCAATATGACTAATCAGAAGCCTTCACTTATGCTTGTTGATGGAATGGCGTTGCTATTCCGAGCTTTTTACGCTACGGCAGTTACAGGACAATTTATGATAAATTCAAATGGAACACCGACCAATGGAATTCATGGCTTTGTTAAGCATTTATTCACGGCAGTTTCATCATTTAAACCTTCCCATCTCGCTGTTTGTTGGGATATGGGTAGTAAGACCTTTCGTACTGAATTATTCTCAGATTATAAAGGTAATCGCGGTGAAGCTCCGATAGAGCTTATCCCACAATTTGATTTAGTAAAAGAAGTGGTTGCTTCCTTTGATATCCCCAATATTGGATTAGCAGGCTATGAAGCAGATGACTGCATTGGAACAATCGCTAATCAATCAAAGGACTTTGCCCATGTGTCCATCCTAACCGGTGACCAGGATATGCTGCAACTGCTTGATGATAGTATTTCTGTTATTTTGTTGAAAAAAGGTTATGGAAATTACCTGGTTCATACACCAGATTCCTTCTTTGAAGAAAAAGGAATTACTCCTCGGCAGATGATTGATTTAAAAGCCCTCATGGGGGACCCTAGCGATAATTATCCTGGTGTAAAAGGAATAGGAGAGAAGACAGCTCTTAAGCTCTTACAGGAGTTTGAACATATTGAGGGCATAATCTCTAATTTAGATCGATTATCAAAGTCAAATAAGACTAAAATTGAGCAGGATTTAGACATGCTCCATTTGTCGAGACTGCTTGCCGAAATAAAATGCGATGTTCCAGTGAGCTGTTCATTGGATGATGCAGGACTTCGTATTGAAAAAGAAAAAGCATTGAATAAGTTAATGGAATTAGAACTTCGTGGATTGCAACGGCTCTTGCCAATAGACGAAGCGTATGTTTCCTGAAAAAATAAGGTTGTCCACTAGAGACAACCTTATTTTTTTATGGATAAACATACAGGAATTCTTGTCTTACTAATAATAAGATATAAAAAACAGGGGTCACAAAGGGGGAGCTACATTCGAAAAGTATACACTGGATCATCAAACTATAGGTAAGGGTGCGACAAGCCTTGTCTTTTTTGGTCTGAATCAACGAAATGAAAGGGTAGTAATAAAAAAGGTTGATAGCAGAAGAGAAGCAGAACAAGAGAGCGATATACTAAGAAGCTTACCGGTTCATAAACATATCATCACCTGTCTAGATTTTTTTGTGGATGAACATAAAGGGTATATTGTTTTAGAATATCACGAAGGGGGAAGGCTTGGGCATTACAAAAAAGGGATCATCCATGATCAAGAATTAGCCGTTCAAATAACAATTAACATCCTTAAAGGGTTAAAGGTGATCCACCAACATGGCATTCTCCATTGCGATATTACTCCACATAACATTTTAATTTGTAATGATGACCCCCAAACAGTAAAAATCATCGATTTCGGCTCTGCTGTCCGCACCAATGACTCTGGTGAATATATTGGAAATCATCGAGGGGCAACGAGATGGTATCGACCACCGGAACTTAAGAAACAAAATCATTTCTTTACTGCTAATATAAACTACTGCTCAGATATATATAGTGCTGCATGTGTATGCTTGTACCTGTTAACTGGTTTTGCACCGTATCGAAAAAAACAGGCGTGCAAACAGATTCCCAATCAGAAATTACAAAAGGTTCTGAGAAAAGCAACAAGAAAGTATAAACTCAAACGGTATCAATCGGCACAAGAATTTATTGATGCACTTCTACCATTTTCATAAAAAGTAGTCTCTGGATATGCTTTAACAAGAAGCACAACACAATAATAATTTCCAATAAAGGAGATAATGCAAGTTGAATGATTTTACCCAAATTGTCGTTACGCCGGGAAAACCAGTTCAGGTTCAAGCCAATCCAACCGACTATCCAATCATTGGAAAAGGATTACAAGGTGCAGTGTTTAAACTATCCGAAGACCGCTGTGTGAAAATTTATTCAAAACAAATATATTGCCTTCGAGAAAAGCAGGTACTACAACAAACCGGTGAAAAAACAGCTATTTTACCAAAGGTTTATGAAACGGGAGAAAATTATATTATTATGGAATACCTTACTGGACCTTCCTTACAAGAATTTCTTGAAAAATCCAAGACAATTTCCGAGGATTTAACAATTGAAATTATCAATTTAATAAAAGAACTCAGAAGTTTACAGTTTATGAGAATTGATTTCTCCTTGCGACACTCAATCTATGATAAGAATGGAAAGTTGAAAATCATAGATCATGTTAATTCTTTTAAAATTCAAAGGTCGTTTCCAAAACGACTTTTCAAAGACTTAAAACAATTGGGTTTATTGGTAACGTTTTTAGACCATGTAAATAATCAAGAGCCTTACCTCTATGAACAATGGAAGAAATCGTTGAAAATAAAAGACTAATATCAGCGTGTTACTCCCATATGCCTATACAGTTTCATAGAATCATGAATAGAAATATTATAAATGACCTGAAATGATTGAAGGTGACTGAGTAATGGATGAAAAGTCTATTGGAATTATTTTATCTATGCGGCAATGGAATAGGCTGGCCCAAGAGGAATTAAACAATGATGATTCCTATGTTTTACAATATGCAAAAGCGGGCGATGAGTTAAATTTTGACGTACTATTTATTAATATCGAAGGATTGCTTGTAAACGAGCGTAAGGGAAATGCAATTATGATAAAGGATGAGGAGATCGTTTTACTAGGTTTCGTTGATATTCCGTCAATAATCTATAATCCCACAAATTATCATCGTAAGAAAAACAATCGGACAATCTTTAAACTTGCACAGCAAACAGGTGTAACTCTCATAAATGAAAAGAATAATATTAAGAATAAGCATTTCCTAGAATTGATAGCAACACATCCTAAACTAAAGGATATTAATTTAATAGCGGAAAATCAAATTCCGACTTCATTTAGTTTTTACGTTTTAGGGCAAAAAGATTGTCATCATCAATGGACGACTCCGATTATTTATGCCAAGAATAATGACCAAGTGTTAACCTTTAAGGAAGCCTATCTGCTACTTACCGGTGATTACCAAATGCAAGAAGAGACACAAGAATACCTTTATGAAGTAAGCCATCGAATTTTAGAAATTATTCACTATTATTATCCAAGAATTTATGAAATTGGTCTTCAATTTGTGGGGATGGAAACTGGTGAAATTCGAATTCATTCCACTTGTCCTATCCTTACCATTGTGAAAGACATAAGTTATAGCAACAAAAAAGTAGCGGGTAGGATTCTTAGGTGGCCGATTGATCTAGCAAAAGAAATCAGGGAATTGAAAAACGATGATAAGACATTGCAAACGTATAGTGGAGAAACTGAGGCAACCGTTCATGTAAGCAGTGGAGAATTACACGACAATAATATTACGCCGTTTATCAGGAAATCAAGTCAGCTTTTTGAGAATGTTTGGGTGAAATTTAAAGTTTTTCAAGACCATGAAATGAAAATGAAATTATCTAACCGAATTACAGAAAGCTGGAGGGAACAACCTGAATTTGTAAAATTTGGGGTAAATGAGCAGCCATGTCACTTTGTAAATTATGAAGACGCAATTCCTCTAAGACATAATTCCTTTCAAAATCCCATAGAGCTTTTTGTTTCCGACACGCTAGTAGAATCCATGCATCTTCCTGTTGACCTAGTTTATCAAATCCAATTTTCAGAGAGAAAGGCAATTATCGGTCCAACAATTGGCTTACTATTGGGTGAAAAAAATCACGTTTATCATTTGGATTATATGGAGAAATTCAATGACCGTTTTGGTGAATTTCATCGCTATGGCGGAGTAACGATCGCCTTTTCAGCAAGGTCAGTCGATTGGGAAAAGAGAATTGCATATGGGATGATCTATGACCCAGTAAAAAAACATTGGCGCTATGATTCTACTCCGATTCCCTCTACCATATACCGTAGAAATTTCCATCAAAAGAAAGATAATATTAGACAACTAGTGGATATAACCAATAATAATTTATTTAACTCCTACCACTTTAAAAAATCGGATCTATATTTATTAAAAAATACCCCAGAAATTAAACATCACTTACCTGCAACTTTCCTTTTAAATAACATGGAAGAATTAATTGACTTTTTAATAGAAAATAAGAAAATTATTTTAAAGCCTGTTAGCTTATCAAGAGGACGCGGAATTTTCATACTAGAATTAAATGACGAAACAGAAGGTTTTAGTTTATACGATTATCGGAATATGACAAAGGTACAACACAGATTGAAGGATAAAGAAGGTTTACAAGTATTATTAAAGGAGTTTGGAATTTTTAAACAGGAGTATATATTTCAAACCTACATTCCGCTTTTAAAGGTAAATAATCGAGCCCTTGATGTCAGGGTTGTGATGCAGAAATATAACAAAGGGAAGTGGCAATGCACTGGAATTGAATGCAGGGTTGCTCGAGAAGATGAGGATCTAACTAATATTGCTCGGGGTGGAGAAGCGATGACGTTAGAAACAGTTATCAAGAAGACTTCCCAGGGCCTCAGCTATTCGCTTGTTTATCGGAATATAGTAAACCTTTGTCAAAGATTTTGCCTCATCATGGATCAAAGAAATGAACATTTCTCCGAATTTGGTATAGATATTGCCTTAGATGAAGTTGGCTTCCCGTGGATTCTTGAAGCAAATATATATCCTAGCTTCAAAGGCTTTAAGAAATTGGATTATGATAAGTATTTAAAAATTCGTAATCAACCAATGTTTTATGCAGTTCAAATTCAAGGGTTTCAAATTCTTGATGAAGATGCATTTGGAAATACTCTTCACTTCCAAGAAAGAGCATATTTATAGTCCTTCACGTCCCTTTTGATTCATCCAAAAAGGGACGTTCTATTATTTTTCAGATACAATTTGGTTATACAATTGGAGGATACGGTTAGCACTATTTTCCCATGTGAAATTTTCCTTCACTCGATCTATACTGTTAAGACCTAACCTTTTAATTCTTTTGGGGTTGTTTAAGAGCTGAATAACACAATTGGATAGTTCCACTTCAATGTTTTGTGTATTGATCAAATACCCCGTCCTGCCATGTTCAATAACCTCTGGCATTCCCCCGATATTCGTTGCGATTACGGGGACACCACATGCCATTGCCTCCACATTCACTAATCCAAATGCTTCAGGTCCAATTGAGGGTACTAATACAATCTCTGCAGCCTCAAACCAAACGTGGATTTCCGCATGTGGAATAAACGACATAAACTTGACATGCTCTGGGAAATCCTTTGCTAACCCATACAATTTATCAACATAGCTCGTTCTTCTATCTGAACCATAAAATGCGCTTCCAGCAATAATTAATATGGTGTCAGGCACCGCTTGAATAATAGAAGGCATGGCTTGAAGTATTTTATGAATGCCCTTTATTTTTCTTAAACGCCCGACAAATAAGATGATTTTCCTACCTTCGAGGTTCAATTGTTTAATAAAATTCTCTATTTTACTTTTTTGATCAATGGACCATTTCGATTGAAATTGTCTTATATCCACACCTAAATAATTTACAATGACTTTATTTGCCTCACAACTGGTTTGAACAATTAAATAGTTTTTAAGAAAATGGCTGTTAACAATGATCTTATCAGCTTGATGAAGACAACTAATTAACTTTTCCTTTTCAATATGTGGACTTGAAATAAACATCGTCGAGTGCAGTGACAACCAAATTGGAACTTTTTGAAACTTTTTCCGAATGATAGGAATATATTTAGGGCGATTTTCAATTTGGATGATATCAGGATTGAGTTTAGATAACTTAGTAATAACCTTTGTGAGATACCTTGTCCAATTTTGATAAGGAAACCGGATAAAAGAAATATTTCCTTGTTTTTCAGTAGAGGCCATTCCTTTAGCCTTTTTTCCAAATATCATAAAATCAACATCGTTTTGAAGAATGTTTGTTTGCATTTCTACAACTGTTTCTACTGAACTTGAACGGGAGCATGGTATTGGGAAGGAGCCAGGGGTAATAAAGGCTACCTTTGGTTTAGATCTCATGAAGCAAAACACCTCTTAGATTAATGTAAGTTAGTGTATTCACGTATTTAATGAATGTTTCAAAATAATTTGGGTTTTTATCTCTCCAAATACCTAACTTTTGCATTTAATAGTAAGAAAGCAGTTTATTTATGTTAACTGAACCTAAACCTTATAAATAAGGCGGGGAAATAGCTTGGAACAGCAATATATTGGAATTATAATCAGCTCGCAATTATATAGAGAACTTGACCGCGGAAAACAACCAGAAATCCTGGCTTTCTATGAGGAAGGGGGGAATATAAATAATTTAATTCCTGTGTATCTTCGTTTGGAGGAGTTACTGCCTGGCGAACCAGAGATAACGGGTTATGTGATGAATAGTAACGGTGTGTATCTGAAGAACACTATTCCTAAACCATTGGTGATTCATAATAGAGGGTATCATTGTTCGAAGGATGCAAAGAAACAGATTAAAATGTTACTAGCTGAAGGCTTAATCATTTTTAATGAATGGAATCAATATGGGAAATACAAAACTCATAAGTTATTAATGGAATGTGTAGATATTAGACCACATCTCCCAGAAACCGTTCGCTTCAATCTTGGTAATATGGTCGAAATGATGGGAAAACATAGCGAGTTAATCATAAAACCAAGCAATGGTACATTTGGAAAACGTAACATTAGAGCTACACGCCTTAACGATACAGAGTGCTTGTTAATCTATCCCCAAAATGACTTGTGGCTGGAAGAAATGCTCCCTGCGGAACAATTACCATTGAAAATAAAATCTTTGGTAACAAGCGGGATGTATATTATCCAAGAGAGAATTCAACTTGCAGAATATAATAATAATCCATTTGACGTTCGGGTAACCGTCCAACGAAATGGGTTTGGAGAATGGCAAGTGACAGGGATGGTGGGGAAAGTAGCAAAAACAGGCCACTTCGTTACAAATGTTGCTAGTGGTGGTGCTAGCGTTGTTTTTGAAGATATTCTTAGAAACCTCCCACACCTTAATGAAAGACAGGTAGTCGCCGACGTTGAACGTTTATCCTTAAGGGTTGCCAAACATTTGGGTGATCAAACTCCTAACTTTGCAGATATTGGACTTGATGTCGGAATTACAATGGATGGTTTTCCAATGTTTATTGAATGTAATGCCCGAGATCTAAGGTTAGCATTTCGTAATGCTTTAATGTTCGAAACATGGCGGGAAACCTACATCACCCCAATATGCTATGGGAAATATTTGTTGACTAAAAGAAATGGCCAATAAAAAACAAAGAGGAAGTAGGTTGGTATGCAAACAATTGTCTTTATTGGAAGTAACAAATCAGGAACGAGCCGAGAAGCTCTGAGTATTTCAACAACTATGGGTTATTATACTGTTTTGTTAACGAACAGAAGAGAATTTATAAAGCAAGAGAAAGAATTCCCTGAAGTTCATCAGATGGTATATGTCGAAAATTTAATGGATAAGGAGATGATTTTTTCAATAATTAATAACCTTGAAGAAGATAGAAAACAAATCTGTGCTGTTATTAGTTTCATTGATCCATTTGTCTCTTTTGCGGCGCGAATCTCGAAAAAATTAGGACTTTTTCAAATGTCCACGGATGCTTTGGAAATCATAGAAGAGAAAACTCGGTTTCGTGAGCACCTTAAAACGCTGCCTGTTTCACCAAAGTTTACTATTTTTCAAAGAGAAAAGTCTATTCAACAATTTGTCGAGGAAAATCAACGTCAGTTACCACTTATATTAAAGTCCCCCATATCTAATGGGTCAAAGGATGTATTACTGGTTGAAACCTACTCTGAGTTAAAAGAAGGATTGGACTACTTAAATAAAAAATTCCCTTCTATTCCGGTATTAATTGAAGAATACTTGATTGGAACGCAATACCTAATCGAAGTTATCGTTAAGGAGGGGCAGATATCTATTGTGGCGGTAATTGAACAAGAGGTCTTAAATGGTGATCGCTTTATTATTACTGGGTATTGTTATCCGGCCGTAGTAGAAAATGAGACTTTAGAGGAATTACAAATTGCCGTTGAAAGTATTATTCAAGCACTTGAATTAGAAAATGGTACTTGTCATTTAGAAATGAGGCTTATTGAAGGGAAGTGGAAGTTAATAGAAATAAATCCAAGAATGTCTGGAGGTGCAATGAATAGAATTATTCAAGAGGGTACAGGAATCAATTTAATTAAAGAAACACTTAAACTATACTTAGGGCAAGACCCTTATCTAGAAGCAACGAAAAGGACACATGTCTATGCAAAATTTCTCACTGTTAGTTCACGGGGCCGACTCATAAAAGTGACCGGAAAAACTAAAGCCTTAAATTATGATGGTGTAAAGGAAGTTTATGTGAAACCAAGAAAAGGGGCGATCTTAACAAAGCCGTATTCACTCGGTGATCGCTATGCCTATGTGATTGCCAGCGCTGATACACCTGAACAGGCCAAGGAGATTGCATTAATAGCTTCGAAGGAAATCAAGTTTTACTTAGAGCCATTTTAAGGATGTGATGATTTTGAAGTCGATTGGGATGCTTCACTATCGAAAAAATCCGCGAGAAGTTAAAAAAGCATATCCCTTTGCTGCTGTCGCAAAAATGGAAGGAATTCCCTTTTTTTATTTTTCGTACAACAATGTTGATTTTAATCATTTGAAAATTAATGGCTGGGTGTATCAACATGGTGAATGGACACAAAAAGTTATCGACTTTCCAACAGTCATCATTAACAGCTGCAACCCTAAATCTAAAAGAGAATCCGCCATTTTGAAAAAATTAAAGGAATATGCTATTTTTACAAGTTATCCTGTTGGAAATAAGTTCAAAGTGTACAAAAAAATCTTTAATGCGAAAGAATTCTCCAGTTATTTGATTCCTTCCACAAAATTAAATCATCCACAAAAATTTATCTCTTTTTGCCAGGAACATTCTCGAGTTGTAATCAAACCATTAACCGGTAATCAAGGTAAAAAAATATTATTTATCGAAAAACTTAATGAAAAGCAACTGTTCAAATTAACCGACGGTCAGAAAGTTAGCGTACTTAATCAAAAGGAAATGGAGGTTCTAATTGAAGGGCTGGTCCTTGAGAAAAAATATTTGCTTCAGCCTTTTATTGAATGTAAAACAAAAGCCGGATTAACCTATGATTTTCGCTTGCATGTTCAAAAAAATGGACGCGGTTTTTGGGAAATTACCTTAATTTATCCCAGGATCAGCGGTAACGCCCAATTGATTAGCAATATTAGCAGCGGAGGGTACCGCGGTGACTTAGAAACTTTTCTTTTAGATGAATTTGAGGAAGAGTCAGATCGAATAAAAACAGTTCTAGAGCAATTTGCATTAACATTTTCTGCTCATTTCGACACATTATACGAACATTCCTTTGATGAACTGGGTATTGATGTTGGAATGGATCAACTGCAAAGGCTATGGTTATTTGAAGTCAATTGGAGGCCAGGTTGTAAGCATAGGGAATTTGAAGTGGCCAGGCGGCTTATTCCATATTGCACCTATCTTGCGAATAGGCAAAAGCTTTAAATAGAACTAGCTGTCTCGACAAGGGACAGCCAGTTTTTATGTTTGCGTCTATTTAGTGTTTTTTTTCTTTGCTGCATTTTCTAGTTTACTTTTTGGTTCTTCAGCGAACTCCGCATCTTGACCATATCCTTGAGGATTAACCCCTGGAGCTTTGACACCTCGATTAGTTTGACCATTTTTACCCATCTATGTTCACCTCCCACTTTTTTAGTATTTCCATGTGGAATAATAAAACACGGGCTTTCGAACAATATTAGCAGGGGTGATATGATGAACAAGGGTGTTTATTTAGCACTTTTCAGCATGGGACTAGCACAAGGGATGAAAATTCCTATTCATTATTATAAAAAGAAAGAATGGCGTCCAGAGCTGTTTTTTGGTACCGGTGGGATGCCTAGCTCACATTCAGCTGGGGTTTCTACATTAACAACATACATTGCAATGCAGCGTGGACTGCCAACCTTTGATTTTGCCCTTTCACTGATTTACGGATTAATTGTCATGTATGATGCGCAAGGGGTAAGAAGGCAAACTGGGGAGCTTACCTTAAAGGTAAATTCAATGAATGAATTAATTGAAAAAATTCATAAAGAGGAAAGTGTTGAATTTAAACAGGACTCTCCAAAAAAGCTAAAAGAAATGTTAGGCCATGAGCCTGAAGAAGTTGTAGGAGGGGCAATTCTAGGTGTTTTGGTGGGAGTCATAGGTCACCTATGTACAAAAAAGAATAGAAAATTATCAAAATTTAAGTTAAGATTCTAAGGGATGTTCACATTTTGTTGGGAGAGGGATGGCAAAGTTATTGGGAACAGTCGAAGATTATTTGCACCACTTGGAAGGAAAAGGATTTCAATTCCAAGAGGATGCAATTGGCTTTATATTTTTTGGGAAACACTACACAAATGCTTCTGATGAAATGAGTATTACAGCCATTGAACTGACATTAAAAGCGCAAAAAAGTTTTGATGGCAGTTTTTATGTATCGTTACTGGAAACATTAATTTCGAACAGGATCAACTCAAGGAAAGAGGCCATTAGATTCGTTAAAGAAAAGGAACTGTTAGCGATATAATTAGATTAACTCCCTTCACTAAAAGGGAGTTTTTTTATGAGACCTTATCCTCTAGGGATTTTGTTTTTCTTAGTAAAGGGATTTTGTTTGTTGGCATTTCAGCAAAAATCATTCCTGCAAAAATGAGGCAGCACCCAACTAAGGCACTATAGGAAAGTCGTTCATTTGCCCAATAAAAACCTGTAATCGCGGCAAATACCGGCTCCATTGCAAAAATTAACGCAACTCGAGTTGCAGAGGTGTATTTTTGAAAATTTGTTTGAATCATAAATGCCAGCGCTGTTGCAAATATGCTTGTAATGACAAGGGCAGCCAGAACATCTTGCTTGAGTAATATATGTGGATTAAATGACTTTTTCCAATCTTCAAATAGGAAAGAGGATAAAATCGATAATATCGCGACTGTTGAAATTTGAATGACTGTTAACAGCAAGGTTGGATATTTATTACTGAACTTACCTGTATAGATGATCTGAAGCGCGAAACTGATGGCGCAAATGAAAACGAAACCATCACCTCTATTTAATGAAGTAACATCAGTCACCGTCAATAGGAATAAGCCAATGGTCGCAGTTAACACGCCCAAGACAGCATTCCTGTTCGGAAACTGCTTTAATAACATCATTGAAAATATTGGAACAAGGACAACATTTAACCCTGTAATAAAGCCGGCTTTGGAAGAGGTTGTATATAACAGGCCGATTGTTTGGGTAGCATAACCAAGGAAAAGCCAAAATCCGATAAATACACCTGATAAAAGCAGCTTTAAATTCAATTGTTTTAACTGTTTTTTTTCAAATATCACAAGGCAGAAAATCAATAAAATCGCTGCCGCCAGAAAGCGAATGCTATTAAAGGAAAACGGTTCAAGAAAATCAATTGCATTTTGGACTAACACAAAAGTGCTACCCCAGATGATCGTTACAAGGAGCAAACTTAAATCGGCAAAAATAGGTTTTTTCATGATGTATCATTGCTCCTCGGGAATATTTTTTCTTATTGCCTGCCTTGCTAGTTCATCCGCCGCCTTATTTTCAGCACTTGGGATCCATTTCATAAAAAATAATTGAAACTTCTTTGATAAGTGTAATGCCTGTTCAAATAATGGTAAGTATAGTTTGTTTTTTACAAATTCTTTTTCTATTGCATTGTTAACTAATTGAGAGTCGGTCCGAAAAGACACAACGGAATTTTCAAATCCCTTTTCTAAACATATTTCCAAAGCCTTAATAAATGCATGATATTCTGCTTCATGATTCGTCATTTTTCCTAATGGAATTGAATATTTTTCTGTAATGCCGTTTCCTTTAATAAATATCCCGGCACCACTTGGTCCAGGGTTTCCGGCACTAGCCCCGTCAATATAAACCTCAATCAATTCTGTTTCCTCCATAAACGTAATAGTGAAAGTTTATCATATTTCTTTTAAGTCAGAAAATATTTATTCTTATAACTACTATGAAGAAGTGGGTATGATAAGAATATATATCAGAATAGGTTAGAATGATGTGGTCGATATAGTGGCATGGAATATGTTATTTAAAAAGCCCTTGAATTCTTTTTAGAAAGGTTGAGGACATTGAACTATAGGTTAGAGTGGATGTATAAAATAAAAAGTAATGAAAAGGTACAATTTTCCTCTGAAATGGTATCAGGTGAAACGGCTATACAAATTGGTGAAGAGCTTGAAATGACTGGGAAAGTATCTGATTTGTTTTTTTATGATGAAAAGGGAACATCATGGATCTTAAAGGAAATGAAAAAGTTGATGACCGAAATTGAAGATGATCCTCATGAAATAACTGTTTACTTTGATGGAGGGTTTCAAAAGGAAACAAATCAAGCAGGTCTTGGGGCTGTAATCTTTTTTAAGCAGGGAAAGAAGAAATACCGTATCCGAGCCAATGAACGGATTGATGAATTGGAAACAAATAATGAAGCAGAGTATGCTGCTTTTTATTATGCACTAAATATTTTAGAGGATTTAGGAGTTCATCATTTATCTTGTGAATTTAAAGGTGACTCCCAAGTGGTTTTAAAACAGCTGGAAGGGGATTGGCCTTGTTATGAAGATACGCTTAATAGCTGGCTTGACAGAATTGAGGAAAAAATTAAAACGCTTGGTTTAGTCCCTAAATATACGTCCATTGCTAGAAAAGATAACAAAGAAGCAGATAAATTGGCGACACAAGCATTAGAGGGAAAAGAAATTTTTGCAAAAACATTGATTCTTTAGGAAATGGGTGTGAAACTCTTGTGAAGGACTTAAACAAAAGGCAATTATTGGTTCATGTAGAATCCTTAATGATTCAATACTGTGAAGGCTGCTTTTTACACCAGCATTTGAAAAAAGAAGGTGGGCGGAGAGCAGCACATCGGTTTTGCATTTCAAAGTGTACAGTGGGAGAACAACTTCAGGAGTATGGGAAGAAACTGAGTTGAAAATTCACCTAAGTCCTGTTAGCGCCTATAAAAAAGGCTGACGAAAACGTCAGCCCTTGATTGATTATTTTAGATTATAGTTTTACAACGTTAGCTGCTTGTGGTCCACGGTTTCCTTCAACGATTTCAAAAGAAACTTCTTGGCCTTCTTCTAAAGATTTGAAGCCTTCGCCAGTGATAGCGCTGAAGTGTACGAATACATCGTCGCCGCCTTCTACTTCAATAAAACCAAAACCTTTTTCATTGTTAAACCATTTTACTTTACCGTTTTGCATTTACTTCTTCCTCCTAAGCCTTTCAAGCCACCCTTATTGGTGCCAAAGATAAATATTATCATGCAGCCACTTGCTATGCATATATAGTTACATGATGCTTTAAATATACAATAATGAGAATTTACAGTCAAGGAATGACTTGTCTCTTACATTGGAATTATGGTAGTTTCTATGAAAATATTTAAGTGTCTGATTTTGTCCGTACCCCTAACATGAAAATTACCTCTGCAACATATCTTAAATTAATCAATTTATTTACAGAGGCGGGGATAGGATGTACCGATTTTCCATTGAAGGTGATGAATGGATATTAAGATTTTCACCCCAAGTTTATATTGATTCTGATGAAAAGCAGACCATTTTATTTGCACTGCTCCATATGGGATTAGACCTAGATAATTATTCACATGGAAATGCCTTTATCATTTTTACAAAGAAAATTGGTGCAATTGTGTTCAATGTGGAGAGAATTCCATCCTTAATTTTAACAGTTTCGAATATTATCCCCGAGGGTAATTGGTATAGTCAGGATCTTCCTTCAATAAAGCCGTTGAGTTAACAATAGCAAGCATTATGGGTGATCATTTGATCACTCTTTTTTATTATTTAGTCTATTTGTCAAATAACAGACAAAATACTAAGGTGATTTCGTGACGTAGTCTGCTATTTTAATAGTAAGAACATGGAGAGTAATTCTAAAAATAATTATTATCATTATTACCACTGTACTTAGAAATTGAATGAATCTACAATTACTGAAAAGTGAAGAATGATACAGTCAATTATATTGTCTCGATCGACCACTATCATAAAATTGTAGAGGAATTAGTGGATATGGTGATTATTTAGTCTTTACGTACACAGGATTTAATGGGTAAAATGGATTTCGGGATGCTTTGTAAAAAGGGAGCAATCATAATGAAATTAATTATTGCCGAAAAGCCGGATCAAGGGTCAACCTTAGCATCAATCTTTAAACATAAAAAACAAAATGGTTTTATCGAAATTTATCCAAATGATATTTTTCCTAAGGGAGCCTATGTGACTTGGGCAATTGGTCATGTATGCCAATTAGTCTCGCCCGAAAAATATCAGCAAGGCTGGAAAAAATGGTCGTTAGATAATTTACCAATTATCCCTGAACAGTTTGAATACGAAGTAACGAAAGATAAGGCAAAACAATTTGCAGTCATCAAAAAGTTAGTGTCTGATTCTAATGTGACTGAAATTATTCATGCAGGTGATGCGGGGCGCGAAGGTGAACTGATTATCCGCAATATCCTCAGGTTAACAAAATGTCACAAACCCATGAAAAGGTTGTGGATCTCGTCGTTAACAGCTAATAGCATTAGAGAGGGTTTTAAAAAGCTGTTGGACGAGCAAGAAACACGGAGTTTATTTTTTGAAGCCTACACAAGGGCTTGTGCTGACTGGGTGGTTGGTATGAATGCTTCACGTTTGTATAGCTTACTTTTACAAAAACAAGGATTTTCTGATGTCTTTTCAGTTGGTAGAGTACAAACACCAACCTTAGCACTTATTGTTAAAAGAGAAATAGAAATAGAGAACTTTAAGTCGGAACCCTTTTGGGAGGTTCTCGCACATTTTTTAATGAATGGAAAAAAATATACTGGAAAATGGCAGAACGATGGGGAAACCCGAGTGAATACAAAAGAGTTAGCCGAAAAAGTTGCTGCTTTTTGCAAGGATAAACCTGCCGAAGTCAGCGAGGTTCTATCAGAAAGGAAAGAGTTCCTTCCTCCACTCTTGTATAATCTTTCCGCCCTCCAAGCCGAGGCAAATAAACGCTTTAAATTCTCACCGAAGAAAACTCTCGATGTTATGCAAAAGCTCTATCAAAAGGGAAATGTCTCGTACCCTCGTTCAGATTCACGGTACGTTACAAAAGAAGAAGCGAATACTTTCCCGGAAGTCTTAAACAAATTAAGTCATATTAAAGATTACGAAAGTTTCTTCCCGTTACCATTTGCTTCGATTTCAGAAAACAAACGCTATGTGAATGAAAAGAAGGTCACAGACCACTATGCGATTATTCCGACGGAACAAATCCCAAATGTGGAGCGGCTCACCCCAGATGAGAAAAAAATCTACGATTTAGTTGTAACAAGTTTGATCGCCGCACACTACAATAAGGCCATAGCTGAATATACTACTGTGACAACATTGGTGGATGGAAGGGCAACGTTTATCTCGAAAGGGAAGGTTCAAATTGAAGAAGGCTGGCGTAAAGTACTGAATCCAAAAGATAACGAAGATGAACCTGCACTACCAATGCTAGCAGAAGGTGAGCAGGGTTGGTCGGATAAAGTGGAAGTTAAAGAAAGCAAAACTCAGCCTCCAAAACGCTATACTGAAGGTCAATTGATTACGTTAATGAAAACGGCCGGTAAGCATATAGATGATAAAGAACTCGAAAAAATTCTGACAAAGACCGAGGGCCTTGGAACAGAAGCAACCAGAGCAGGCATCATTACAATGCTAAAGGACCGTCTATATATTGAGGTTACTAAGAATTTAGTTTATGCTACAGCGAAAGCCAAAATCCTCATTGAGGCCATTGGGAAAGAAATTTTAGCTTCACCTGAAATGACCGCAAAGTGGGAGCAGAAACTAAAGGAAATATCTGAGGGGTCTGCTGCACCAAAGCAATTTATGGAGCAAACAAAGAAGATGGTCATTCATTTAATTTCGTCAAGTATTGGTCAAGCTACTAACTGGTCTTTCTCGGAGGAGATTCGCGAAAATTTTGCACCTGGGAAGCAAAAAGGGAGGAAGCAGACTTTTACCAAGCTGGGTCCTTGTAAAAAATGTGATGGTTCAGTCGTAGATAAAGGCAGCTTTTACGGTTGTTCAAATTACCAAAAAAATCAATGCGATTTCACTATTTCAAAGAAAATATTAGGTAAGAATATTACCCAGAAGAACCTAAAGCTGCTTTTATCAGAAGGAAAAACCGAGCTGATTGAAGGTTTTACCAATAAAGAAAAAACCTTTAATGCCAGGCTTTTTATAGACCAAACTGAAAAAAAGGTAAAATTTTTATTCGAAGAAACGGCAGCAAAATAAAGAAATGTTAATTTATATATGTGATAAAGTGCCTTGTCACTATTTTTTTTATATAGTAAACTTTTAGTTGAGTAATTTTTTGGAGGGTATGGGATGCCAACACCAAGTATGGAAGATTATATTGAACAAATATATATATTGATTGAAGAAAAAGGATACGCTCGAGTCTCAGATATTGCTGAAGCGCTGTCAGTACATCCCTCCTCAGTAACGAAAATGGTGCAAAAACTTGATAAAGATGAATATTTAGTCTACGAAAAATATAGAGGACTTGTGTTAACAGCCAAGGGGAAAAAGATTGGCAAGCGCCTGGTCTTCAGACATGATTTATTAGAACAGTTCCTCAAAATCATCGGTGTAAAAAATGAAAATATATATAACGATGTCGAAGGGATTGAACACCATTTAAGCTGGGATTCAATTGATCGAATTGGTGACTTGGTTCAG
Organism: Bacillus sp. AFS031507; assembly: GCF_002584635.1. Lineage (NCBI taxonomy): Bacteria > Bacillati > Bacillota > Bacilli > Caryophanales > Bacillaceae > Bacillus > Bacillus sp. AFS031507. The sequence goes on from NZ_NUOW01000003.1 coordinate 328,323, forward strand.
TTTTTTGAAGAAGACCAAAAGCGTATTGAGGCATTAAATGAAATACAAAAACAGAATGAAAGTGAGTAATAAAGAAGCACCTAGCAGCAATTGCTAGGTGCTTTTAATATAAATCTGGGTATTGATCAAAAGATTGGTCGCTCTCTGGGATTAAAGACATTCTACCATGCTCTTCCTCAATAGCCTGAACCCCTTGAATTAAACCATTTTCTGCCTCTAGTATTGCCTTTCGATAAGAAATGATTCGTCCCTCAGAAGTGACAAAGTTGATAATTTCCCCAAAGGAATTACGGTGAAGTGCCACAATTGATTCCATGAAAATTCTCCTCTTAAGATAATTATTAAAAGCAATACCTTGCTTTTTTCCTATATTCTTTCTATTTTTACAAATAATAAACAAACAATTATAATAAAAAAACATCGGAATTTACCCGATGCTTAGTGTTAACCCCAAAAAAAAGGGGTCTCCTGGTATACATAATAATTAAGCCAGTTTGAAAAGAATAAATGACCATGAGAACGCCAGCGATTAATTGGAGGCTGGGTTGGATCATTGTTTGGAAAATAGTTCTCCGGTATATGGATTTCAAGACCTTTATTCAAGTCTCTTTCATACTCTTGGGCCAGCGAATCTGATTCATACTCCAAATGTCCGGTAATCATGACATGCTTTCTATCCCGAGAGGCAATTAATAAGGCACCTGCATCTTCAGAGGCGGCTAATAGTGTTAATTCTGGATTCTTGTTAATTGCTTCAATCGATACATCAGTATAGCGAGAATGGGGAGCATAAAACTGGTCGTCAAACCCGCGTAGCAAAGTGTCATTAGGTTCGAAAATCCGGTGAGGATAAATACCTGAGCATTTTCGCTGTAACTCAAATTTACCAATCCGATAATGGTAGTTAAGAGCAGCCTGCGCACCCCAGCAAATATGTAACGTCGAAGTGACATTTTGATTGGCCCAGTCCATAATCTCAGTTAATTCCGACCAATATTTAACTTGATCAAATTCTAATAGCTCTACTGGGGCACCAGTAATAATCATCCCATCAAATTTTAAGTTTTTCACTTGGGAAAAGGTGGTGTAAAACTGTTCGAGATGCTGTTTACTCGTATGGGTGGATTCATAGGAGTTGGTTTTTAGAAAATTGACATTTACTTGTAAAGGCGAGTTTCCTAATAATCTTAAAAGCTGTGTTTCTGCTTTTTCTTTTTCAGGCATTAAATTCAGAATAAGGATATTTAATGGTCTGATGTCCTGAGCAATAGCACGTTCATTATCCATAATGAAAATATTTTCGTGTTCGAGAATTTCCCTCGCTGGAAGGAGTTTTGGAATGTTAATTGGCAAGTGATCAGCCCCTTTTTCAGGTTAATTAGGATTATTTCTAAATACTACATCCATTTATATAACTACCTACGATAAGGAGTCAATGAATATTTTAAATATTTGATATTTATATTATAAACATTATTGTAAATTCAGAAAAGTATTAATTAATTTGTCATAATTAATTATCGGATTGAAAGCGCTTATTTGATACAATGAAACCGTAAGTCCAATTCTAAATGCTGAATGCGGGGGATAAAGGTGGTATTGAAAACTGAAGTGAAATCAGACATTGATATTGCACAAGAATCAAAGATGAAGCCAATTGTTGAAATCGCCGAAAAAATTGGTTTAGAAGAGGATGATCTAGAACTTTTTGGTAAATACAAAGCTAAAATCTCAAATGAAGCTCTTGCTAAACTCAAAACGAAGGATAGCGGAAAAATTATCCTTGTCACTTCCATTAATCCAACACCAGCAGGCGAAGGTAAATCGACTGTGACAGTTGGACTGGCAGATGCTTTTAATCGGTTAGGTAAAAAAACGATGATCGCAATCAGAGAGCCTTCATTAGGCCCAACTATGGGTATTAAGGGTGGGGCGACTGGCGGTGGATACTCGCAAGTCCTGCCAATGGAAGACATCAACTTACATTTTACTGGAGATTTGCATGCGATTACGACTGCAAATAATGCCCTCGCAGCGTTAATCGATAATCATCTCCAACAAGGAAATGAACTTAACATAGATCAACGGAGAATAGTCTGGAAACGGTCCCTTGATTTAAATGACCGTGCATTAAGAAAAGTTATTATCGGTCTTGGTGGGCCCCTTCAAGGTGTTCCAAGGGAAGATGGCTTTGACATTACGGTCGCTTCGGAAATTATGGCGGTTTTATGTTTAGCAACAGATCTAAAGGATTTAAAATTACGATTATCACGGATGGTTGTTGCCTATAATTATCATAAGGAGCCGGTAACGGTCGGTGACTTAGGTGTGGAAGGCGCATTAACGTTATTGTTAAAAGATGCGGTCAAACCAAATCTTGTTCAGACGATTGAACATACGCCAGCTCTTATTCACGGCGGTCCGTTTGCAAATATTGCCCATGGGTGTAATAGCGTCATAGCAACTAAAGCTGCGGCTCAGTTAGCGGATTATGTTATCACTGAAGCTGGCTTTGGAGCAGATTTAGGTGCAGAAAAGTTTTTACATATTAAATCAAGAAGTGCGAGGATCCAACCAGAAGCAGTTGTTATTGTTGCGACTATTCGTGCCTTAAAAATGCATGGGGGAGTAGCAAAAAGTGAATTAGCAAAAGAGAATATTCCTTCACTAACACTTGGTTTTGCAAATCTAAAAAAACACATCGAGACAATCAATAGCTTTGGATTACCAGTAGTTGTTGCAGTTAACAAATTCATCACTGATACAGAACTTGAAGTAACAACATTACTTGGATGGTGTGAAAGAGAGAATGTTCCAGTTGCCTTAACAGAAGTGTGGGAAAAAGGCGGAGCAGGAGGCATCGAGCTAGCTGAAACACTATTGGCTGTCATTGACAAGAATGAAAACAATTTTAAGCCTTTATACGACCTATCTGATCCGATTGAACAGAAAGTTAGAACTATTGTCCAAAAGGTATATGGTGGAAAAGATGTAGAATTTTCTTCAAAGGCTAAAAAACAATTGATTGATTTTGAAAAATTCGGCTGGTCTAATTTAGCTGTTTGTATGGCGAAATCTCAATATTCCTTGTCTGATGATCCTGGAAAGTTAGGTAGACCGACGGATTTCAGCGTGACGGTCAGGGAGTTTAAACCTTCGATTGGAGCAGGATTTATCGTCGCGTTAACTGGAGATGTTATGACCATGCCAGGCCTCCCGAAAAAACCTGCTGCCTTAAATATGGATGTGGATGAAAACGGGAATGCAGTTGGGCTTTTCTAATTCAATAAAGAAAGTAATAAAATTTGAACTTAGATAACTGTCTAGCGCAAGCGGCCGAGCGGGCGCTTGCGCTTTTCTTAAGAGGAGAGTAGATGGGATATGTTTGATCCGACAGCCTTTGATAACATGAAAGTGGTGATTGAAGGTGCTCTTTATGATTTAGATATTATCGGTGAGATTGTTATTACAGACCGAAACGATTTAATCAACATGGCTAAGATGTCTCGGAAATTTGATGTATCTTTCCGTTTACCTAAAAGCAGTGTAATAGCGAATATTGAAATGGCATCAAACCTGGTTAATCTAGCAGCAGAGCTTTTACCGGCCTTACAATCAGAACAGAAGGCAGGGTGTCATTTAAGGCTCCAATTTTTAATTGAACATAATGACATGGAAATAGACTTTCAAGCGGTTGAAAACATCCTACTAAACGTATGGGGGCCCACGAGAAAGATAACTCAAATTGTTCAGTATCCACCACTTGAAATCAAACGAAAGCATACTCATGTGATTAATGTTGATTTTGATCGATTGATTCGGGAAGACCAAGTGGATGATTTGGTTGAAATGACTGAGTTTATCATGACAACTCTTAAGCAACTGAACAGGGAAATTTAGCAATATGAAGCGAAACCAGCTTTTTAACCAAAGCTGGTTTTAATTAGGTTTTTAAAATATTTACAATATTCAAGTTTTTATGTACGATTAATTTACATATCTGTTCATTTTTTTATAAAAAAGGGGAGATGACGTTGGTCAAAACGGCTTGGGTCACAGATAGTACAGCCTATTTAGACGAAGAATTAAAAAATCATCCAGATTTATATACCATTCCATTAACGATTTTACTTGATGGTGAGGAATTTTCTGATGGGATTGACTTAACCCCTGCTCAATTATTCGAAAGATTAAAGGAACTTAAATATCCACCTAAAACATCACAACCTTCCATTGGAGCTTTTCAAGCATTATACGAACAACTGTCTAAGGATTACGACCAAGTTGTCGCCGTTCTTTTATCAGGAAAATTAAGTGGCACGGTATCCTCGAGTGAGCAAGCTGCAATGCTTGTTGAGATTCCAGTAACCACCATTGATTCCAATATCCTAACCTATCCAATGACGGCATTACTTAAAGAAGGAATAAGGCTTCTTGAAGCAGGCGCTAGTCTTGAATCAGTAATCAGTCAACTCGAAAGAATTAAGAAAACCAACGAGACCTATGTTCTTGTTGGCAGTTTAGAACAGCTCCACCGAAGCGGCAGAATGTCAGGCTTGAAATTCTTTCTCGGCAGCATGCTTAACGTTAAACCAATTATTTCGATCGAAGATGGTGCGCTGAGTGTGAAAGAAAAAGCAAGAAGTGAGAAAAAGGCGAAGGAAAAAATATTGGATTACTTAAGGTCATCCTACGAGCAGCATCATTTTAAAGAGGTATATATTTTATTTGGTTTGCACGAGGGTCACGCAGCTATTTGGATGGATGAATTAAGAAAGGAATTTCCTCAACTAGAAATCAACTGTTGTCCATTAGGAGCGGTAATCGGCGTGCATGCAGGTGAAAATACCCTTGGCATCAGTTGGCATAATGAGTTGAAATAACTTACTCCCAAACTGAGCATACTAAAATTGCATTAAATCTTAGATGAGAGGGAGATGCGCCATTAGTAAGCAAGGGAGACAAAATCCGAACCAAACGAGAGAACAAATTGAAAAGCAAGACAAACGAAATGATATTGAACTCGGAAGCGAGTTTCAAATTGGTAATAGCAAGTCGCAAAGTCAGAAAAAAAGTGGACGCCAAGCAAACAAAAAATAATCCCGAACATTCGGGGTTATTTTTTGTTTGTTTTTCATGTTAAAATAGCAAGGATAAAGGTAGGTGCTTTCAAGCAATGAAGAATCCGATAATTGTGCTAACAGAAGAATTTGTCCGTAATGAATTGGCTGAAGATGCGACAGGCCATGATTGGTTCCATGTCGACCGCGTTCGACGGAATGCCTTACATATTTGCAGGGAAGAAAAGATAGGAGAGGTGTTCATTATTGAAATGGCTGCATTACTCCATGACATCCCAGATGAAAAGTTGAATGAAAGTATCGAAAAAGGTGAAGAAAAACTGGAAACCTTTTTGCAAACCATTCCGCTAACAGATAATGAAAAAAAACATATAAAACAAATTATCGCAACGATTTCCTATAAAGGCGGCATAAACAGTGAGCTCTCAACGATTGAAGCCAAAATCGTCCAGGATGCAGACCGATTAGATGCGATTGGAGCCATCGGGATTGCGAGGGCGTTTGCCTATGGCGGTAAAAAAGGACAACCAATTTATAACCCCGGCATTAAGGTTCGAAACGAAATGAGCTTAGAAGAGTATCGAAAAGGTAAATCAACAAGTATTCACCACTTTTATGAAAAGTTGCTTAAATTAAAAGATTTACTAAATACAGAGTCTGCCCGAGAAATGGCAGAAAGCCGTCAACAAATGATGGAAACATTTTTAGAACAATTTTACCAAGAATGGGATGGACAAGAATGAAAATGCTCACAGGAGAAAATGTTTCGAAAACGTATGGGGAAAAACAGCTCTTTAACAATATCTCGTTCACGATTAAAGAAAAAGAGCGTGTGGGATTAATCGGGATCAACGGGACCGGTAAAACATCATTATTAAAAATTATTGCAGGACTGGATACTCCTGACGAAGGAAAAATCATCACAAGTAAAGACTATTCCATTACATTTTTAGACCAACAGCCGGAGTTAGACGGTGACAAAACGGTCCTTGAACAAGTCTTCCATGGCGATGCTCCCATCCTAAAACTAATGCGTGCTTATGAAAAAACTTTATTAGAACTGAATCTTTCTCCAAATGACACAAAAGTCCAAGAAGACCTTTTTGAATTACAAAAGCAAATGGATGCTTTAAATGCCTGGGATGCCAGTACCAATGCAAAGTCGATTTTAATGAAATTAGGGATTGAGGAATTTACAAAAAGAATCAGTGAACTTTCGGGCGGACAGAAAAAGCGCGTCGCATTAGCTCAAGTATTAATTGCCGAGCCGGATTTACTTATTTTAGACGAACCTACGAACCATCTCGATTTTGATTCGGTAAAATGGTTAGAGGATTATTTAAGTAGATACAATGGCTCGATCTTGCTTGTCACCCATGATCGCTACTTTTTAGATCGGGTTGCGAATCGGATGTTTGAGCTCGATAGTGGTCAATTATACAGTTATAAAGGGAACTATGCCGCCTTTTTAGAAGCAAAAGCGATTCGTGAAGAAAATGAGGCAGCTACCTTTGAAAAAAGTAAGAATCTGTTCCGCAGGGAGCTCGAATGGATTAGGCGTGGTGCAAAAGCCAGGTCTACAAAACAAAAGGCGAGGATTCAACGATTTGATGAGCTCGATGAAAAGGTTTCGAGTGGGAAGTCATCTTCTGAAAAGATGGATATCTCGTTAAATGGCAGTCGGCTTGGCAAGCAGGTATTTGAACTGAAAGATGCTTCCAAGCGATACGGAGCAAAAACGATTTTATATCATTTTGATTTACTTGTGAAGCCGGGGGATCGGATAGGTATTATCGGGAAAAACGGAACCGGGAAATCAACCTTATTAAATATCCTCGCAAAACATATCCCCCTTGATGAGGGTGAGTTTATCATGGGGCAAACGGTAAAAATCGCTTATTATACACAGGAAAGTGAAGATATGGATGAAAATAAGCGGATGATTGAATACATTAAAGAGACAGCCGAGATTGTCGAAACATCGGACGGGAAAACGATCTCTGCTGCTCAAATGCTTGAACGCTTTCTATTTCCTCCATTTTCGCACGGTACCCCGATTCGAAAACTATCGGGCGGGGAAAAACGACGTTTATATTTGTTGAAAATATTGATGACTGCACCAAATGTGTTATTGTTGGACGAACCAACCAATGATCTCGATACCCAGACTCTGACGGTTCTTGAAGATTATTTGGAAGATTTCCCGGGAGTGGTAATCACAGTTTCTCATGACCGCTATTTCTTAGATAAGGTGGCTGAACAGCTTCTCGTCCTACAAGGGGAAGGTACAATAGATTCATTCTTTGGGAATTATACAGAGTATCTTGAGAAGGAATCAGCCCTTGAAGCACAAAAAACAGTCGCTGTTTCGGCCAAGCCAACTAAACCGGTTGAGAAAGAAAAAAAGAAAAAAATGACCTATTTAGAGAAAAAAGAATGGGAATCAATTGATGAAGACATTGCGAAAACAGAGACCCGTATTGAAGAAATAGGTGTTGAAATGGCGAAAACAGGCAGTGATTTTACGAAAGCACAGGATTTGATGAAGCAGGAAACCGAATTAAACGAAAAGCTTGAGTACTTAATCGAACGCTGGTCATATCTGGCAGAGCTGGCTGAAAAGGAATAAGAGTGCGTCCATGGACGTACTCTATTTTTCTTCAAGCATATCCAGTGATTGAAACTTATCCAATATGATAAACTTGAAAAAGAAATCATAAGAATTAGGTGATCTTGTTGAAAATTAAGGCGATTGAACCAACGCCAAGTCCGAATACAATGAAAATTAATTTAGATGAAGAACTTCCTATGGGGAAAAGCCATAATTATAAAAAAGAAACAGCAACAGATGCGCCAGCCGTTGTCCAATCCATCCTTCAAATTGAAGGCATCAAAGGCGTGTACCATGTCGCAGACTTTCTTGCTGTCGAGCGGAATGCAAGATATGATTGGAAGGAATTATTACCTCAAGTTCGCCAGGCATTTGGAGAAAAAGCGAATGAAACTGCAAACACTGCAAAATTAGTTGAACATTTTGGGGAAATTAAGGTTGAAATCCAAATGTTTAAGGATATTCCACTCCAAGTAAAGCTTACCGATGGCGTAACTGAAAGACGGTTTGGATTGCCGGAACACTTTTTAAAAGCAAGAGAAAGTGCACAGCTTCCTGAAGAGAACTATATCTACTTGCGAAAGTGGCAAAACCAGGGCGTCCGCTATGGAGATTTTGACCAAATTGGCAAGGAGGTAGTCGATGAACTCATTGCCGCGTATCCACTGGAACGATTAGAAGAATTAGTTACAAATGCTCAATCAGCAGAATCTACTTCAGAACCAAAAATTAATCTGTCTCGCAAAAAGGTAGCATTGGAAGATTTACAGAATCCCGATTGGCAGATTCGCTATCAACTCCTCGAGCAAATGGATGATCCGGAACTAGAGGATTTACCCGTGCTTGAAAAAGCATTATCTGATGAAAAGGCTTCGATTCGAAGGCTTGCAACAGTGTACCTCGGCATGATCAAAGAAAATGAGGTACTTCCGCTTTTATACCAGGCACTGAAAGATAAAACTGTGACCGTTCGAAGAACCGCGGGAGATTGTCTATCAGATTTAGGGTTTCCAGAAGCAGCCGACGAGATGATGGAAGCATTGCAGGATAAGAGCAAGTTAGTTCGCTGGCGGGCAGCGATGTTTTTATATGAAGCAGGCGATGAAAAGGCCCTTCCAGCGTTAAAAGCTGCCGAAAATGATTCGGAATTTGAAGTCAGTTTGCAAATAAAAATGGCGATTGAAAGAATTGAAGGCGGTGAAGCAGCTAAAGGTTCTGTTTGGAAGCAAATGACCGAAGCAAGGAAAGCGAGCGAATAAAATTGCAAAGAGCTAATAGATTAGGTATTCTAAAATGGATGAACCGAAACGGAGTGATTTAAAATGTCAAATGCTTATGATGAATATATGAAACAAATGGTTTTACCGATGCGCGAAGAATTAATAAGAGCTGGCTTCGAAGAGCTACCTACTGCTCAAGATGTAGAACAATTTTTGGAAAATGTCAGCGGAACCACGCTTGTTGTCGTAAATTCTGTGTGCGGATGTGCTGCTGGATTGGCTCGTCCTGCTGCAACGCAAGCGGTGCTAAATAGCGAAAAAAAACCAAACCACCTAGTAACAGTTTTTGCTGGACAGGATAAAGAAGCCACTGCGAAAATGCGTGAGTATTTCGAAGGAATTGAACCATCATCACCATCAATGGCATTATTAAAAGATAAAAAAGTCGTTCATTTCATTCCTAGACACGATATTGAAGGAATGCCGATGGAAACAGTTATGCATAATTTACTTGGGGCATTTGAAGCCCACTGCTAATTAGGATGTCAGCCGACATCCTTTTTTCTATGATTAAATTGTGATATTTAAACTGTTTTTTTCCATTTACAAGAAAAAAGAAGTATAATATTTTGTATAATAACTAATTTTAGAAAAAAATAGATGATACAAAATCTTGCTAAGAATAAGGTGAAATGAAAAATGAGCAATTGGCTTCGTAAAACGTTATTTGTATTAGTATCTGTTTTAACTTTTGGACTTGTTACCCCCACTCAATTAATCAATACGGTAAATGCAGAGAATCTCGCCGATCGTGATGCCTTCGAAGCGCCATCGACCGAAAGTCACTTTGGACAAATAAATACGTTTATTGAAGAATCAGAGTTTGATAAAGAAAAGTTTATTGAAGAATTAAAAAAGCAAGCAGAATTCCAGTCATATCAAAAATTTGGTCCAAAGATTAAACCAGTCATTGAAAATGAATTCCGAGAAATTATTTTACCAAATATCGAAACTGCACTTGAAGAAATTGCTGTCCAATTTCCTGAAGAAGATTTGAAAAATCTCACCATAACCGAACATCCTGGTACCGGCCTTTCTGAAAAAATCTTTAATATTAACAATCGCGCTATCGGTAAAGATATACTTCGATTTCATGTAAGACGAGATAATCCACCGCAAGCAGGCTACTGGTTCAATTTTCATTACCACACCTACCATGATAATTACCAGAGCCATCATGAGTTAGGGGCCATTTTTTGGGCTAAAAATACACCACCTAAATGGATGAGTTAATGTGAATTTGCTTATTGGCAGGAAAAAATTTTATTATAATAAATGAAACCTTTTTATGACAAACTCGTAAATAGACTATTACCTAAATTGGAGGAATGAAAAATGGCAGTAAGTTTATCAAAAGGTCAAAAAGTTGATTTAACAAAAACCAATCCTGGTTTAACAAATGTTGTGGTTGGATTAGGATGGGACACAAACAAATATGACGGTGGAAATGACTTTGATTTAGATTCATCTGTTTTCCTATTAGGAGAAAATGGAAAAGTTACGAATGAAAGTGACTTTATTTTCTATAATAATCCACAAGGAGCAAATGGAGCTGTGGTACATACCGGAGATAATCGCACAGGTGCTGGTGATGGTGATGATGAAGGCATTAAAGTAAGTCTTACTACTATTCCAGCCAATATTCAGCGGATTGCGTTTACAATTACAATTCATGATGCAGAAAGCAGAAATCAAAACTTTGGACAGGTTTCAAATGCCTATGCCCGCATTTACAATGAGGCAAACGGTGAAGAATTGATTCGCTATGATTTAGGTGAGGACTTCTCGATTGAAACAGCAATTGTTGTTGGTGAATTGTATCGCCACAATGGTGAATGGAAATTTAGTGCCATCGGTAGTGGTTATCAAGGCGGATTAGCTGCACTTGCAACTGACTTTGGACTATCTATAGGTTAATATTTCAAAATGAAGAGACCCAATCAATAATGGGTCTTTTTACAAAAGCTTTGTTAACAACATGTCTAGCTGCTGCGCCTAGGGGCTCTATGGTCTATAGCCAATCCGTCATGAAGGTTAAAGAACAACCTTCACGCCGGCTCGACTTATGCTTGTCGCCCCTGAACAAGGCGCTTCCGCTTTTCTATTCTAGGAGGAATTACTTTAATGTCAGTTTTGAATCATATCTTGGACACCTATGCGCAATTTTTTGATTTGAATATGTGGGGTCAAATATTGGCCGATCCAGTCAGCTGGGGACTTATTGGGACACTTATTATTTTAGAAGGATTACTTTCTGCCGATAATGCGCTTGTTTTAGCCGTTATGGTTAAACATTTGGAACCTAAAAAGCGTAAGAGAGCCTTGTTCTATGGTTTATTAGGAGCATATATATTCCGATTTATTGCGATTGGCATCGGAGTATATTTAATCAAGTTTTGGGTCATTAAAGCCCTTGGTGCCGCGTATCTTGCGTGGTTAGCGATTAAGTATTTCATCGATAAGTATAAAGGTGATGCTGGTCACGATGAAGAGGAAGCAGAAGGAATTAACCAAGGCGGCTTGCTAATACGCTTATTTGGTACCTTTTGGGGAACGGTAGCTGCCGTTGAATTAATGGATATTGCTTTCTCGGTTGACAGCGTTCTTGCGGCATTTGGGGTCAGCAATCAGGTATGGATTTTATTTGTAGGTGGGATCCTTGGCGTTTTAATGATGCGTGGCGTTGCCGGAGTTTTTCTTACACTAATTGATAGGATTCCTGAACTTGAAACTACCGCTTATATCTTAATCCTAATCATTTCTATTAAGATGGCACTTACCTTACCGTTATTCAACATCCATATTGAATCATTACATTTCTTTATTATTCTAGCCGTAACATTTGGAGCAACCTTTATTGTTCACTTCATGAATAAGAAAAAGGAAACTAGCAAAGAAAACTAAAAATTGTTGACTTAAAAGGGGAGCTGACGAGAGTCCGTCTCCTCTATTTTTTACCTTTAAAGAGGAGTAAATAGTTATGGAATTTTTTACATACTTTTACGAAAATGAAATTAAACGATTCTTCTTTCAAAAACCGCAGGCTTATACAAAATATTCTCACCGTGAACTACTGTCCTATGGTTTAGGCGCCACGCTTTATATGCCTGCCACACGCCCTAATATTCATCAAGAAATCCTCTCTAAGAAGCATGAAGGTTTAACGTCCCTTGTCATCGACTTAGAAGATGCTGTTGGTGATAACGAGGTAACTGATGCTGAGGCAATGCTTATCAGTGAATTATTAAAGTTATTTTTTGAATTAAATAAGGGCTTTTTGAGCTATACGGATCTACCACTTATGTTTATCCGAATCCGAAACCTAGAGCAGTTAAAACGGGTTACCGAACAATTAGGGGATGCAATAAGTCTGCTTACTGGGGTGGTGCTTCCAAAATTCAGTGCTGAAATTGGTGAAGAACTATTAATGGAAGTAAACCGATTACATACAAAGGAGCACCCATTTTATGCTATGCCGATTTTGGAGACAGCAAAGGTCATTCAAAAAGAAACGAGAATGGACGAATTAATGAGTATAAAGAATCTTCTTGATCGCTACAAGGACATTATTCTTAATGTTCGGATTGGGGCTACTGATTTTTGTGGATTATATGGAATTCGCCGTAGTGCGGATACTACCGTTTATGATATCGCTGTCTTAAGAGATTGCATTTCAGATATTATCAATGTCTTTCAACGCTTTGATAGTTCCTACGTTGTATCTGGTCCAGTTTGGGAGTATTTTTCTGCGAAAAAGAGAATGTTAAAGCCGCAGCTTAGGCAAACACCGTTCCGCGAACGGTACGGGGATGAAGGGTTGAAATGGAGAGCAAAATTAATCAATGAACATTTGGATGGTTTAATCCAGGAAATCTTAATGGATATTGCAAACGGAATAACAGGAAAAACGATTATTCATCCTTCACATATCAAAGTAGTGCAAGCCCTAAATGTCGTTTCCTACGAGGAGTTCATGGATGCAAGCAATATCATAAATGCGGCAAATGGGGATATTGGCGTTTTGAAAAGTAATTTTGCTAATAAAATGAATGAGATAAAACCTCATTATTACTGGGCAAAGAAAACCATTTTAAAATCACAGCTGTACGGGGTGTTACATGAAGAATTCACAACCATTGACCTTATCAAAAAAGAAGTATATGTATAATATCTTAGACTCGATTGAAACAGAGATAGAAGTTTCTGAAAATCCGTATGATTTGCCACTAGAAGAGTTATTTACAATGGCAGCCAGAATAAATAAGAAACGGTCGTTTTTGTTTGTAAGTAAAGTGCTCGGTAAACACTTACCAATTGATCCTAATAAGGGACTGCAAACTGGAGCACTTCTTGGTGCGAGATTCCTTGAAACGGTAAAGAAGATAAAATGTTTAGAAACTGAGAGTCTATTAACCTCCTTTAAAAATGGAGAATCATATCAGAGTAAGGCCTTTATCCCTGACAATATTCGTCCTGTAGTGATAGGATTTGCTGAAACCGCCACCTCACTTGGGCATGCTTTCTTTGATTGCTTTATATCAGCTGAATACTTTCATACCACTAGAGAAGAACTCGAACAGGAAAAACCAAAAATCACCTTTGAAGAAGAGCATTCCCATGCTACATCACATCGTTGTTTTATTCCGTTAGAAATGATACAAAATGAACGGGAAATCATCCTCGTTGATGATGAACTGACAACGGGTAAAACCGCTTTAAATATTATCCAATCGATCCATGCTAAATTCCCTAGACGTATTTATACCGTTGTTTCCATTTTGGATTGGCGTTCAGAAGAAAATCGATATGGCTTTAGCCGTCTTGAACAGGACCTGGGGATAAAAATCAATGTGGTAAGCCTTTTGGCCGGTACAGTACAGGTTAAACAGCATAATGATATGAATAATTGGTCAATAAAAGTGGAATCGAACAAGCGCGTCGAGTCCTCTGTCGAACGAATAGACCTATCACCTTTTTTTACCATGACCCTCTATTCAGCCAATAACCCGATGAATAAGTCAGCATTTATTAAAGAGACAGGTCGATTCGGCCTAAGCAGTACGGAAAATAGGAGTCTTCAACAGAAAGCCTCTGCAGCTGCGGCCGTTTTATACAATAAAAGGATTGGAAAAAGGACGCTTTGCCTAGGCACTGGAGAGTTTATGTATCTTCCGATGAAATTAGCTGCCGAAATGGGTAAAGGTGTTTATTATCAATCAACAACCCGAAGCCCGATTTTTATTGAAGACAAAGTAGGATACGGAGCGAGGTTTGGTGCGTCTTTTCCTAATCCTGAAGACCAAGATATTACCCACTTTTTTTACAATATTCCACCAGGATTCTACGATGAAATATTTATCTTTTTTGAAAGAACAGTAAAGTTAGAGAATCTTCAACCACTACTGAAAGAACTAAGTAAATTACAAATAAAGATGATTAGACTCGTCTTTTTTTCTGAATATCGAGGTGAACAAGTTGAAAACCACAATCAATAAACCGGCAAAAATCGGAAGCTATAATGCGGAGGATGTCCAATTCCTATTAAAGGATTTAAGTGATATTAAGCTAGAGGATTCGACTGAAAATCGGGAATTGATGGTTCAATCAGGTGTTCACTACAGCGAATCACTGCCAATAGAGTACCAGCCGCCAAAGGCGTATGTGGATTTATTTTGGGAAACCTTACAGGAATACAAACAAAAAGTTGCCCTATGTATTGGTGTTGTGGCTGAACAAATCTATCAATCTAAGGGTGATAGGGCCGTACTTGTTTCTCTGGCGCGTGCAGGAACGCCTGTGGGGATATTAATAAAAAGGTATATTCACATGAATTACCATGTATTATTGCCGCATTACAGTGTTTCAATTATCCGCGACAGAGGGATTGACGAAAATGCACTTCAATATATACTTAGACAACATCCAGAGGCTGATATTCAATTTGTTGATGGGTGGACAGGTAAAGGGGCAATTTCGCTTGAATTGACCAAAGCCTGTCATGATTATCAACAAAAATATGGGATAAACCTCGACGACACATTAGCAGTCATCGCAGATCCAGGATATTGTACCACTTTGTTCGGAACTCGCGAGGATTTTTTAATTCCTAGTGCATGTCTAAACTCAACTGTATCTGGGTTGGTGAGCAGGACGGTTTTAAATGATCAATATATCGGGAAGGATGAATTCCATGGAGCTAAGTATTACGAGGAATTGATTCCTGTTGATGTTTCCAATGAATATATTGATTTGATTAGCAATGAATTTGTAAACATTGCAGGCGAAGCGGCGGAGATGGCTACACATAAGGAAAATGAGAAAATAGAAACTGGATTCTTGGGGATGGAGGACGTCAAGCGAATTCAATCTGAGTTTGAAATTGAAAGTACCCATTATATCAAACCAGGAGTCGGAGAAACAACAAGAGTTTTGCTTCGCAGGGTTCCATGGAAGATACTAATGCGCGATCCGTCAAGTCCATTTGTCAAACATATTCTAATGCTTGCCGAAGAAAAGGGTGTAGACGTTGTACCATATCCAAATTTAAAGTATTTATGCTGCGGCTTAATCAAGTCGGTTAAGGGGATTAAAAAATGATCTTTGCATCTGACCTTGATCGTACATTGGTTTATTCGAAACGGGCTATAGAAGAACTAGGAGAACTAGATAAAACAGTCATAAAACCCGTTGAAAAAAAAGATAATAATTGGGTTGCCTATATGACAGAACGATCCTTTTTTGCTTTAAAAGAGCTATCACTAACTAGTCTTTTTGTTCCGGTTACAACGAGGACAACAGAGCAATTTAACCGTTTCTACATTTTTAAGGAGGACATACAACTAAAATATGCAATTACTTCAAATGGGGCCAATATTATTAATAATGGTGAAATAATGAAAGATTGGTCGACCTATATTTTTCAGCGTATAAACGCGGAATCGGTTCTCCAAAATGAGTTGCTTGCGATTTTAAAAAGAGAAGGCTTTCAATTTGATGGGCAAATAAAGCAGGCGGAGAATTTATTTTTCTATTTCATCTTAAACAGTCTTCCACCTGCTTCAGATCGAAAAGCGATTAATGATTTGGCTGTATCAAATGGTTGGAGGATCTCCATACAGGGGAGAAAGCTCTACTTTATCCCTCTTGCGATCAGCAAAGGGGATGCACTTGAATTTATCTCTAAGCGAGAAGGTATGGAAGTCATTGCGGGTGCGGGGGACTCCGTACTAGATTGGGACTTTCTGAAAAACTGCCAATATCGATTTGTCCCAGCCCACGGTGAGCTTGCAAGGGTGTCAGGCACTAGTAATTTTACACTTACAAAAAATTATGGTATTAGTGCAGGGGATGAGATTACCCAACAATTTTTACAGCTGCAACAACTTATAGTTTAATCTATTTCACTTTTCGGTTAAAAACAAATAAGTATACGCAAGAAAATAAACTATAGCATCCAAAAAAGAATAGAATCGACATGGCTAGGGAATGCAATGTTGAAGAAAGCAGCATCGTAAAGATTAAGCTAAACACAAATAAATCTAGGTAAATAAAAACATCGGAAACCATCACTTCCATCACGGTATTTAATTCTTCCTGAATGTGTTCCATCCTAGGCCGCTTATATAAAAATCTCATTCGAGTCACCTACTTTAACGTCAGTACTCAAATAGTATGTAAGGACAAGGAAAAAGGTGAAAAATGAGGAAATGGTGAAAAAGACGAAACATTTTTTTATGACATTCGTATAAACAAATGAACCAATTAAATAACTATGATATGATGTTATGGAAACCTTACATAATTTTCTAGCGCTAGAAAAATAGCTTCTTTTTTGAGGAAGGGATTATGAATGCATCCATCATTAAATCAGCTAATCGCCCATCCAGTATCCCTTTCATATGAAAATTGGCACGCCTTGCTGAAAAAACCGCTGCCTGAACGGCCAAATTATTCATTAGAAAATGGAAAAATTCACATTGGGCAAGTACTTGGAAAGTTCCTTGGGATACCAATCGATACGGATACCTATTATAACCAGCTTTTTGATTATGTTAATAATGAGGAATGGAGACTTCATTTGCTAAGTGAGGAATCACTAGATAAAACAATTAACAACACTCACTTTCAATCCATTCAAAAAGTCATAAATATTAATCGTGAACAAAAGCTGTCCATCAACCGATTTACGGCTTTTCTAGATGGGGAACAGTTATTGTTGAAATCAAAGGTACCGGTAATCCATAGGAAGATAAGAGAAGCGATGATCGCAACACTGGAGTTGTACGCAAAACTTGAAAGGGACGGGCTAAAGAACCACGAGCTTAGGCGGGTGCTTGTTGACATTGTTAAATGGTCCATCAATCATTTACAGCCCGTTTTGGAAATGGCTGATCCACAAATCGAAATGCCTAAATTTTTGTGGTACGGCGAATTTAAGAAAAGCCACCAATATTTTTTATATTATTTAAGCAGGCTTGCCTGTGATATTGTTATTTTCCATCCAGAAGGTAAGGATATTTTAGAAGGTATGATGGAGGACCCAATCTTCTCGCATCAATTTCAAAATAAGCTGCCTGCGGAACCGTTCCCTAAGGAAAAGCGCAGTCGTAAGGCAACGGTTGCATATAGGGCCTCAAAAGAAATTGAAACGATTTTAAACCAAGAGGGTTCAGGTCTTTACAAACCATGGCAATTAAGGGATTATACTCCGTCCTCGATTACATTAAAAACGACTTATGATGAACTATTTATTCTTGGGAAAGAAATGGCGATGGTAAGACCAGATTTTGAGGTGGGGAACGGACAAGTCAAAATACCTTCTATCTTTGCTAAAGTACAGGGTGTTAGTAAAAATCGCAAAGAGTACTGGGACCGTCTGCAATCACTCAGTGAATTAGAGCATAGTTTACTGATTCGCCGTTTGCCAATCACGATGACAAGCACAAGTGATTTTCGCTTTCATTATCGAAATGCCCTTGATAAGGATGGCTTAATTAATCCGGCTAATATGATGCAAGCACATTACTGGCCATATTCCTTTTTATCTTCTGGCTTACAAAAAGGAATCGCTAATGCCGTTAGGAGAATCTGTGAAAAACCAGGTTTAAAGCCCTTACCGAAGGAAAGTATAGAAGACGTAAAAATGTATATATTTACACAGGCATTGTTTATGCCAAAACCCATCATTCAGTTAATCGAGAGATTTGACTACTCGCAACATATACCTAAATTAATCATTTACAATAATGAATTAGCAGGTATATTCTCAAGGTCAGATGCAGCACTTATCTTGCTATTAAATCAATTTGGTATTGATATCATCCTGTATAATCCTCCTGGGCATAATGATATTGAAAATTTCTTGGACGATCGTTTATTTGACAAGCATTGGCTTGAAGACGTTGTTTTTGATTTAGAATTTAAAGAACCGTCTATTTTTAAAAAAGGGCTTTTTCAAGGAATCTTAAAAAATTTAAGGGGAGATTAATAAGTGACTCTTATGCCGAATCCATCAAGCGGTTTAACGCCAGCAGGTACGGATGACATCCTAACAGAAACAAAAGTCTCTGACATTAAACTTGCACTTCGGAAAGAACCAGAAATTCAAAATTTAGCCCGTACGATTGATGAGCGTGACCAAATCCAGGTTTTAGAGTTTGGGAAGGAACCAGCCGTCCAAATTTCCCGTTTTTCGGATCAGATATTAAACAATATGAAGACTTCAAAAGTGGAGGATTCTGGTGAACTACTTAAACAACTGGGCCGGATTATGGATAAGTTTGATGCTAAGGACTTTCAAAAAACTTCAGGTGGATTTTTTGGTAAGCTCTTTAAAAAGGGTGAAAAGGTGGTCGAAAAGCTGTTCGGCAAATACCAAACCATGGGCTCCGAGATTGACAAGGTATACATAGAAATATCGAAATATCAGCATGAAATGGTTGATGCAACAAATATGCTCGAGCAAATGTATGAGCAAAATTATCAATTCTATTTAACACTTGAAAAGTATATTGTTGCGGGTGAGATAAAAGTTGAGGAACTAAAAAATAATCAACTTCCCCAGCTTGAATCCCGAGCTGGAGCAGGTGATCAACTTGCCTCCATGCAATTGGACTCGCTGAAAAATGTCATTGAGTTATTAGAACAACGCATCTATGATCTAGAAATGGCCAAAATGGTCTCACTGCAGACTGCTCCGCAGATTCGTCTTTTGCAAAGAGGAAATACGAAACTGATTGGAAAAATCAATTCGGCATTTGTGACGACTATCCCGATTTTTAAAAATGGTCTGATTCAAGCGATGGCGGCGAAAAGACAAAAGCTGGTTGCTGATTCAATGAGTGAACTTGACCGCAGGACAAATGAAATGCTTCTGAAAAATGCGCAAAACATTTCCCAGCAAAGCACGGATATTGCTAGGCTTGCCGGAGGTCCAAGTATAAAAATCGAGACGATTGAAGAATCTTGGAATATTATCATCAAAGGCATGCAGGAAACAAGGGCTATCGAAGATGAAAATAAACGGATGCGGATTGAAGGCACCAAACGTTTAGAACAACTGCAAAATAACTTTAAACAGTTGAAACAATCTTAGTTAATAAATAGGTTTTGATTTACTAAATTTCTTATTGGGGTGATTGAATTGGCTATTAATTTACAAAAAGGGCAACGTGTTGATTTAACGAAGAGTAATCCAGGATTATCTAAAATCATGGTAGGTTTGGGCTGGGATCCAGTACAAAGCGGCGGTGGCGGCGGCTTATTCGGCGGTTTATTCAGTGGCGGTGGTGCAGCTAATATAGATTGTGATGCTTCCGTTATTATGCTTGGTGCAAACGACAAGCTCCAAAACAATAAGGACGTTATTTACTTTGGAAACTTAAAGAGCAATGACGGCAGTGTACAACACTCAGGTGATAATTTAACAGGTGACGGAGACGGTGATGACGAGCAGGTAATGATCGATTTAAGCAGAGTACCGTCCAATATACAGAAACTTGTTTTCGTTGTTAATATCTATGACTGTGTGAAGAGAAAGCAGCACTTTGGGATGATGAAAAATGCTTTTATCCGAGTCGTGAATCCTGGGAACAATCAAGAGCTCATCCATTATAATTTATCGGATAATTACAGCGGGCTAACATGCCTTGTGACTGGAGAAATTTATCGTCATGGCAATGACTGGAAGTTTGCGGCAATCGGCAGCGGTACAAATGCAGCCAGCCTTAGTGAAGTTGTTCGTTCCTTTAGTTAGGTAATTAAATAAAGTTCAAAAAGAGGTGATACGTTTGGGTATAAACTTAGCAAAGGGACAAAGAATTGATTTAACAAAAACGAACCCTGGGCTAACTAAGGTAATTGTTGGCCTCGGCTGGGATACGAATCGTTATCATGGTGGAAATGACTTTGACTTGGATGCATCCGCGTTTTTAACAGATGCGAATGGAAGAGTTATCCAGGATTCCGACTTTATTTTTTACAATAATTTGATTCACTCTTCAGGCTCTGTTGAACATACGGGTGATAATCGAACCGGAGAAGGCGACGGCGACGACGAGCAAATCAAGATTGACTTTAGTAAAGTTCCCACGCATGTACATCGAATTGCGATTACTGTGACCATTCATGATGCGGACGCAAGATTCCAGAATTTCGGCCAAGTTTCTAATGCCTTTGTTCGTTTGGTTGACGAAGATACTAATAATGAGGTCTTAAGATTTGACCTTGGCGAGGATTTTTCGGTCGAAACAGCGGTTGTTATTTGTGAACTTTACCGCCATAACGGTGATTGGAAATTTAACGCGATCGGCAGTGGTTTTGCAGGTGGATTAGCCTCCCTTTGCCGAAATTATGGATTAGAAGTTTAAATTTATTAAAATTGTGAAGCTGCTGTATTCGGCAGCTTTTTTTCCTTTATTCCCCACTTTTGGCTTGTAAATTCAAATTAACTAACTAAGTCCTATGTTATAATTCAATTAATATATTGAATTATTAGGGGATGATAATTTGCGTAAATCGGTAATTACTCTACTAATCGCTGGTTTATTTCTATCATCCATAACTACATCACAAGCTTCTTATGATGGTATTTTGCTTGGAGATTATCCTAGAAATTCGCTAATCTACCAATCTCTTAAAGATGATCGGTCAGTAGCACTTTTAGATCAAATAATTGTATTACCAAAGGAGCACTTTGATCAACAAGAAGCGGCTGCTATGATTTCCAGAATCAATTCTTTACCTTTCTCCCTTTTAAAAAAAATAAACAATCAGGGAATTACCCTGAAACTTTTTAATGGAAAGCTAACGGATAATCCCACTGCAAGGCAATTAGCTGGGCAGGTTCCGCGGGGTTATACATCTAACGTAACCTGGGATGATGTCCCAGGGATTGGAGGATCGAAGGTGGTCCTTGTTAAGATTGGTTCCAGTGAATCAGGAAAGGGTCATAGTTCTGTAAATCTAGAATTACATGAGCTGGCCCATTCGATCGATCGCTTTGTGTATGGGGAGATTAGTGGTTCCAAGGACTTTAAGAGCGTATGGGAAAAGGAACATGAACAATTATTTCCGGGAAACAGCTATTTTTTATATCCAGAAGAATATTTTGCAGAGACCTTCGCAATGTACTATTTAAATAATGAAACAAAAGAATTATTACGGAAGAAAGCACCAAAAACATTTGAATTTTTGAAACAGCTATCGCTTCACTAATTTGCCCTTGATTGTTAAAATAGATAAATATGTGCAGATAAGGGAGTGTCCACGGTGAAGCAATATTTAGAATTATGTAAGCATGTACTTGAAAATGGAAACATAAAGGGTGACCGAACTGGTACGGGTACAATTAGCACCTTCGGTTATCAAATGAGATTTAATTTGGCAGAAGGATTTCCACTCGTGACGACCAAAAAATTACATTTAAAATCGATTATCTATGAACTGCTTTGGTTTTTAAATGGGGATACGAATGTTCGGTATCTACAGGAAAACGGGGTCCGCATTTGGAATGAATGGGCAGACGAAAATGGGGAATTAGGTCCTGTCTATGGTCACCAATGGCGTTCTTGGACAGGTGCGGATGGAAAAACCGTTGACCAAATTACGGAGCTTATCAACCAGATTAAAACGAATCCTAACTCAAGAAGACTACTTGTCAATGCCTGGAATGTTGCTGAAGTAGATAATATGGCGTTACCGCCGTGCCACTGTATGTTCCAATTTTATGTGGCAGATGGGAAGCTGTCCTGCCAGCTTTACCAACGCTCAGCCGATGTATTTCTTGGCGTCCCGTTTAATATCGCATCCTATGCACTGCTAACAATGATGGTTGCCCAAGTGTGCAACTTGGAGCCAGGTGAATTTATCCATACCTTTGGTGATGTTCATATCTATCAAAACCATCTCGAACAAGTTAAGATGCAAATGGAGAGAGAGCTGAGAGCATTGCCGACTCTTAAAATTAATCCACAAGTCAAGGATATCTACTCTTTTGAGTATGAAGACTTTACATTAGAGGGATATGATCCACACCCTCACATTAAAGGAGTAGTGAGTGTATGATTTCCTTTATTGTCGCGATGGACGAAAATAGAGTAATAGGGAAAGATAATCAATTACCATGGCATTTGCCGGAGGATTTAAAATTCTTTAAGAGGGTGACGATGGGCCACCCAATTGCGATGGGAAGAAAAACGCATGAATCCATTGGTCGTGTCCTTCCTGGCAGAGAAAATATTGTGATCACCCGCCAGGTTAATTATCAGAGTGAAGATTGTACGGTTTTTTATTCCATTGAGGATTTTGTAAAGAAAAGCAAAAAGCAAAGCGAAGAAATCTTCGTCATTGGTGGAGCGGAAATATTTAACGAGACATTTGAGTTTGCGGATCGTCTATACATCACGCTTATTCATGAAAAATTTGCAGGAGATACGTTTTTTCCTGAATTTGATGGTAGCAAATGGGAACTAGTGTCTAGTGAAAAGGGCTTAATGGATGAGAAGAATCCGTACGATTATGAATTCAAAATATATGAAAGAAAATCGTAGCGCGGATTGATCAGGTTTGGATTCATAAAAATAAGCATCAGCGCATCGCTGGTGCTTTCTTTTGTTTGATATTAGAAATAGGATCCATTTAATTCGTAATCTGCTAATTTAGCAAGCATACCCCTAAATTCATGTGGATGGCAAAATTCTCTTTCGTTGAAATGTGTTTTAACCCAGCTTATTAATTCCAGTGGGCTATTAAAATATTCCCCGCTACGATCGCTTTTGCGAATGGTGTATCTTCCATTATCATCATCAAGTGTTACCTCAACAGGAAGAGCCCCATCATAACTGCAAAGTGAAAATTCCATCCTCATCACATCCTATCCTTATTATTTATCATTTTAAAAATTATATGTTAGTAATGAACCAATTATATTCAAATAAAAGAAAGTTTTCAAAATATTTTAACAATTCCTTAAACGCATTTAATCATTGACTTCGTTAGTTGTAATTGTTAAATTGTCATTAGTAATTAATAATGTGATACGAAAATGCTTTATTGTTTTACTTTTTCTAGATATTGTGAATTTACTATGAATTATTGCATATAACTAACTCAAAACGATTTTTCGGTACTATAATCATAGTAGATATAATACAACAATTAAAGGGGATGTAAATCCATGTTTTCTAATATCGGTATACCAGGATTGATTTTGATTTTAACACTTGCATTGATTATTTTTGGGCCTAAGAAACTTCCAGAAATTGGCCGCGCCTTCGGACAAACATTAAAAGAATTTAAAAAGTCGACCCGTGAACTAACAGACGATGTTATGAAAGATATTGATGAAGAAAAGAAAAATTTGATTAAATAAGGTGTGAGATTTCAAGTCTTACACCTTTTTCTTCTCTAGGTTTAACCTATAAAAACGCATGAAAACTTGTTCATCCTATTAAAACAATGGTACTATTTCGTTTAGAGTCAACTCTATGAGCGATATATACGTGCACATCTTTAACCTTTTGAAATTGGCAGGGGAAGTACATGGAAGATAAAGAATTAAATTTAGTTGATCATTTAGAAGAACTACGTAAAAGAATTATTTTATCTGCACTTGCATTTGTAGTCTTTTTTATCGCCGGTTTTATTTATGTAGACGATATCTATAAATGGTTTGTTGGAAATACAAAACTGATGGTTCTCGGACCAAGTGATATAATGTGGATTTATTTCATGCTGGCAACTGTTGTAGCTGTGGCGGGTACTATTCCAGTTCTCGCTTTGCAAATTTGGCTATTTGTTAGACCAGCATTAAGACCGATAGAAAGAAGAATAACGATTTCTTATGTTCCGGCTTTATTTTTCTTGTTTATCATTGGTCTTGCCTTCGGCTATTTTATTATCTTTCCGATGGTTCTAGACTTTTTGGTGAATATGGGAAAAGATATGTTTGTCACAAACTTCACTGCCGAAAGATATTTTAGCTTTATCATGAATATGACCTTGCCATTCGGGGTACTGTTTGAGCTTCCAGTCGTCGTTATGTTTTTGACTTCACTTGGCATCATTAATCCGTTTGTTTTAGCAAAAATTCGTAAATATGCGTATTTCGTTCTGATTATTATTGCAATCGTTATTACACCACCAGACTTTATGTCTGATTTTGTGGTAACCTTGCCACTCTTGCTCCTTTATGAAATTAGTATTAATTTATCGAAGTTTGTCTACCGCAAACGCTTGAAAAAGCTGCAGGAAGAAGACAAAGAAGATGAGGTAGTCGAAGCATAAATGGAATGCAAAAAGACCTTAAGGGTTAAATCCTTTAAGGTCTTTTTTTTGTTGAGTTACCAATATTTCCAACTTAATATCTAAAAGGTTCGATTATCGGAAAATGAAAAAGGCCAGTTATTATTGGAAACTCCACTGGGTTCAAAGCGATTGCTTTCTAGATTATCAGGAACTATGTTTCCGAGAATATGTTGAAAAAAGTGACCTGTTTTTTCATGAACTACAACACATACTGTAGACATTTAATTCATAAATATTTTTTAATCTATGCATAATTAGACACAATTCGTCGTGCAAAGAGTGTATAATATACTCAAACGGGTGAAAAAGAGGATTGATATTTTGTTATTCAAAAGCCTAGAGTTCAAAAATGTTGTTGGACAGAAGGTTAAAGTCATGGACATTCCTGTATTGGAGGAAGATAGCACTTATAAATTTATGATCCAAGTCCGTTTACAGACGTTTGTTACGTCGCTTTACAACGAAAAAAACTTGAAAAAATGCTACTCCTTTAAAGATTATTTGAAAAAGGTCATGAAGTGGCCAGATTATGAACAATTGTTTAAAGTTGGAGAATTAAAGAATAACGCTTAATGCCATTCGAGCACCGCAGGGTATCCCCCAGCGGTGCTCTTTTATTTTAAAAAGCACGAAAAGTGATGGATGTTATTCCTTTCAATAGTAGTTAACTGTATAATACATAGCAGTACTGTTAGGGAAGTGATTGTTATGAGCAAAATTAAAATTGTAACCGATTCAACAATGGACATGCCGCTAGAAATGGCCGAAAAACTGGGTATTGTGGTTGTGCCCTTGTCCGTAACGATAAATGGTGAATCTTACTTAGACAGAGTGGAAATTGATGCAGCTGAATACATAGAAGTAATGAAAAAATCTGAGGAATTACCGAAAAGTTCCCAACCTTCTGCGGGTACTTTTCTTGAAGTTTACGATCGGCTTGGAGAAGAAGGCTACGAGGTTTTATCAATCCATATGACAGGCAAAATGAGCGGGACAGTTCGATCTGCTGAGAGTGCAGCCCAAATGACGAAAACGAAAGTTACAGTCATTGACTCGATGTTTATCTCGATAGCCCTCCAGTTCCAGGTAAAGGAAGCAGCGGAAATGGCCTTGCAGGGTAAGAGCATGGACGAAATCCTTAACCGGCTTGATAGGGTGCGCGAACATACAAAATTGTATATAATGATAGATACCCTTGAGAACATGGTGAAGGGTGGACGGATTGGTAAGGGAAAAGCCTTTATAGGTTCATTATTAAATATCAAGCCGATTGCCTCGCTTGAAGGCGCGGAATACAATCCCGTCGCCAAGGTTCGCAGCCATACACAGGTGGTTAAATATATGGCCAAGCAATTTGCGGAGGATGTCCAAGGAAAAACGATTTGTGGTGCTGGCATTGTTCATGCGGAAGCATACGAATTATCCTCTAAACTAAAAAAGGCAATTACTGAATTAACCGGGTATAAAGATATTTCGATTGATTTCACGGGTCCTACGATAAGCACTCACACTGGACCTGGGACAATTGCCCTCATGTATTATTTTGAATAAATTTATCAGACGAAGGGTGTCAGGCACCATGTGAAGTTTTCACATGGTGCCTGACACCCTTTATTTTCTTTTGGTTAATAATAGAGTTTTTGGTAAAGATAAAAAAAATTGAAGAGTTAAGGTGCTGCCAATGTTTAAGCGTAAGTCAGAGAATAAAAAGTCAGAAGATAAAAAACCGCATAGTTTGAATGTGGAAGACCTTAAATTAGAGCTACAAAATGAGATAGGTGCCTGTTCAGACCTTAATTTTCGGACTTTAAAAAAGAACGGGAAAAAGATTGTTTTTTGCTTTTTAAGCAGCCTTATAGATAAAACTAGCTTTGATGAATTTGTCCTGTTACCAATTCAACAAAATACTCAAAGTGAATGGACCACCGAGAGTATTGCGCAAATTTTGCCGATTGCCGAAATTTCTGCTGCCAATCAATTAAAAGAAATCGTTTCATCGTTAATAGAAGGAAAAGCATACATTTATGCGGATGGTGAGCCGTACGGGATCCTAGCAAATGTCGGGACAACTGTTGAAAGGTCCCTTGAAAAGGCAGAAACAGAGTCCCTTGTTTATGGTCCGAAGATTTCTTTTACAGAATCATTAATTGGAAATTTAAATATTATAAGGAGTAATTTGAAAGATCCACAATTGTGCATGGAAGATATTACGATTGGGAAAAGGGTGAAAACACCAGGAAAGCTGGTCTATATTAAAGATATTGCCGATGAAGCTAATGTAAATACCTTTAGACAACGGATAACTGATTTAGAATACGATTATATACCGGATACAACGGTGCTTGGCCAGTTGATAGAGGATAATAGTTGGACGATTTTCCCACAAATCATGTCAACAGAACTACCTGACCGAGTCACCCTTTCATTAATGAGGGGGAGAGTTGCCGTATTGATGGACCGTTCTCCGTCTGCAATTTATGGTCCAACACCATTTCTTAGTTTTTTTGAATCAACCGAAGATGTTTACATGCGTTGGAATATGGGTTTTTTCTTAAGAATGCTGCGAATTGTTTCAATTTTTTTATCGGTTCTGTTGACGCCAGCCTATGTGGCTGTATTGTCTTATCATTATGAGGTCATTCCTTCAGCATTACTTATTTCTCTTGGTCAATCTAGGGCGAATGTTCCGTTCCCACCAGTAATTGAAGCCCTTCTCTTAGAATTTGTCATCGAGCTATTAAGAGAAGCTGGAGCAAGACTGCCAACCAAAGTTGGTCAAACAATGGGTATTGTCGGTGGTATTGTTATCGGTCAGGCAGCGGTCCAAGCGGGCTTTACAAGTAATATCTTAATTATCATTATCGCACTAAGTGCCCTCGGCTCCTTTACTTCTCCCAGTTATATCATGGGTACTGCTGTTCGTATGATTCGTTTTCCAATTATCATTTTAGCAGGTATATGGGGGGGGGTTGGAATTATGTTATCGTTTTGTTTTGTGCTCATTCACCTGTTGAAATTAACCACATTAGGCAGACCCTACCTTATGCCTGTCTATCCATTTAGGTGGAAGGACTTAGGATACAGTATTATCAAATTTCCGTCTCAATTTCTATCTTACAGGCCATTAACGAACCGTCCGGTAGACAACAAACTTTTTCCAAAACAAAAAGGTCGTGAAAAAAAGGATGTAGATGAATAGGAGCGGTCAGGATGAAAGTGAATTTACAGCCAAAGGAAGGATTATTGGTAAATGCATTCCTAGTCATGTTTTTTATAAACGCTACGCAAACTGGCGTCGGAATTGTCGGATTACCGAGGATTGTATTCTTGGCGGCAAAACATGATGCTTGGATATCTGTCTTTCTTGGGGGAGTATTATCAGCCTTTGTCTTAGCGATGATGGTTTTAATGCTTCAAAAATATGATAGTGCTGATTTATATGGAATCCAGGTAGATGTTTTTGGAAAATGGCTTGGGAATGCCATGAACATTTTTTATATGCTCTATATGACCTTAAGTTTTTTTGTTGTCCTGATGAACTATGTTGAAATTGTCCAAGTGTGGATTTTTCCAGATTTACCAACATGGCAACTCGCTCTTGCACTAATCCTTTTAACAACCTATGCCGTTAATGGCGGCATTCGTATCATTGTCGGAGTTGCTTTTCTCTCGGTAATAGGGACAATCTGGTTGATGTTTATCTTAATCGTTCCGATGCAATATGCAGACCCTAAGAATCTGCTTCCTCTTTTAAATACAGATTTGAAGCATATTGTGAATGGTGTGTATAAAACATCCCTTTCGCTAATGGGCTTTGAACTACTTATGTTTTTATATCCATATGTGAAAGAGAAAAAAAAGGTCTTTCTGTACTCACAAATAGGGAATTTTTTAACAACCATTCTTTTCACGTCGATTACAATGATATCCATTACATTCTTTGCTGAAAATGGATTAGCTCGGACTATTTGGCCTGTTTTATCAATGTTTAAAATCGTTAGGTTACCAAACTTAGAACGGTTTGAATTTATTGCTGTTTCTTTTTGGATGTTAGTCATCTTGCCAAACATGTGCTGTTATTTATGGGCTGCATCTAAGGGATTTAAACGGATCATAAATTGGAAACAAAATCATGGGATATGGATCCTTGGCATCCTTGTTTGGGTGGGTTCATTCTTTATCAAAGCAAGGTATCAAATGAATGAAATAACTGATTTTGTTGGGAAACTCGGTTTTTTCACTGCCTTCTGTTATCCGGTACTCCTTTCAGTGCTCGTTTTGGTTAAAAAATGGTTCCTAAGGAGGAAGAAATCAAGTGCGGAAGCTTCATAATGGCAGACATATACTATTGTTGGTTTGTTCGATAACGATGGTTATCAGTGCTGGTTGTGTTGAGCAAAAGCCTCTTGAAAAATTAGGGCTAATTACAACATCAGGGTACGATATGGAAGGGACAAATCAAATTAGAGGAACAGCAGTCGTTCAAAAATTTGATCCGATGACCCAATCCGCTACAAAAGTAATCACTTCTGTGGCAAAAACAAGCAAAGGATTAAGACAACAACAAAATCTTCAATCAAACCAAAAACTCGTTTCAGGGCAGCTCCGTTCGGTTGTCTACAGTAGAGAGCTTGCCAAAAAAGGAATTATCCAGCTTGTCGACACGTTGAATCGTGATGCCGCCATTGGGAATATGGTCTATTTAACGATTGCTGATAAATCCGCTTCAGAAATTATGGAAATAGAAACTAATAATAAAGGGAGTTTAAACCTTGGTACATATATGTACAATTTAATTAAACAAAATGTGGAGGGTGAACAAATTATCTCCCCGACCCTGCATGAGTTTAACCATAATTATTATGACATTGGGAAGGACCCTGTTCTCCCAATCCTTAAAGTAAAGGATAAAGATGTTATTATTTCTGGTGTGGGTCTTTTTAAAGGTGACCGTTTAGTTGATGAATTAAGGCAAGGGGATCTTTTTTATTTGAAAGTATTAATTGATAAATATAAAGCTGGTACAAAAGAAATGGGGTATAAGACAGATCAATTAAAAAAAATCATTATAAAAAACGAAAATTACACTCAAAAACCAATATTCAGTAAAATATATGTCAGCATTGATAACATTCGAAGTAAGACTAAAATTGAAATAGTCGATAAAAAAAACCTCCGTTTTAGAGTGGATGTAGACTTAGATTCAAGGGTATTAGAAATGACTGAAGCCTTAGATTTAGGTAAACCGACTTCGGTAAAGTTTCTTGAAAAAAAGTTAGATGAGTCGATGAAAAAAAAAATAGAAAATTTACTTCTTCATTTTAAGGAATTAGAAATAGACCCAGTCGGTCTTGGAAATGAATACGAAGCCCACTTAAGGGGCAAACCGATCACGCAGGAGGAGTGGGACCGCAAGTATAAGGATGTTACCTTTGATGTCCATGTAAAGAATACGATTGAACGAACGGGTGTTATCGATTAACAAGCCATTTCCTTTCATCTTCATCAAATCTTTGTTAAACTATTCACGATATGGAATAGAAAAAAAGGTTGCAGGTGATGGTATGAAAGCTCGGTTTTTAATAGTGGTCTTAGTTCTTACAACACTCATTATGTCGGCATGTGGACAAAAAGAAATAGAAAATGCCGTCGACTGGCCAATTAAGGACTTTACAGCTACAAATCAAGGCAATAAATCCTTTGGATTAAAGGATTTAAAGGGTAAGGTATGGATTTCAGACTTTATTTTTACAAGCTGTGCAGATGTTTGTCCGCCGATGACTTCTAACTTGACAAAATTACAAAAAATGGTCAAGGATGAAGGCTTGAAGAATGTTGAATTGGTCTCCTTCAGTGTCGATCCAGTTGTCGATACCCCTGAAGTATTAACCCGTTATGGGGAACAATTCCAAGTGGATTTTAAAAATTGGACCTTTGTGACTGGATACTCGCAGGAGTTTATTGAAAACTTCGCCCTGAAAAATTATAAAGCACTTGTCAAAAAACCTGTCGAGGGTAATCAAGTGATTCATGGGACCTCTATATATTTAGTAGACAAAGAAGGACATATTAAGAAATCCTATGATGGTTACAAGAATGTTCCCTTTGATGAAATAATTCATGATATGAAAGCATTACAATAGACCTTCGGACAGGTCTATTTTTTTTGGCAGGAATAGGATATAGTACATATTGTTTTGAATGATTCATGCCGTGTTATAATAATTATAATCTAGAAGGCAGGTGAATTTAAGATGAAAAAGCTCTTCCCCCTTCTAATTCTCACGGTATTATTCCTATGTTCATGTAATCAAGTTAGCCAATGGGCGTTACATTCTGAAAAGAAAACTGCAGCACAGGCATTTGCACAAGTTCCCGCTGACTTCGTCCCCCGCAAATTAACAGTTTTATCAGCAGGCGATTCACTTACTCAAGGGGTAGGCGATAGTACAAACAAAGGCGGCTACTTGCCATATTTAGAATCAATGCTTGAAAAAGAAAAAGGTATAAAAGAAGTTGACTTCTATAATTATGGCGTAAAAGGTAATCGGACAACTCAACTTTTAAAACGATTGAAAACACCAGAAATTAAAGCTGTGATACAAAAGGCAGATCTTGTTATTCTAACGATAGGTGGAAACGACATTATGAAAGTCGTCAAGGACAATATTGAAAACCTTCAACTTTCCACGTTTACCACCGAAAAAGAATCCTATCGAACTCATTTAAAGCAAATTATCGAGGTTATCATTAAGGAAAATCCCCATTCTCAGGTTGTATTAGTGGGGTTATATAATCCATTTTCTAAATGGTTTTCAGAAATTAAAGAGTTGGATGAGATTGTTGCTGATTGGAATAAGACTGGTCAAAGAGTGGTTGCTAATTACCCCAATGCCTATTTTGTCTCAATAGAAGACATGTTTTTAAATTCTAACGAAAATTTATTATTTACAGATAATTTTCATCCAAATGACAAAGGCTATGAGTTGATTGCGCAAAGGTTGAACAAGACATTAGAAGAACAAGTATTACCTGAATTGGACAAAACGCCTTATATGGTCAATACAGAGGAGAATTAGATGAAAAACAAATGGAAAATCGGATTCCTGCTGTTGATAGGAATCAACCTTTTGTTCGCTATTGTTATGTTGTCGCTGGTAATGTTCCCGTCGGATGGCCGGCAAACGAGCAAATTGAATGTGCCAATGGGTGAACATGTTTCCTTCCATGTTAATTCAAATAAGAATGATTTAAATAAACTCATCAATCATTATTTAAAGGAAGAGGCCGCTGATTCACCGATTGATTATCGAATCATTTTGGGAGATGAGGTTGAATTATATGGTACCTTGCCCTTCTTTAGTGAGGAATTGAATATGAGGTTAACCTTCGAGCCTAAGGCACTTGAAAATGGTGATTTGGTTTTAAGACAGAAATCAATGACAATCGGCAGTTTACACCTCCCCATTTCGTATGTCCTAAATTTTATTAGCGAAAATTATAAGATTCCAAAGGGAGTCGACATAAGACCTACTGATAAAGTTATTTATGTTAATATGCAACAGTTAAAACAAAAAAGTGATATAAGAATAAAGGCTGATAAATTTGATTTAAAGAAGGATGATATTGCCTTTACGATTTTAGTACCAGTGAAATAGGCGCCTCATCACTAGGAGGCACCTGTTTTTTATTCCTTGATAGTGATGAATTGGAATTCTGGTTGACCATTGGCTAAGCCAATAAAAACAATTGTGTAGCTTTCATTTGCCATAAATTGAACCCTCGGCAGGGGTAGAAGTATGGTCCTACTGCCAGTGGCCCTTGCTTCCAAATCGACTGTCATCGGTGTTAACCCTAAATATTGGGTTGCCTGCTTATAAGAAACATTTGGGAAAATCACATCTCGTTCTTTGACTGCAATGTCTAGTGGCGAAGTATCTGGTGATAAGTGGATAAAGCGAACCTTCGATTCATTTCTTGGTACTGATGGTTGATTCTGAAACACGAGCAGGCGCAATTTCTTAACAGAGTCAATTGCAGCAAGTGTATAGGAATTTCCAGGTTCAACAGTTATCGTTTTATTTAAAACGCTGTCCACCATATTTCCCGTTCGGTAAATGTCAATATGATGTTTTCCAGCAGGTAATGACAGAACTGTACTTACTTCTTTAAATGGTAAGTCCCTTATCACTCGTTTCCCGTCTATATAAATATCAACGTTTGGGGAATCTGGGGAGGTGTGAAGGAAACGCACCTTCGCTTCTAATTGTATTGGTTGGGAATTTGTACGCATGAAGTTCATCGCTTTATTCATGTATTTTATATGTTTTAAATAATACTGCATGTGTAAGTTTGGAAATGAGTATTTATAAAATTGAGCTAACAAATCATACATCGCCGCTTTTTGAAGATAATCGGAATGAGTTCTTTTCTCGGTCATTTTATCAACTCCTATCTAATGGATTACACCATAATTTATTCAAGCTTAAATAGGTAGGTGTCTAACTTATATCGCAGTAATTTGGAAATTTTTCATTTTTTATTTACAAATCGGAATATTACACATATACTGATAACAAATATGATTGAAAGTGGGTGAAGTGCAATGGCAATTGAATCGATGAGTCCAAACCGTAATTTGAATATTGTTGTTTGCACAGCCCAAAGATTTTCCTGTTAGGGATCCTTTGTACCCTTTATTCCATTATGCGAATAAAACCATGGGCTGTGTGTGCCTATGGTTTTTTATTATGAAAAAATAATGATTCGCTGGAGGAATAAAGATGAATTTAGTAGCAATGGGTTTAACTGAAACAGTAAAAAATGATTTTCATAAATTAAATACAAATGATGAGATGATTCTTGGCCGTGTGGCACTCGAGCACAAACGAATGTATAGGGTGTGGACAGAACAGGGTGAATTATTATGTGAGGTATCGGGCAGGTTTAGCTTCAATGCCCTTAACAGAGAGGACTTCCCAGCTGTAGGTGATTGGGTTGCTCTAATGCCGAGGAGTAACGAAGGAAAAGGCACCATTTTGGCCATCATGCCGCGAAAAAGTAAGTTCTCGCGAAAATCAGCTGGTCTTACCGCACAAGAGCAAATCATTGCGACCAATATCGACACTGTCTTTCTCGTAAATTCACTGAATGAGGATTTGAATCTAAGAAGAATCGAACGCTACCTTTTGCTTGCTTGGGAAAGTGGGGCAAACCCAGTTATTGTTTTAAGTAAGGCAGACCTTTGTCAGGATCTCGAAAATATGCTGGCTGAGGTTGAAGCGATTAGCCTTGGCGGAGTTCCAGTTATTGCAGTTAGTGCAAAAACGATGACTGGCTTTGAGGAACTAGAACCTTTCTTGAAGCCAGGAAAAACAATTGCCTTGCTTGGTTCTTCAGGGGTTGGGAAATCGACTTTAACGAATCGTCTCTTAGGAGAGGAGAAACAGCTAGTTCAGGATATTCGAATGGCAGATGATAAAGGGCGTCATACAACTACCCACCGTGAACTAATCCTTCTCCCGAATGGCAGTGTTTTGATTGATACGCCAGGAATGAGGGAACTGCAACTTTGGGAAAGCTCAGACGGTTTAACAGAGACCTTTTCAGAAATTGAAGAATTAGCTACCCAGTGTCGCTACCGAGATTGTCAGCATAAGAATGAGCCCGGCTGTGCTGTGGTGAAGGCAATTGAAGAAGGATTGATTGCGGCTGAGCGGCTGACAAGCTACAACAAGCTGCAAAAGGAGTTGGCGTTTATCGAAAGGAAAGCTGATAAACGTGCACAAGCAGAAGTTAAAAAACAATGGAAAAATATAAACAAACAGATGAAGCAGCGAAAGAGCTATTAAAATAGGAAAGGCTGAACAAGTTAGGTCGATGTCGACCCTGACTTGTTTAGCCTTTTATTATTGTCTAGCCCCAGGCCCAGCGTTTAGAGGACTCTGCCTTTCTTTCAGTCAGGAGATTTTATTTTTCCTAAAACATTCTGTATACTCATACTCAAAGTGAAATAAAGTTAAAGGGGTGTGGGAACTTGGAAAAAACAAATCAAGTTGCAACGTTTGCTGGCGGCTGTTTTTGGTGTATGGTGAAACCATTTGATGAACAGCCCGGAATTAATAGTGTTACTTCAGGCTATACAGGGGGATCCGTAGAAAACCCGACATATCAACAAGTTTGTACGGATACTACTGGCCATTTTGAAGCCGTGCAAATCACCTATGATCCAGAGATTTTTCCTTATGAAAAACTATTGGAGTTATTTTGGCAGCAAATTGACCCTACCGACCCGGGCGGCCAATTCCATGATCGAGGGCAATCGTATCAAACGGCAATTTTCTACCATGATGACACACAAAAAAGGCTTGCCGAACAGTCCAAGCAAGCATTACAAGAAAGCGGCCGTTTTACTAAACCGATTGTGACGCCGATCTTGCCAGCACAGACCTTTTATCCAGCCGAAGATTATCATCAGCAGTACTATAAAAAAAATCGGGCACATTATGAATCCTATCATGTAGGCTCGGGTCGCGCCGGCTTTGTTCAAAGTCATTGGGGGGAGAAAAATGAAAAATAAGGATGTAGAACAGCTAAAAAAGGAATTAACACCGATCCAGTATGAAGTCACACAAAATAATGGCACAGAACCTCCGTTTCGAAATGAATACTGGAATGAAACGAGAGAGGGGATTTATGTAGATCTTGTTTCTGGGAAGCCGCTGTTTAGTTCGTTGGATAAATTCGATGCCGGCTGCGGCTGGCCGAGCTTCACTAAACCGATTCAAGACGAAGAAGTGATTGAAAAAGCTGATTTCAGTCATTATATGACTCGGACAGAAGTAAGGAGTAAATCAGCTGATTCCCATTTAGGTCACGTCTTTAATGACGGACCAAACCCAACTGGATTGCGTTATTGTATCAACTCTGCCGCATTGCGGTTTATTCCAAAAGACGAGCTCGAAAAGCAAGGATACGGGGAATTCACGAAATTTTTCGGAGCAATATAAAAAGCCGCGATTTTGCGGCTTTTTTATTTTACCTTTTGTTTTGAACTTGACGTCATTCCGCCTGATAAGATAAATTTCATCGCTTCCTCGGGTTTGACGTCGATAATTTCTACTTGTTCCTTTGGTATAAGAAAGGTAAACCCGGCCACCTGGAATGTTTGCGGGATATAGACAGCCACATGGTCCTTTAAAGGAGAATAAAATTCCTCTAATTGTTCAGAAGTAATAAACCCCAGACTCCGCATTTCTGTTCCTGGAATCACCACTAGAGCTACCTTGGAAAAGGACTTTTTCTCGCCAAGGAAGGATTGGACCGTGTCTTTAATTACGGAATAGATGGTCTTAACAACTGGAATCTTGTCTAAAAGAATATCGATCAAGCGTATGATTTTACCCGAAATATATTTCGTAGATAGCCACCCTAAAACAGTTATTAAGATGATGGTAGTTAGTAAGCCAATCCCAGGAATGTAGTCTTCCTTTAAATAAGGCTTTAGAGTGTTACCAAGTAAACCGTCTAAAAATAGAAACGTTTTGTAAATCACATAAATTACAAGGATGATAGGGACAATCGTTAAAATACCGTTAATAAAATTTTTCAAAATACCTTTCATGGTTTCACCTACAATTTTTATCATTGTATTTCATAATATAGGCGAATGCACATACGGGTCAAGTACCTACTACATAAAGTACAGTGTTAAGAAACAATTCGTTAGGAGTGAAGTGTATGTATTACGGACATGGTGGATGTGGTTACCCTGCATACCCTGTAGGAGGTTGCGGTTACCCTGTAGGAGGTTGCGGAATCGGCAGTGGATTTGCGTTAATTGTCGTCCTGTTTATCTTATTGATTATTATCGGGGCAAGCTGGGGCTATTAATTTGATGAAAAAAAGGCTGACTCAAAACGAGTCAGCCGTTTCTTTTTATATAATTTTCTGATAAACGAGTGAAATCCGAACGATATAATATTTTTTTAAAGAATAGTTCGTATTTATTGTTGACGGAACGAAAATAGTCTGATATATTTACAAATGTTGAGTAAAACGACTTTGGAGGTAATTGGACAATGGATACGAGATATGATGTGATTGTAGTGGGTGCTGGCCCTGCAGGGATATTCGCCTGCTATGAACTGACACTAAAAATGCCGAACGCAAAGGTTCTATTAGTGGATAAAGGACATGATATTTATTGGAGAAATTGCCCGATTTTACAAAAGAAAATTGAAAAATGCCCACCGGCTGCGGGGAAAAAAGAATTTGCTGGGTGTCTGCCGGCATGTTCGATTACTAATGGTTTTGGTGGAGCTGGTGCTTATTCGGACGGGAAGTTTAATATCACAAGTGAATTTGGCGGCTGGATGACAGATTATCTTCCAGATTCACAGGTAGTTGAATTAATTCGTTATGTTGATGAAATCAATTTACAGCATGGGGCGACGAAAAGCATTACTGACCCATTAACAGATGAGGTAAAAGACATCGAACGCCGCGGCTATGCAGCTGGATTAAAGCTATTACGTGCGCAGGTACGACACCTTGGTACGGAACAAAATCTTGAAATCATGAAAAGTATCTACGAATACTTAAAGACAAAGATTGACATGTCATATAAAACAGAAGTGGTGGATTTAATAACTGAAAAAACACCAGATGGTCTTGTGGTGAAAGGTATTAATCTAAAAGGGGACCAAAATATTTATGCGGATAAGGTGGTCATTACACCAGGCCGAGATGGTTCTAAATGGCTTTCTGGTATCTTAAAATCGCGCAGATTACGCATGATAAGTAACCAAGTAGATATTGGTGTTCGTGTTGAAACTTCCAATATTGTCATGCAAGAAATCAATGAGCATTTGTATGAAGGGAAATTTATTTTTAATACATCCGTTGGGACAACTGTAAGAACATTTTGCAGTAACCCATCTGGGCATGTGGTGGTTGAAAATCATTCCGGGATTATGCTTGCCAACGGACATGCCTACAAAGATCCGAAACTTGGCAGTCCGAATACAAACTTTGCCTTACTTGTTTCCCATACGTTTTCAGATCCATTTGATAAGCCGAATGAATATGCACATGAAATTTCCCGCTTAGCTAACAGCCTTTCAAATGGCGGTCTAATCGTCCAAAAATACGGAGATATTTTAAAGGGCAGAAGATCCACTTCAAAAAGGATTAAAGAAGGTTTCCTTGAGCCGACATTGAAAGAAGCTGTCCCAGGTGACCTTGGATTAGTTCTTCCTTATAATACATTAAAAAGCTTAATAGAAATGACCGAGGCGTTGAATCAGGTGACACCAGGTCTTGCTTCAGAGCATACCTTGTTCTACGGTGTTGAGGCTAAGTTCTATTCGGCACGACCACGCTTAAACGACCGATTTGAATCAGAAATCAGCGGACTTTATGTCGGTGGCGATGGAGCTGGGATTACTCGTGGTCTTGCGCAAGCAAGTGCATGCGGAGTCTGGATTGCTAGAGACATTATTCAAAAAACAACAACTGAACGAAAACAAGAAACTGTACTTGTCTAACCCGCAAATTTTTGCGGGTTATTTTTTTATGCAAGGGGTCGATTTTTGAAAAAACCGAAAGATGAGTTCATGTGGACAGATTTCTGAAGAATCGGGCCTGACCTGTTCTCATGAGATCTCTAAGCGGACAATCTCCACTCCTGCAATTAATGACTTTTACCCTATAGTAACCTTTTCCTTAGGGTAGTTGAACTTTTCCTTGCTGCCTTTGCCTCTTAAGATAAGTAAACAGGTAACAATGCCTACTCTTCCTATAAACATCAGGATAATGATGAGTATTTGTCCAAAGGTAGTAAGTCTTGGTGTTAAACCCAACGATAATCCATTGGTGCCAAAAGCAGAAGAAACTTCGAAAATAACCTCTATCACAGTGCCTTGTTCTGTAATCGATAGGATTAAAATGGAGAACAAACATAAAAATGCTCCGGTAGCGATCACGATAAATGATTTAAGGACATCCTCACTTAGCAGTTCACGTCTAAAGATTTTGATCGAACTTTTTCCTTGTGCGTAAAATATGATCGCTAAAATAACGATGGCAAACGTGGTGGTTCGTATACCTCCGCTCGCACTGCTTGGAGAACCGCCAATAAACATTAAAATCGACAGGAAAAGTTGGTTGCTCGGAGTAAAATCATTGATATCCATTGTTGCTAATCCAGCACTTTTAGTTGTTACGGAATTAAATAAAGAGTAGAAAAAGGATTCATGCCAATTTTTATCAGAAAAAAAGTGTTGATTATCAAAACAGTAAATCAAAAATGCACCTACTATGGTAAGGAGAACAAACGTTATCGTGGTTAACTTAGTATATAAGGTGAAATGAAATTTCTTCCTTCTATTTAGGTTTAAAAAGAATTCAAAAACCTCAACCATCACGGGAAAGCCAATTGCCCCAACAATCATCAACAAAATTATTATCGTCTGTACAAAATAATCCTCACTATATGGACTAAGTGACGCATCTGTTAGATCGAATCCCGCATTGGTCGTAGCGCTGATGGATGAAAAAAATCCATGTTTAAAAGCAGACAATGGGCTTTCGAAATAGTTTAAAAAGCGAATCCCTAAGATAATTCCCCCCACAAATTCAAACGAAATAAAGATAATCAGGATCCGTTTTGCCAGGTGGACCAAACCAGCTAAGTTGGATTGATTTTGATCAATCATAATCAGTTGTCTTTCTTTTAATCCCACTTTTTTACCCAGCATAATCCATAGGAATGTACTTAAGGACATAACCCCTAAGCCTCCCAATTGCAGAATTAAGCATAAGAGAAAGATTCCAAAGTTACTAAAGGTATCCTTAATTGAAATGACACTTAAACCGGTTACACTGATCGCACTAGCGGAGGTAAACATCGCATCAATAAAACTTAGCGAAACATTTGGACGGTGAGCCATTGGGATTTTTAATAAAAGAGTAGAAATGATTAATGCGGATAAATAAAAAATAACGATTAATTGAATGGTTGAAATATCTTTCGTTTTTAACTTTATTTTTTTTATTGTGCTCATAGGATCCTTTCCTTCTGTAATTCTAAAAGTAATTTTATATTAATCATCTTAAAAAGTAAAAGTTCATACAATTTCTATAAGGCCTGCCTAATTTAATAAGGAAGTGTTTCCCTATGGATCATTCGTTTCTAATAAAACCAATACTCGATGACATTTACCCTGTGATTGACTACGGCAAAGGAATTTATTTATTTGATATGGATGGAAAAAGGTATTTAGATGCTGCTTCCGGCGCTGTAACTGCCAATATTGGTCATGGTGTAACAGAGATTATTGAAGCAATGAATGAACAAGCAAAAAAAGTTTCGTTTGTGTATCGCTCACAATTTACGAGTGATGCTGCTGAAAATTTAGCGAAAAAAATTGCAAACATGCTTTCAGGAGATCTCAATTGGTGTTTTTTCGTTAACAGCGGTTCTGAAGCTACTGAAACGGCCATGAAAATGGCGATTCAATATTGGCAGGAAAAGGGTGTTCAAACGAAAACCAAGGTTTTATCGAGATGGGTAAGCTACCACGGGATTACCCTAGGTGCGCTTTCGATGTCAGGTCATACTGGGAGGAGAGCAAGATTTGTTCCACTTTTAGAGGATTTCCCTGTCATTAATCCCCCGTATTGCTACCGTTGCCCTTATAACCTCGAGGCACCTAACTGTGGCTATTTATGTGCCCATGAGTTAGAGACAGCTATTAAGCGGATTGGCGCCGAACAAATCGCTGCTTTTATCGCAGAACCCGTCATCGGAGCTGCAGGCGGAGCAATTGCCCCACCAATAGATTACTACAAGGTCATAAAGAAAATCTGTGAGGATTATGACATTCTTTTTATCGCTGATGAAGTCATGACTGGCTGTGGCAGAACTGGCACAATGCTTGCGAGTGAACAGTGGGGAATCAATCCTGATATTGTCGCATTAGGAAAAGGGATGGGTGCAGGCTACGCACCGATTGCAGCTGCTATTGCAACCGAAAAAGTCATCGAGCCGATAATGGCAGGAACAAAGGTGGTCATGAGCGGCCATACCTTAAGTGCCAATCCACTGGCTTGTGCAACTGCCTTAGCCGTTCTCGAATATTTAGAACAAAACAATATTATTCAAGAGGTTGAAAGTAAAGGTGCCTATTTAAGAGCACAACTTGAAGGATTAAAACCACTTTTCACGTTTATTGGTGATATCCGCGGCAAAGGGCTGTTACTGGGAATAGAGTTTGTCCAGCAAGTAGAATCCAAAACACCCTACCCTAGAAACGTCCAGGTCACACAAAGGATTGTAGCTCTTGCAAAGGAAAAAGGACTGCTTGTTTATCCAGCTGGTGCTGGCATTGATGGGATAAACGGAGACTCTATTATTATTTCTCCTCCTCTTACTATCACTCAAAAAGAAATGGAGGAATTGGTCCACTTATTAAAAGAAACATTTGAAGATTTTTCTAACCATCTAAATGAAGGGAAGGTGTGATGTAAATGGAAAATCCATTCAGAAAAATTACAACCTTAGCAGCTGTTATGGAATATTTTCATGACGGAATGACATTGATGTTTGGCGGGTTTGGCGGGGTCGGCTCTCCGCCGGCATTAATCGATGGTATTCTTGAAAAAGGAGTTCGTAATATTACTTTAATTGGGAACGACACGGGATTCCCGCAAATTGGCATAGGGAAATTAGTCAGTCAACAAAGGGCAGCGAAAGTAATTGCTTCTCATATTGGCTCCAATCCCTTTGCTGGCCAGTTCATGCATGAGGGAAAGCTGGAGGTAGAGTTTTCACCGCAGGGAATATTAGCAGAAAGAATACGCGCGGGCGGTGTTGGCCTGCCAGCGATATTGTCAGATATCGGTACAGACAATGAAATGGTTACGAAAAACAAACCATTTTTTACTCTAGGAGATAAGAAGTTTCTTGTTGAAACAGCTTTAACGGCTGAGGTGTCGATTGTTTATGCGAAAAAGGCAGATGAATATGGGAATTTAATTTATGACAAAAGTGCCCGCAATACAAATCCGCTCGTTGCTATGGCAGGGGATATCACGATAGCAGAAGTAGAGGAAATTGTCCCGCTTGGTAGTCTTGACCCCGATGCTATCATTACGCCAGGAGTGTTTGTAGATTATGTCATTCCATCTAAGGGGGTGAATTGGAAATGGGCATGGCAGTAGATATGAGAAATCAAATGGCTAAAAGGGCTGCAGAGGAAATTCAAACGGGAATGGTTGTCAACCTTGGAATCGGGATTCCCTCGCTCGTTCCGAACCATCTATCAACCGAGACAAAGGTGATGTTTCACGCTGAAAACGGCATTACCGGCATGGGACCGACCCCAATAAAGGGAGAAGAAGATGAAAACTTGTGTAATGCAGGAGGATTTCCAGTCACCCTAAACTGGGGCGGATCTTACTGTGATAGTGGAATTTCTTTTGGAATGATTCGCCGGGGCAGAGTGGATATAACGATTTTAGGATCGCTAGAGGTCAGTAAAAAGGGCGACCTTGCTAACTGGATTGTCCCAGGAAAGAAGGTTCCAGGGATGGGCGGAGCGATGGAACTTGCTCAAAAAGCTAAGAAAGTCATTGTTGTCATGAATCATTGTGATAAACAAGGTAGGCCCAAAATTGTCACATCATGCACGTTACCATTAACATCGTCAGCCTGTGTCGACTTAATTATCACTGATCTAGCTGTTTTCAAGGTAACTGAGGAGGGTTTACTATTAACAGAATTGTTTGCCCCTTACAGTTTAGAAACTGTTGTCAACAAAACCGGGTGCGAATTTAAGATACGGGAAACTGTTCGTATGATTCCGTATTAAGCTGAATCATTTCTATAAGGAGTGAATCGTTTGGACAA
This sequence comes from Bacillus sp. AFS031507, assembly GCF_002584635.1. Taxonomy (NCBI): domain Bacteria; kingdom Bacillati; phylum Bacillota; class Bacilli; order Caryophanales; family Bacillaceae; genus Bacillus; species Bacillus sp. AFS031507. Next base: position 371,010 of record NZ_NUOW01000003.1, read on the forward strand.
TAATGAAATACGCATAAAACAATGGATAAAAGAGAATCGAGCGCGAGGGGCAAGACTGTTACAAATTCTCGTCCGAGAAAACAGCACACGGGGAAACGAAAGTAGTACCCAGGCGATTATCATTGAAAAATGCAGACAGTTAGGATTAACACTCGATATTTGGGAAATCGGTGGTGATGAATTAAAATCCCACCCTGCTTATTGTTGTGACCGCCAGAACTTCGGCGGGAATCCTAACCTAGTAGCGGTGTTAAAAGGTACAGGCGGCGGCAAATCGATGATTTTAAATGGTCATATTGACGTGGTCCCAGTTGGTGATGAATTAAGCTGGAAACATGACCCATTTAGCGGGACCATTGAGTGTGGCAAGCTTTATGGAAGAGGCGCGACGGATATGAAGGGTGGGAATGCTGCCCTGTTAATGGCGATTGAGTCCTTGATAGCAAATGGTATCAAACTTAAAGGGGATGTTATTTTTCAAAGTGTCATTGAAGAAGAAAGCGGCGGAGCTGGTTCCCTAGCGGCCGTTCTTAGAGGTTACCAGGCGGATGGGGCCATTATTCCAGAACCGACCAATTTGAAGATATTCCCGAAGCAGCAGGGCTCAATGTGGTTTAGAATTACCGTAAAAGGCAAAGCAGCACACGGAGGAACCAGGTATAAAGGTGTAAGCGCAATTGAAAAAGCACTAGTAGTCATTCAAAGTTTACAACAGTTAGAGAACGATAGAAATGCGAGGATTACAGACCCTCTCTTTGAAAAAATCCCCATTCCTATTCCAATTAATATCGGAAAGCTTTCAAGCGGCGAATGGCCTTCTTCGGTGCCTGACACCGCAATTATTGAGGGGAGAATGGGAGTTTCTCCGGAAGAAACGATTCAATCAGCACAACTTGAAATGGAAACTTGTTTGAGAGAAATAAGTGAAAATGATGAGTGGCTCAGGGAAAATCCGCTTAGGATAGAATGGTTTGGCGGCAGGTGGCTGCCAGGAAGTCTTGAAAATGACCATCCTTTAATGAATGAATTGACAAAGAGTTTTATAGAAGTAAAGGGTAGTAGTCCTATCATCGAGGCAAGCCCTTGGGGAACAGACGGCGGTATCCTTTCTAATATTGGTAATACTCCCGTGGTCATTTTCGGTCCTGGGATAACAGAAACTGCACATGATGCAAATGAGCATATTGTACTTGAAGATATGTTTATCGCCAGTGAGATTATTGCCCTTACTTTATTAAAATGGTGTGAGGCGGCAGAGTAAACATCTGATTTTTTCCATTTATATATCAAAAGATTGCTATAATTGATTTATACCGACCTAGTGGGAATGTCTGGCTAATCTAGGCCAGACATTTTTTCGAGAATGCTAGAGAAATTATCATTTACCGATGGGGTGAACTCGATGAATCAAACGGCATCCACTATTTTTCTAGAGGAAAACGGCTATTTCCTTGAAATATATCTTGATCCATATAATAAACGTATTCGTGTGGATGATTATCGTGGAAACACAAAAATGCTAATTGAACGAGCGGAAGAGCTCGCAGTAAAGCACAAGGCTGAAAAGTTAATTGTCAAGGTAAGAAGCGAGGATTTTATTAGTTTTTTGGAAAAGGGACTTCAGCCAGAGGCTGTTGTGGATCGTTATTTTCTTGGCTCAGATGCCCATTTTTTTTCAAAGTATTACACGTCAGACCGGAAGAAAAATGATCATTGGGTGATCGAAGACGGGATGGTCAACAGTATATATCAATTAGACACGTCCATTCAGAAAGGGTATCCACCAAAGGAATATGAATTACGAAAGGTCGACGAGGGCAGTGCTGTGGAACTTGCAGTACTGTACAGGCAAGTGTTTCAAATTTACCCAACCCCTTTGCATGAACCGGAATATTTAATAAAGACCATCAAGGATGGGACCATCTATTACGCTTTTTTCCTTCAAGGAAAAATAGTCAGTGCAGCTTCAGCCGAAGTGAATTCTTTTTATAAAAATGCAGAATTAACGGATTGTGCAACATTATCTGAACATCGGAAATATGGGCTTATGAAAATTATTCTTCAGGAACTTGAAGGTGAGTTGAAAAGGAAAGGAATCTTTTGTGCCTATTCGATTGCAAGATCGTTATCCTTTGGGATGAATGCTGTTTTATTTCAGCTGGGATATTCGTATCGGGGCAGGCTGATGAATAATTGCTTTATCTATGACAAGCTTGAAAATATGAATATGTGGGTAAAGAATCTGGCAAACTGCTAAAATTTCGGCTTACCGTGCCAATTTTTCGGCACCTTGTTAAATTGGAAAGGATGGGCAGGTGAATCAAATGGTTCCGTTAACCGCATTAACGCAAGAAGTTCTGACAGCCATTCTAAAAGGCATTGATGAAGGAATTCATGTAGTCAATACTCAGGGAAAGACAATTTTTTATAATGAAGTGGCAGCAAAGCACGATGGGATGGATGTGAAGGAAGTGGAGGGAAAGCATTTAATTGACGCATTTCCCTCCCTAACGGAAGAGTCCAGTACCTTACTAAAAGTAATTAAAACGGGACAGCCGATCTACAACCAAACACAGGTTTATATGAATTTGCATGGGACAAGAATTGATACCATCAATACAACCCTGCCAATCTTTCTCGGGGAAGAAATTATTGGAGCGGTTGAAATAGCGAAAGATTATTCCCGAATGAAACTACTTGCGGAACGACTATTAGATTTACAAAAGGGATTAAATAAAAGCAGTAAAAAGAAGGTAAACATTCAAGTAAACTATACATTAAATGATCTATTGACGGTTAATCCACCATTTCAGAGCATCAAAAATGAGGCTAAGAAACTGGCGAAATCGGATTCTCCTATTCTCGTCTATGGCGAGTCAGGAACAGGGAAAGAATTATTTGTTCAAGGAGTGCATCATGAATCCCCTCGCTCATCTGAACCGTTTATTGCTCAAAATTGCGCTGCCATACCTGAAACACTGTTAGAAAGTATCCTGTTTGGTACGGCTAAAGGAAGCTATACAGGGGCAATAGACCGCAAAGGGTTATTTGAATTTGCGGATGGGGGAACACTATTCCTTGATGAATTACATACGATGCCGATAGAACTTCAAGCGAAGCTATTACGGGTTTTGGAGGATGGAATGGTAAGAAGAGTTGGAAGTTCGCAAAGCGTTTCTGTAAATGTACGAGTAATTGCAGCCATGAATGTCAATCCAAACAAGGCCCTTCAAGAGCAAACACTTCGTGCGGACCTTTACTACCGATTAAATGTATTTACCTTTTCACTTATCCCTTTAAGAGAAAGAAAAGAAGATATTCTTTTTTTAGCAGATCATTTTATCAAGAAATTTAATCAAAAACTCTATAAAAATATTAGCGGTTATGAGAAGAAACTTGAGCTATTCTTGATGAATTATCAATGGCCTGGTAACGTAAGGGAACTGAAACATACGATTGAATACATGATGAATGTGTGTGAAGAAAAGCAGTTGAAGTATAAAGATTTACCAAGCATGTTAAGACATCTTCCAAGCATGTTAAGACATCTTCCAAGCACAACCACAACTAACAATGTCGTAATGGAAAGTCTATCATTAAGGAAAAATATTGAAACATTAGAGAAGGATCTAATTTTGAATGCCCTTGAATTATCTGAAGGGAACATTAACCAAGCAGCGAAGCTTTTAGAGATTCCTCGGCAAACCTTACAATATAAATTGAAAAAAATAATAGACTAAGCTGCCGAGTTTTCGGCGTTTTTTATTTGGCAAAAAGCTAAAAGAGTAAGTTCTAAGCCTTTTTATGACATTGGCACATATCTTGCATATTATTTTAGTGAAGCAAGATGGGAGGAACTTATAGTGAAACAATTTTTATATAAACCACAAAGGCATTGGAAAGATATAGAACTTTGGAAAGATGTTACTTCAGTGCAGTGGAACGATTGGCTTTGGCAACTAACGAATACGATCCGTACGTTAGATGATTTAAAAAAGGTGATCCATTTAACTCCAGATGAAGAGGAGGGTGTAAGAATTTCTACAAAAACCATCCCCTTAAATATCACACCATATTATGCTTCCTTAATGAACCCTGATGATCCACGTTGTCCGATCAGAATGCAGTCTGTGCCTATTTCGAAGGAGATTAATAAAACTAAATATGATCTTGAGGACCCATTATATGAAGATGAAGATTCACCTGTCCCTGGGTTAACGCACCGCTATCCAGACCGGGTCCTCTTTCTTGTTACCAATCAGTGTTCGATGTATTGCCGCTACTGTACAAGGCGACGTTTTTCAGGGCAAATTGGAATGGGTGTTCCGAAAAAGCAGCTTGATGCAGCTATTTCATATATCAGGCAAACCCCTCAGGTAAGAGATGTATTAATTTCTGGCGGGGACGGCCTGCTGATTAATGATACTATTTTGGAATATATCCTTAAAAACCTGAGGGAAATTGATCATGTTGAAATTATCCGGATTGGGACAAGAGCACCTGTTGTGTTCCCACAACGAATTACCGAAAACCTTTGTAATATCTTGAAAAAATATCATCCAATTTGGCTGAACACTCATTTTAATACTTCGATCGAAATTACCGAGGACTCAAAAAGGGCTTGTGAAATGCTTGCCAATGCTGGTGTTCCAGTAGGTAACCAGTCTGTTATCCTTGCAGGAATCAATGACAGTGTGCCAATCATGAAAAAACTAATGCATGATCTTGTCAAAATTCGCGTCCGGCCTTATTACATTTATCAATGTGATTTATCTGAAGGGATCGGTCATTTCAGGGCTCCTGTATCAAAAGGACTTGAAATTATCGAGGGGCTTCGCGGACATACTTCTGGTTATGCCGTACCGACCTTTGTCGTCGATGCACCAGGCGGAGGGGGTAAAATTGCCCTTCAGCCGAATTACTTGATCTCGCAAAGTCCAGAGAAAGTGGTCCTTCGGAATTTTGAAGGCGTAATCACCTCATACCCAGAGCCAGAAAATTATGTGCCTGGAAGGGCAGAGGGTTATTTTCTAGAGGTTTTCCCTGATATGGACGAGAAAAGGTCTCTTACAGGAATCTCAGGTATTATGAATGATCAACACTTTAACCTTGTTCCAGAGGGATTAACAAGGTTAAATCGCCGTAAGGATTATTACCAAGACCCGGCACACACGACGTTAAAGGATAGGCGCAGCAAACGGGATGAATTAAAGGATAAGAAATTTAAAGCATTGTCTCATAAAGAAGCAGGTAGTCAGGAAACAAAAAGGGATGGAACATCAGCCGAGACGTTGAAGGAATAGGAGGAGTGTAATTGGAAACCGTATGTGAATGGTGTTCAAGCACAAATGTAGAAAGAGTAACCACTTCAGTTTTTTGGGAGCTGCCAGATGGGACGCGAGCGATTGAAATCTCAGAAACCCCCACCTTTTCCTGCCCTGATTGTGCAATGATTTATCAAAGTGAACCAATTGTAAAAGAAATTGAGAATCAGTTGTATTTAATTGATTGTAAACTGATTGGAAAAGTGGTCAGCTTCGAAGAGTTAATGGCGGTTCCAAGGTTATTAAAGAAAAATTATTTTGACTTTTCATCATAATGAAAGCAGCCTCAATTGTAGGCTGCTTTTATGCTTGTTGGTATTTCTAATCGCTGGACGCTTACCATAGTATCCGTTATAGTATTTCATAAGAAATACATATAGAGTGAATCTGGATGAGGAAGGCGTTTATAAATGATTAAATCATTTTATCATTTTTTAATGAAATTTAGGCATCCTGCTCCAAAGGATGCTATTAGTGACTTTGCCAATCATGCCTATTTAGATCATAGTTTTCCGAAAACTTCCGAGGACTATCATGAGTTAAGTTCTTATCTAGAACTGAATGGTCAATACTTAGAATCAATGTCCGTTTTTGATGAGGCATGGCAGCAATATTTGATTACTGAAAGCAAAATATAGCACAATTTGATCGTCTCAGAAATGAGGCGATTTTTTCATTTTACAATTCACATGCGCTTTTATTTAAACTGCGCATATACTATTGTAATCAAAATTCACGACTTATTATTGAGAGGATGGGAGGAAATGGGAAATAGAAAAAAACCGAAGTATAAGATCGGTGATACGGTCGTGATTACAATCTATGGAACAGTTGGCAAGGTAACAGATGTAAAGTGGCTAGACGGGAAGTATGTATATGAAGTGAATAAAAGTGACGGATTATTCATTGAATCCGCCTTACAATTACTATCAGAATTCGATGGCGTTGTAATGGAACAAGAACAAATTGACATCGAATATAGTTTTTTCTTCGGCGATTTAGTTCAAGTAAGCGGTTATGGTGCAGACTTGTTTAAAGTTGTAGGCTTCCGTACAGAAATTTGGCGCTATAAAGAAGATGCCTGGGAAGATGTCATTTATGAGCTATCTAGGGTAAGTGATGGTGAATGGCTTGAAGCTGGTGAAGAAGAATTGACACTTGTTGCAGATGCTGAAAATGCTGACACATTTATTCAAAAACTGGGTCTCCTATACTTAGTGAATAAGCAGGAAAAGGCAGTCGATAATCCAAAAGTCCAGAACATTATTAGAAAAGCAGAATTCGAAGAAATTGAACGCAAAAAGGAAAAAAAGGAATTAATTGACAACTTATTGGACATATTTAATGATTACCGGATTTTATATGAAATGTTTCAGGATCAGGAATATTATCAAGTAATGCGTGTGATTCTTAGGAAATTAGAAAGTCTTGTCAGTAACGATGGCAAGAGTCACGTCTAAGAGAGAAGCTACCACTTTGAAATTTCAAATAGTAAATAAACAACAAACGGGATACCAGCCCATTTAATAAGAAAAAACATCACATCTAGAATCTTCTCAAATGTTTGGAGGGTGAGACCATCCTCCCGATTAACATCATTTATCCATGCCTCTAATTTTAATTGTAAATTTAACATCAGATCACCTCAGGGAAAGTTCTTTTCATTCATCCTATGCTTGTCCAATCCAAAAAAGACTTCATCTCTTATTGAAATTTAAAGGGTTAATAAATCCTCGTTCTCTTTGGAAATGGATATTCAGTTAGGTCCATAAAGTAAATAGCATGAAAAAGCCATGTACATCATACATTCTCTAAAAAGGGGGCGATGCTATGAGAGAAATTGAAGTATTTATTGATACTGAAGAGATTGCCGAATTTTTCTTTCATGAGCTTGTAAAAAGGGGATACGTTCCTAGTGAAGAAGAATTAGAGGAAATTGCAGACATAACTTTCGAATATTTAATTGAGAAGAGTATTATCGACGAAGAAGAAGAGGATGAATAAAAAATTAATTAATCAAATAGAAGGAAATAGTCTTTTCCTTTTAATATAGATTAATACAGAAGACGAGCATTCGGTGCTCGCTTTTTGTTGTGCTCGTTAAAAAAAACATTAGCCAAAGTACATTGGATCATCATCATATTTAATAAATTTCGCTAATCATGAAACCTTTATTTTTTCTAAACGTATGAATGTTTACGAAGCTAAGGAGGGGAAAGAATTGTTAAAAAAAATCCTTAAATTAATTTTCAAAAGTAAGCTTCAACATCACCATCAATATAGTTCTTCAAGTGATGCCTGGAAGAGAAGAAATCATTATAAGCACAACAACCTAGGACATCATCATTATAAAAAGAAGTATAAAAGTAGAAGTTTTTTTAGCAGCTAGCAAGGTGCCCTTCTCATGATAAAAAGAATTGCATTCCTATTTTCCAATTTATTTGAACAACTTTTCCCAAATGATAAGCTCATCGCTGATCGATACAATGTCATTAGACATCTGGGAGCAGGTGGTTACGGTCATAGTTACTTGGTATATGATCTGGAATCGAAGCAAAAAAAGGTTCTAAAAGCCTTGCGACTCCATAAAAGATTAACGCAATCGGGTCGAATTGACTTTGAATATGAGAAAGAACTGTTAAGTTCGATTGAACATCCTGGTTTTCCAAGATATTTTGAGGGTGGTACCTTTAACAACATTCCTTACTACACAATGGAATTTATTGAGGGGATGAACTTTGAACAGCTTATTTTTGCTGAAGGAAAGAAAGTCACTGAAAAAGAAGCTTTTCAAATCGTCTATGAATTATTAAATCCGATTGAATATCTGCACAATCATAAAATAATCCACAGAGATATCCGAATCCCAAATGTCATTTCGGATGGTGCTAAGATTAGGCTAATTGATTTAGGGTTAGGAAGACATCTTAATTTTAAAACAGCAGTTCAGACAACAAAGGAAAAAAATATCCGTAAAGAGGTTAACTGCCAAGCGGATTTTTATGGATTGGGACATTTCCTATTGTTTTTACTGTATTCAAATTTTACTTTTCCACAACACAAACAGGAAAAGAGCTGGGAAGAGGAATTAGAAATTTCGAACCAGGCCAAACACATAATTAGAAAGCTCTTACAGATTGAACCAGCATATGAAAACTGTGCCCAAATAAGAGCTGAAATAATAAATTTATACTTAATCTAGGGGGAGAAAAAATGTCTTTTTTTAACAAAGTATTTGCCAGCGTAGGAATTGGGTCAGCAGCAGTGGACACAAAGCTTGAAAAAGATACTTATATGCCGGGGGAGACTGTTAACGGTGTAGTTGAAATTAAAGGAGGCAAGATCGATCAGCAGGTTGATGAGATCTATCTCACCTTAAATACCACCTATTTAAGAGAGTCAGATGACAAAAAGTATACCGTCACCGCTGCGATCGAAAAGTTTCGATTAACTACTTCTTTTGTCATTCGTGCAAATGAGAAAAAAGACATTCCATTTTCCTTTCAACTTCCTTTTGATACGCCGCTTTCCATTGGCAGGTCAAAGATTTGGGTAACTACCGGTCTAGATATTAAAGGCGGTGTGGACCCAAGCGATAAAGATTATCTAAAAGTTGTCCCTAACCCACTTATGTCTGCTGTGTTTAATGCTATTGATAATTTAGGATTTAGGATTCGAGAAGCCGATTGTGAAGAAGCACCGCGGCGATTACGGGGACGTTTACCGTTTGTTCAAGAATTTGAGTTTGTACCTACTGCAGGATTATTTCGTGGCAGATTAGATGAACTAGAAGTAGTTTTTTTCCCTTCTGGAAATGGCATGCTTGATATCATGTTCCAAGTGGACCGTCGGGCAAGAGGGCTATCAGGATTGTTTTCAGAGGCAATGGGTGCAGATGAGACCAATGTACGCTTGTCAGTTTCAAATGCAGATATCCCGAATTTACAACAAAAAATTCAAAGTGTAATTCAACGATATTCATAAAATCCTGACAATAGGGCTATTTTGGTCCTATTGTTTTTATGTATATTGAAACGCTTGATTCGATAAAAATCATCTTTGCTGGATAAAAAAAGTGCAATTCGACAAAAAAATGGGATTTTCAAGAAGGAATCGACAATGTCCAACGCTAATTATTAGAATAAGCAATTAATTCTAATAATTGGAGGTATATGATGATCAAAGTATTAATAAAAAGAGCATGTACACAATATGATGTGACGATCTTTCAAACTCCAAAATACCGTGAAAATAAAGGGCATAAAGAGGTTTTTCGAACCACTATTTCAGCAAATAGCCGAGTGCAATGCTTAGAGGAAACTTTCAGCCGCTTTAATGTTACTGACAGAATCCCTGCAGATTATCAAGGCAGATTTCTCTCAACCGGGGATATTGTGTTAATTGACCAAGGCAGGGGAGGACAGCATTATTATCAATTAAAACCTGGTGGTTGGTTTCCTATTAACAGAATAGTTCTTCTGTAAACTAAAAACCTAAGGACAATATTCCTTAGGTTTTTTTAGCTCAGTGCTTTCTTCCACCAGTTGCATTGTGCTCTTTTGCATGTGCTTCATGTTCAGCCACAATGGCCTCAGCAGGGATGTGATTATTTTTCTTCGGTGAATTAGTGCGGCTTCGATGTTTTTTACCCATGAACGATCTCCCTCCAATCTTAAAAATAGCTTCCCACAAAATAATAAATTCATGTCTTTTTCATCGCAGAGTTTCTCATTAGAAATTGTTTATGATATATTGTCAATGAAACAGTTTTAATACGGCTGGAGTTATTGATTGGAGGAATATAGATGAGTGTACATATTGGTGCGAAGGAAAACGAAATTGCTGAAACAGTATTACTGCCAGGGGACCCGCTTCGCGCAAAATATATTGCAGAAACATTTCTAGAAGATGCAAAATGTTACAACGAAGTTCGAAATATGTTCGGGTTTACAGGAACGTATAAAGGAAAAAGAATTTCTGTACAAGGGACTGGAATGGGTGTTCCCTCCATCTCAATTTATATAAATGAACTTATGCAAAGCTATAATGTCCAAAATCTAATTCGTGTTGGAACATGTGGAGCCATTCAAAAAGATGTAAAGGTTCGTGATGTCATTTTGGCAATGACAAGCTCAACCGACTCAAATATGAATCGTTTAACGTTTGGTCATGTCGATTTTGCCCCTACAGCAAACTTTGATTTACTTCGTAAGGCCTATGATGCAGGGGTGGCAAAAGGACTTAACTTGAAAGTAGGAAATATTTTTACAGCAGATTCATTCTATAATGATAATGCTGAACTTGAAAAATGGGCTAAATATCAAATCCTGGCGATCGAAATGGAGACCACAGCCCTTTATACATTAGCCGCTAAATTTGATCGGAGAGCACTTTCCGTTCTAACAGTTAGTGATCATATCTTAACAGGTGAAGAAACAACAGCTGAAGAAAGGCAATTAACCTTTAACGATATGATAGAAGTTGCTTTAGAAGCAGCGATAAAAGAATAATCAAAATGAGCCTTTTCCAAATTGGATGAGGCTTTTTATTTTAGTAATTAACAGGAACTCACTACCAAAATGGAGAATAAATAAAAAACAAAACTCCTCTGTGACAAAAATCATCGAAAGACGTTAAAATAAGGCTTAAATTAAATATAGTATTATTTTCGGTAAAAATTCTTTGACCAAATATACACTGCGGGGGTATAGTATATAAAAGAGGTGATCCAAATGAAAGAGCAGCTCAAATTAGACATTTCTGGAATGACCTGTGCAGCCTGTTCAACGAGAATCGAGAAAGTCCTCAATAAAATGGACAGTGTTGAGGCAAATGTCAATTTGGCAATGGAAAGTGCAGCTATTTCTTTCGATACAGAACTGGTTTCAAGTAATGATATTATTACTAAAATAGAAAATCTTGGTTATGAAGCAACAGAAAAGGTTCACAGGGATACCAAACAGCAGAATAAAGATGCAGAAATTAAACAAAAAAAACGTATATTTCTTCTGTCGGTAATTCTGGCAATACCGCTTCTATATACGATGCTTTCCCATTTGCCTGTTGATTTTGGTTTACCAATGCCACATTTTTTGATGAATCCATGGTTTCAATTACTATTGGCAACGCCTGTGCAATTCTATATAGGTGGTCAGTTTTATATGGGTGCTTTTAAGGCCCTGAAAAATAAAAGTGCTAATATGGATGTCCTAGTCTCGTTAGGAACATCAGCAGCATATTTTTATAGCTTAGCTGAAGGAATGAAAACAATTGGTAACACTAACTATATGCCACATCTATATTTTGAAACAAGTGCTGTACTGATTACTTTAATTCTATTAGGGAAATTATTTGAAACGATGGCCAAAGGGAAAACAACGCTTGCCATATCGAAGTTGTTAAGTCTCCAAGCAAAAGAAGCCACTATACTAAGAGAAGGTAAGGAACTTCAAATTCCAATTGAGAAAGTGAAAGTTTCTGATTACTTATTGGTAAAGCCAGGGGAAAAAATTCCTGTCGATGGAATGGTAACCTTTGGGCAATCTTCTGTTGATGAAGCAATGATAACCGGTGAGTCAATTCCAGTGGAAAAATCTGTTGGGGACAATGTCATTGGTTCAACGATCAATAAGAATGGCACCCTGACCATAAAAGCAATGAAGATTGGCAAAGACACAGCACTTGCTGGAATAATTAAAATTGTCGAAGAAGCCCAGGGCAGCAAAGCCCCAATCCAACGGGTAGCAGATACAATTTCAGGTTATTTTGTGCCTGTTGTGGTTGCAATCTCAATGTTTACTTTTTTAATTTGGTATTTCTTTGTGAATCCTGGAGATTTCCCTTCCGCATTAGAAACAGCGATCGCTGTTCTTGTTATAGCTTGTCCATGTGCGTTAGGACTAGCCACTCCAACATCTATCATGGTTGGTACAGGTAAAGGAGCTGAAATGGGGATTCTTTTTAAAGGTGGAGAGCATTTAGAAGCAGCCCATAAAATTAATGCAATCGTCCTTGATAAAACCGGCACGATTACAAAAGGACATCCTACAGTAACAGATTTTATAGCTTATCAGGACGAGAAAAAAGTACTCCAATACCTCGTTTCAGCAGAAAAGTCTTCTGAACATCCACTTGCCGAAGCGATCGTAAAATATGGAATTGAAAAAAGATCAAGTACCCTGCCTGTCAAACGGTTTAAGGCAGTACCTGGTTATGGAATTGAAGCAAAAATAGGCAATGATGAAATATTTGTAGGCACCAGTAAACTTATGGCTCTAAAAAATATTCCCAGCATTACGGGAGACCAAGACCTAACCCGATTGGAGAACGAAGGGAAAACAGCTATGTTTATTGCCATAAACTCCACTATTATGGGTGTAGTTGCTGTGGCCGATACAGTAAAAGAGACAGCTAAAATGGCGGTTCAGCAATTAAACCAATTAGGAATTAAAGTGTTTATGTTAACTGGTGATAATGAACGTACGGCTAAAGCGATTGCGAATCAAGTCGGCATTTCTAATGTTATTGCAGAAGTCCTTCCCGAGGAAAAGGCCAATCATGTCAAAGAATTACAGCTGCAAGGTCTAAAAGTGGCCATGGTTGGCGATGGAATAAATGATGCTCCAGCCCTTGTCGTAGCTGATATAGGGATTGCAATCGGTACGGGTACTGATGTAGCGATTGAAGCGGCTGATATAACAATTCTTGGCGGGGAATTAACCTTGATTCCAAAGGCAATGGGTTTAAGTAAATTAACGATGCAAAATATTCGCCAAAACCTCTTTTGGGCGCTTGTTTATAATTCAGGGGGGATTCCAATTGCGGCACTTGGCTTGTTAGCCCCTTGGGTTGCTGGTGCAGCCATGGCGTTTAGTTCAGTATCAGTAGTGTCCAACGCCCTTCGTTTGAAGCGAGTGAAAATATAAATATAAAGTGAGGTAATTTTCATGGAGAAAACAACATTACAGGTTACAGGAATGACATGCGGACATTGTGAAAAGGCAGTGAAAACAGCCCTTCTCAATTTAGAAGGTGTAACAGAAGTTAATGTTTCATTAAAAGATGGCAAGGTTATGGTTGGTCATGATTTAAGCAAAGCCTCAGTTGGGAAGCTTAAAGAGGCCGTCGAAGATCAAGGTTATGATGTAGGATAAAAATAAACGGCACTTACCATTTGGTAGGTGCTTTTATTGTGAAAATTTATTTGTGATCTTATTATAATTTCATTAACTTTTCTTTGTTAATTTTATACGAAAGATGTTATTCTAATCACTAAGGGTTATTTTTTAAAAGTATCTGATAATAGCTTTTGAAAATTTGGAAATCCATCTAGCACCTAATAAGAAAATTTTCGCTGGATTATTTCTTATTTTTATGGTTAATGAAAGTGGTGAAGGATTTGAAAGACGAGAAAATAGAACAGATAAAAGCGGAAGAAGCAAACGTTGAACAAGAGCAAGGATCAGCAAACAAATCAGGACACATTCGTTTAAAAAAATTCCATTTTATCATGCTGTTGTTTATGGTTGTGTTTCTATCTGCGGGAATTACAGCGTTTGCACTAGCATTTGGAGAAGAAAAGGTCGTTACAGTTGGAACAGAAAGACCAGAATTTGATAAACTCTATGAAGCATATGATACATTGAAAAGTGGTTATTTTAAGGATATTGATCAAAAAAAGGTCATTAATGGTGCAATAAATGGGATGGTGGAGTCGCTGGATGATCCCTATTCAGACTATATGAGTAATGAAGAAGCAGAAAGCTTTCATGGCAGCATTTCTTCATCTTTTGAAGGGATTGGCGCTGAAATTCAGGAAAAGGATGGGCACATCGTGATTGTGTCTCCCATAAAAGGATCTCCTGCGGAAAAAGCTGGCTTAAAACCAAATGACATGATCATGTCCGTAAATGGAAAAAGCCTCCAAGGGATGAATTCTACTCAAGCAGTAACACTGATTCGTGGGAAAAAGGGTACAAAGGTTGAGTTGTCTGTCCAACGCCCTGGTACAGCAGCTCCAATGACTGTGCCAATTATCCGCGATGAGATACCAATTGAAACTGTTTATGGTGAAATGGTGGGAGACGGGATTGCTAAAGTTCAAATTACGAGCTTTTCCAGTAATACGTCTAAGGAGCTAGTTGAGACCTTGAATGACTTGAATAAGAAAGGAATGAAGGGGCTAGTATTAGACTTGCGTCAAAATCCAGGAGGTTTATTGGACCAAGCCATCTCGATTTCGAGCATGTTCGTTCCAAAAGGGAAACTTATTTTAAAAGTAGAAGACCGAAATGGAAAGATTAAGGAATATCCTTCTCAAAATGAAGGGAACCCAAATCTTCCTTTGGTTGTTTTAATTGATAAAGGTAGTGCAAGTGCATCAGAAATACTTGCTGCAGCTGTAAAAGAATCTGCTGGTGTTAAGCTAGTCGGAGAGAAGTCTTTTGGTAAGGGAACAGTCCAGACTGCTTCTGACTTCAAGGATGGCTCAAATCTTAAATTCACCACGGCGAAATGGTTGACACCGAACGGGAATTGGATTCATAAAAAGGGGATAAATCCTGATGTAGCTGTAGCCCTGCCTGAATATGCAACTCTAACAATTATTAATCCCGATAAGGAACTGAAACTATCTACATCATCTACGGAAGTTCAAACTGCCCAAAAAATGCTCAAAGCGATTGGTTTTGATCCAGGTCGGACAGATGGATTTTTTGATCAAAAGACAAAAGATGCTGTTACTGCCTTCCAAAAAGCTCAAAAACTCCCAGTCAATGGTGTTTTAAAAGGTGATTCCACCATGAAACTAATGGAGTTATTAAGGGACAAAATAAAAACAAGTGATACACAAATGCAAGAAGCGATTAAAGTATTAAAGGGAACAATGAAATAAAAAAAGTAACCCGACTCCCCGGAGTTGGGTCATTTTTTTAGAGTACAATTAATGACCATTGGAAGGGAATTGAGGATGAAAAAAGCTGAGGTTTATATTTTATCAGGATTTTTGGGAAGCGGGAAAACCACCCTTTTAAAACGATTGTTAGAAGATGAACAAAGGTTAGGAAGAAAAATAGCTGTCATGATGAACGAACTAGGTAAGGTTTCCATAGACTCTGATGCAGTTGAGGGTGAGGATGTTTCCTTAAAAGAATTGTTGGGAGGATGTATTTGCTGCTCCATCCAAGACAAACTTGAAGCCCAGTTGCAAGGATTATTATTAGATGAAAAACCAGAAGTGATATATATCGAAACAACCGGTGCTGCCCACCCTGTGGAGGTTTTGGATGCGATCCTTTCCCCATTGTTTGCAGATAAATTATTGATTAAAGGCATCCTAACGACAGTCGATGGCAAGAGATGGATGGAAAGAAAATCCTTAAGTCCCCAGCTCCAGCAATTGATTCTTGAGCAAGTAAGGCATGCTGACTTCATTATTATTAACAAAATGGATGAATTAAAAGAGAGTGAGCAAGCAAAGATAATATTCGAGATTCAATCCATTAATTCAAATGCAAGATGCCTTCTTACTAATTATTCACAGGTGTCAATTGAACAGCTGAGAAAGCTTTCTGTATCCTTTGAAAAGGAAAAGAAAGAGTCACAACGAGTAACTATAAATTTAACGACATTTGTTTATCAATTTAAAACTGCTATTAGCCATGCTGAATTTGAGAATTTCTTAAAACATTTACCAGATACAATTTACCGTATAAAGGGCTATGTTAAGTTTGATCATTCGGACCTGCCTTTTTTATTTCAGTTTTCTTATGGCATGCCGATTTATCTAAAAGAAGACATGAATATGCGATTAAACCTTGTGTTTATTGGTGAAGGTATAAATTGGAATGGGGTTGAAACACAATTAAAAAATCTTGAAAAGTAAGAAAAATACCATGATTGAATGAATGATAATTTCCTCTTCAGGTAACTCTTTTAATGTAGCAAGTTTTTTGTAAAAGGAGGATACGATGAAGAGGGTAGTCATTTTTTTAATGTTAATTCATATCCTCCTAAATGGCCAAGGGGTAAAAGCAGCATCAACAATCAGCTATAAAATTGAGATGTTAAATTGGAAAGAAGTTAATCAAATCCTGCCAAAGTACACAAAATTTACGGTAATGGACGTGGAAACGGGAAGAAAGTTCAAGGTGCAACGACGAGCGGGAAGCCACCATGCGGATGTACAGCCATTAACCACAAAAGACACGAAGGTAATGAAAAGAATATACGGGGGTAAATGGAGTTGGAAACGCCGAGCTATTATTGTTATTCATAAGGATCAATGGATAGCGGGCTCGATGCATGGAATGCCGCATGGTGCTGGAGCATTAGCGAATAGCTTTCCAGGTCACTTTTGTATTCATTTTTATGGTAGTACCACTCATCGCACCAACTCAATGGACTTATCACATATGCTCATGGTTTTGAAGGCTTCTGGCAAATTAAATCAGTATTTAGGAAAGGCGAATCCCTATGAGGTCATAAATGCCTATGTTGCAGGATTGAAGCAGCAGGATGTCCAGATTACTTCCCAAGCTTCTTTACAAAAAATAAACTGGAAGCCGATTTTAGGGAATGTAGAAAGTGTTAGAATTTCTCGAATGGAGCTTTTGCCAGCAGAGGATTTAACCGAGGAAATTAGTTTAGATGTCCCCATCGAAATTGATTGGTTTATAAAAAACAGAGGCGGACAATCCTTTAGAGGGGATATTCATCTGGTAAGATTTTCACCAATTGATGCTTGGAAAGTGGATTCAAAGGATTTTCTAAAAGAAAATAATCTTCACTAAACAAAAAAACATCCTAATTACGGGACAACCCAATAATTAGGATGTTTTTATGTAAAGAAGAAGACTATATCGGCTGTTCGCCAAATTTGATAAACGTACGTTCATCCTCAATTAAACCACAGGCACCGCATTGGACTCGAATTTCTGGTCCATTGTAAGGGAGGTGGAAGGGTTCTAAATCATTTTCACCATATTCTCGGATTACTGCTCCCGATTGAGGGTCAAGTTTAACAGATTGGGAAACTTGTTGAATAACATTAAAGCGGCTCCGATTCGTTTTGCAATTTGGACATTTATAAGGGGTAGACATAAGGTTTCTCCTTTCTTTGACTTGTTAAATTGTATTTTTTGCAATAGTGTCAGTAAATATGTAACAATGCAAGTGTAGACATAAAAGAGGAGGGATTGTTTGTCGAAAGAAAGAGTGTCCTTCGATGAATTACTAGAGGAATATCGGCAGATTTGGAATAATCGTATACTAGAAACAGAAGGAAAAGGTAGTGAGGTGACTCTAGTTGAAGCGATAAAAAGAGAGCTTCAAGATGAAAACTCACACCCGAGGATCCGGAAAAACAAGTATGAGAAATACTATTCTGCAATCAAAAGAGTGATTAATTCTACGAGTTCTCTAGAAGCCAAGCTATTGTTAATTAAAATTCATAATGAAGTAATGGAAGAATTAAGTTAGGAGAGAGGAACCTTGAAAAAGCTTTTCGTTTTTTTGGTGACTGTTCTATGTTTAAGTATTGTTATTTCGTGCAGTAATAAAAAAGAACAAGCCGATAATCTACCGCAAATGGTAGAAGTAGAGTTATCTATTAACCCGGACCCAGGCAAAATGAATCAACCGATTTCATTTGAAGCGAAGGTTACTCAGGGGAATGATCAAGTGAAGGATGCTGAGGTTATTTTTGAGATCTGGCGTGCAAAGGATGACAAGCATGAAAAGGTAGAAATTAAGCATGCTGAAAAAGGAATATATCGCTTAGAAAGATCCTTCTCACAAGAAGGTACTTATTATATCATTTCTCACGTTACAGCAAGAGATATGCATAATATGCCTAAAAAAGAATTTACCATTGGGACCCCAAGTGCACCTGAGGATCCCAACACCAAAAACTCTATGGATGGTATGAAGATGGAAGATGAAGGTCATTAAATCTAAAGGACAGAAAAATTGGCTGTCCTTTACTCTAATGACGTTCATGAGATTTCAGTAACATCAATTTGAGAAAACTGCATATCAACATTTTTGGGGATTTTCACCTCAAGCATATGATCCTTGAAGGTAGCAGTTGCCCCCTTCTTTTTTACAATTGCAGGAAGGATGATCGTGTGTTTATCTTCATGTTGTGGAATATGCTCAACAATTAGTTGATTAGCTGTATGAAAAATACGGAGCTGTTTAACCCATTCCTCTTTTTTGATTGGAATTCTAACATACACAAAATCATGGGTCTCAAAGGCCGTTGAATTCAATATACTCCTCGTTGGCTCCTGCGGGGATACTGACGATTGGAAACCCTTAAACATCTCTTGAGGGTTCATCACACCTTTCATGTTAGCGGGCATGATTTTCCCCATAATATCCTGAACATAGTTATTGATTTCTTCAGGCTTCATTTTTGTTATCTTATCCTTCAAATCGTTATCAAAAGGAAATTTATCCCAAGGGAACAATGATCTCATCCTTTCCACCTTTTGTAGCTATCTTATCCTATGCCAATTTTTGCCCATTCGTTATTAAAACTTACATCCTTTACAGAGGAACAAGTTTTCACTATAGAGATGGAACTAAAATTTGCATAAATAATTGTTTCTTTTTAACATATAGTTAAGAGAGAAATTCTAAACATTGAGAGGTAATGATTTGTGAAAAAGAAAACGGCTTTGATTACGGGGGGAGCTTCGGGTATTGGCAAAAAAACTGCTTTATATCTCGCGGAAAATGGGTATCAGCTAGTCATTAACTATCGTAATAGTAAAGCAGAAGCTATTTCTTTAGCAAACCAATTGACTAAATATTATGGAACGCATAACATTGCGATTCAAGGTGATGTCTCGAACATGGAGGATTGTATCCGAATTGTCGATGAAGCCCTTGCTGTATTTTCAACCGTGGATGTTTTAGTTCATAATGCAGGTCCATACATACATGAAAGAAAGAAGCTGACAGACTATTCCTTCGATGAATGGAACTATATATTACAAGGGAACTTAAGTGCTGTATTTTATTTGTCAAAACTTATTATTCCTTCGATGCGAAACCAAAAATGGGGAAGAATTATTACAATCGGATATGACCGAGTCGAAACCGCACCAGGTTGGATATTTCGTTCTGCGTTTGCTGCAGCGAAGACAGGAGTAGCGTCACTTACAAGAACAATTGCAATTGAAGAAGCAGAACATGGGATAACCGCTAATATGGTTTGTCCGGGTGATATAATAAATGAATGGAAAGACAGTAATATCGGGGATGCTATAGCTGCAATGGGTGATAGCCCTATTGGAAGGCAAGGAACAGGAGAAGATATTGCCAGAGTAATTGCCTTCCTTACGGATGAAAAATCCGATTTAATTACTGGGAGTATAATACCTGTCACAGGTGGACTAAACGTATTAGGTAAAGTACTTAAGAATTAGTATAATTTTTTGAACTATTTGATTTTCAGGAATGAAAACAGCTTCTTTTGTGGACAATAGAAAATAATCATCTATGAAAGGAGCAAAGAAAATGAGTTTTAACATGAACAGAATTAACCCTAATCAAACCCAAGTATTTTTTCATGATGGCCGCTTTGAAACATTGACGAATGAGGAATTAGATGAATTTTTGCTCCAAATGGGTCTTAATGACGTAAACGAAAGCATGGAACAAAATTTAACGGAATAATAAGAAGACTTCTTTCCTTGAAAACTAAATAAAAACAATCGGCGAGGGCCGATTGTTTTTTTATGCCTCCAGCAATTGTGAATCGTCTGATTGAACAGCACCGTTTCGCATAAGGTAAAAGGTGTATTGATCCTTTGGAATCTCAAATAAATCATATACTTCGCCATTAGCGTTTAATTGCTCATAAATA
Organism: Bacillus sp. AFS031507; assembly: GCF_002584635.1. Lineage (NCBI taxonomy): Bacteria > Bacillati > Bacillota > Bacilli > Caryophanales > Bacillaceae > Bacillus > Bacillus sp. AFS031507. The sequence goes on from NZ_NUOW01000003.1 coordinate 391,206, forward strand.
GATTTTCTACTTTCATTTGCTTTTATTACATAAGGAAGTTTTTCAGCAGCTTTTATTGAACGAATATTAACCTTGCGGATTCGCATAAAAACTGTCTCAATTCCCGTTTCATAAAAAAGTTCTTGAAAAAAAGCATCCTTAGCCGGGCTATTATAACCCTTGCCATGGTAGGGCTTGCCAAGCCATGTTCCTAAAAAACCAGCGTTGTCCTCAATATCAAATAGATTAATTGTTCCGATAGGCGCTCCCCATTCATCGAGAATGGTCCGTGAAATTAGTTCACCGCGTTCTTCGGATTCTATGGTTTGTTTTGTCATAAATAAAAATTCTTCATAAGAATCAGCTTTTTGGCGTACAAAAGGGAAGACATCAGGGTGCGTCATTAATTCGTACAATGTGTGGCTGTCATGAAGATCACGTTTTTTAAGCATGAAAATCCCTCCATTAGGGCATTCCGATCCCATGTCAAAAGAAGCGGTCCACCCTCGAAATTTTTTATAAAGTTACTAAAAAATTTCGGGGTGGGAATCGAACCCACTAGAACCAGTAAAACTGGTGGCGCACCATTTGCCTTCCCTATATCATTTTTTTGTTAACAAATTGTGTTCGTAAACCCCCAAAGTATTCAGGTCTAAAACATTTCACTTAGAGTATAATACAAGAAAAAAGCCAAAAAATAAATAGGTTTTTTGTGTATTTTTCGATAATATTTTTTACCAATTTTCAACATTAATCTATCTTTCTTGATAGATCATTTCACCGCCAATCATCGTCCACTTTGGCTTTGCTAAGTAATGGAATGGGTGATGGCTCCAAAGCACTAAATCTGCATCCTTACCCTCTTGGATACTTCCGACGGTATTGTCTATTTTTAAATTTTTGGCTGGTAATATGGTGATTCCTTCTAGTGCTTTTTGCTCGGATAATCCTTCTCGTACAGCAAGGCTCGCACAAATATTCAAGTATTGAATTGGTGTATAAGGATGGTCGGTAATAATTGATACTTCAACACCATGATTCGTCAGTTCTTGATAGGTTTTCCACGTTTTATTTTTTAATTCTACCTTGGATCTTCGTGTCAATGTAGGTCCTACAGAAACCTTTAAACCCATTCCAGATAATTCACTGGCTATTAAATGCCCTTCAGTACAGTGCTCAATACGTAAATCCAGATTAAACTCTTCTGCAAAACGAAGCGCTGAAATAATATCGTCCGCACGATGAGCATGAATTCTTACGGGAATTTCTCTTTTTAAGGCCTTCACGATAGGAGTAATTCTAGGCTCCTCGGGATTATCCGCATGGATGGCTTTGTAGAAGGCTTCTCTTAGCATCCCCATAATCCCCATCCGTGTAATGGAATCATTATTCCCATGGCTATGAATTCTTTTTGGATTTTCCCCTAGGGCTATTTTTAAGCCTGAAACTTCTTGAATAATCATTTTTTTTATATTTTTACCAGTAGTTTTAATGACTGAAGTTGTTCCGCCAATGACGTTGGCGCTTCCCGGCATGACATGGACAGTTGTAATGCCGCTTTTGACGGCATCAGAGAACGCTGGGTCCAATGGATAAACACCATCAATTGCCCGAATATGGGGCGTGAGGGCTTCGACTGTTTCATTTGCATCATTCCCAGCCCAGCCCGTTCCTTCATCATAAAGACCTAAGTGAGTATGAACATCAATAAAGCCAGGTAAAAGAAATAAATCCTCACAATCGATTATTTTTACTTTTAAGTCTGTCGTTAAATTTTTCCCTAATTTTTTAATTTTTCCTGCTTCAATTAGGACATCACAGTGATGGATTGGTTCTGATGAAATTGGATATACCTTTGCGTTTTTTAAAAGTATTTTTGTCATAATAAAACCTTTCTGCACGTTGATAATAGTTATTTTATCAATTTTACCAATTTACGTGCCTAGGGAGAAGTTTGACCCCATAAATTTTTTTAAAGATAACGAAACCTTTTAAAAGCACTGCCGTAAATATTAATGAATGTAAAAAATATATTCCAATGGGGGAATAGAAAATGGTTAATCAAGATGAAAGGTTGTTTGCTGCTGGTATTTATGTGTTAAGTATATTTTTCCCAGTTATCGCACCGCTAGTTATCTGGTTAATAAAAAAGGATGAGTCATCATTCATTGATTATCACGGCAGGGAATATTTTAACTTTTTGATTTCCTATACAGTTTACTTTTTTGTTAGCGGATTATTAACACTCATCTTAATTGGTTTTGTAGCACTAGCGATATTAGGCGTAATGCTCTTTGTATTCACCATTATTGCAGCAATCAAAGCCTTTGAAGGAAATGAATATCGATTTCCTTTAATTTTTAGGCTAATTAAATAATCTTGAGAAATATACCCGGCAAAAAATTTGTCGGGTTATAAAGGGTTTTTTGGGATAAATGTTAAATAAAGTAATTTAGAAGAAACCAAGGGAGGGAAGTTCATGGATGCGCTGGTAAATAATCTACCTATAATAGCTCCAATCCTTATAATTCAACTAATATTAATAATCGTAGCGATTATTGATTTAGTACGAATCGAAAATACAAATGGGCCAAAATGGTTATGGGCACTCATTATATTATTCATTAACATTATTGGACCGATTCTTTATTTCGTGATTGGAAGGAAGAGTAACTGATGTCTCTTATCCAAATTAATCATTTAAAAAAGAGCTTTCAAGGGACGGAAGTGATTAAAGGGATTGATTTTCAATTAAGAAAAGGGAAATGCATCGCTCTTTTAGGTCCGAATGGGGCAGGGAAGACAACCACGTTAAAGATGCTTTCTGGTCTAATGGAACCGACGGAAGGGACGATCATTTTTACTGATGCAAAAAAAGGAGAGGACAACCGCAGATTAATCGGATACCTCCCGCAATTTCCAGTGTTTTACGAATGGATGTCGGGACTTGAATTTTTGGCCTATGCAGGCAGATTAGCTGGTTTGGGTCGTAAGGAAGCGAAGGAGCGTTCCTTAGAGCTTTTAAGATTGGTAGGAATATTGGATGCTAAAAATCGAAGGGTAGCAAAATATTCAGGCGGGATGAAACAGCGCCTAGGAATTGCCCAAGCCCTTATTCATCGTCCGCAGCTTATTATGCTTGATGAGCCCGTTTCTGCTTTGGACCCGATCGGAAGAAGAGAAGTATTGGATCTGCTTGAGGGGTTAAAAGAGGAAACCACTATTCTATTCTCCACCCATATTCTCAATGATGCGGAAGAAGTATGTGATGAGATTTTATTCTTGCATAATGGAAAAATTGTGGAATCAGGAACAATGGAAGAGCTTCGGGAACGACATCAACAGCCAAAAATCGATTTGTTTTTTAAAGGAAAGTCTGGAGAGTTTGCTGACATATTTTCTAATCATGAACTTACTCTCTCCACAAATGTAGAAGGGAATAGGGTTAGTGTTTTTGTATCGAACGTCGTGCTTGCAAGACAGGCATTTCTGAGGTTGATTTCGGAACAAAACATGCCCCTAGAAAGATTTGAAATAAGCAGTATGACCCTTGAAGATGTGTTTATGATGGTGGTGGGGAAATGAACCAGTGGCTGACATTGTTCCAAAAAGAAATATTAGAAATGTGGAGGAATTTCAAATGGATTTGGGTACCGATTACCTTTATATTATTAGGGGTGTCAAAACCAATAACAACATATTATACTCCGCAAATAATAAAATCATTTGGCGACTTGCCAGAAGGAGCTGTTATTGATATTCCCCCGCCAAGTGCAGCTGAGGTGTTCATACAAGCTCTAAGTCAATATTCATCACTAGGTGTATTAATTATCGTCCTATCAACAATGGGAATCATTGCTGCTGAAAGAAAAAGCGGGGTTGCTGCAATGATTTTAGTAAAACCTGTTTCTTATTTATCCTTTGTTACAGCTAAGTGGGCTGGTGGCATTTTATTATTGTGGTTCTCTCTTTTTATTGGCTCCATTGCAACTTGGTATTATACGGGAATTTTATTTGCCTGGATACCGGCAGGAGACCTTATCCAATCATTACTTCTATATGGACTTTGGCTTACTGTGGTTTTAACATTAACGGTCTTTTTCAGTGCTTCACTTATGACCCCAGGAATTGCCGGATTTCTATCTATAGCTATCGTTATTATATTCAATATAATCAGCAGTACGTTTTCTACTTGGCTGGAATGGAGCCCAGCCCAATTAACCAGCTATGCAAACGAGGTGCTATTGTCAAAGACAGTTCCTGAACAGGCACTCTCGACTAGTCTAATTGCATTCGCATGCATCATAGTCCTCCTAGGGTTTAGTGTAGTTATTTTTAGAAAAAAAGAGCTAGCCTCTTAACAAAGTCATATCATCCCTTCTTTTTGTTCTTTAATCGAAATCTCCTATCATTTTTTAGTCGAATAGTAAATAAACTAAGACTAGAGGAATTGATAAGGAGTTTTCTAGATGAAAATAAATGAATATTACCGGGATACGGCTCATTTGAACTTAAATGGTAGTATTGCTGCTCTGATTCCAGCTGTTATGATAGTTGCTGGCAATCTTTCTATTATTAAAAACAAAGAAATAATGATCTTAACTATACCTTTCCTGATTTATAGCTTGATTTGTTTTCAAATCTATCTTTTTAGAATTAGGCAGTCGATATCCATTGACAGAAATATGGCAAATTCAAAGCGCATTAGGGAGTCTTTATTTGAAACACAACATTTACTTGTCTTATTTCTGAACACAAACTCCCCACGCCTGCTACTCTATTTTCCTGACGGGCATCTAGCGGGGATGATTAAAAGGTTTCATAACCAGGGCTTAAAGAAGCTTAGGATTTCGAAAATTTATGCTCTCTATAATTTGGATAGCGAGGCCATCGGATATTTTAAGGTTACTGGCAAAAAGATTGAGGTATTTGACCATAAAAGGCATTATTTAGGCTGCTTTGAAAAAAGGAAACTAGATTGGAGAACAAAAAAGAAGGAATTACTAGATTCGAAGGGCAGGTTTATTGGTGCTGTAGAAGGGTCATCTACTTTTATGGATGAGCAAGTAATAAACAAAAATGACCTTCCGGACGGACGGCTTCGCAGGGGATGGATGCCGGTTGAATGGAGTCCACTGTTTCCAGAACCTAATACACCAGTCCTCTCACTAAGGGAGACTTTATCAGAGGAGGACAAGCTTCTCCGAATGTCATTTATTGTTAACGAATATTTTATCGAAAGATAGAAGTACCGACAGTTTCCCTCATGAACATTGAGTGATATGATAAATAAAACATGTTTATCAATTTTGTGGGGGTTTTACGATGCAAATCAATTTAATTAAAGGCCATGGTTCGGGAAATGACTTTCTAATAATCGACGAAAAATCGAATGGATATGCTTTTACGGAAAGTGAACGAGCGGACCTCGCAAAGTTATTATGTAACCGTCAATCCGATTTGGGTGCTGATGGGATTCTTTTCGTTATGCAAAGCGAAAACGCAGATGGTAGAATGCGTGTATTTAACTCTGACGGGTCAGAAGCTTCAATGTGTGGAAATGGACTGCGTCTTGTGGCTAGATATGTTTGCGAACATCTAGGGCGAAATAGCGCTGTGATCGAAACGATGAAAGCCAATCTGAAGGTAAGCAAACAAAACGACCTTTTACAAGATATCCACACCTACCAAGTGGAAATTTCACCGGTGCTGTTTGAATTAAAAGCCCTCCCATTAAATTTAAATAAACCAACTCTTTACAATGAAAGAATTGAAAAACTTTCAGGGGATTTAAGGTTCACAGCTCTTGCAGTACCGAATCCGCATTTAATCGCCATTGTTGAAGCGGAACAGCTCAAAGGTGACCTCCAAAAACAACTTAGTGAAAAGGTGAATGGTCCCAATAATTTGTTTCCTGACGGCGTCAATGTAAGTTTTGTTAAACACTTGCAACCTGGTTCAATTTATGTCAGAACCTTTGAACGTGGTGTTGGTTTTACGAATGCCTGTGGTACTGCAATGTCTGCCTCCACGCTAGTCACTTGTTTACAAGAATTAAATGAGTTCGAAAAAGTTGTTAATGTCTATAATAATGGTGGAAGAGTCCAGTGTGTAGTCCACGAAAGCGAGGGGAAATACACAATTGACTTGATCGGAAATGCTACCTATCTTTATAATGCGACAGTCAATGTTGATCTCGAGCAAAGAGCGTTTACTGTCACTTCGAAATCGGAATTGATGGAACAGACTTCTTATGAGAAGTTACAATCAGAAGCAAAAAGGTATCTCGAAGACGGTATAAAAGGATAGGGCCCTCCTATCCTTTTTTTGTGCCTTTTTTTAGGATCTCTAAGACAGGTGCAAACGCCTGGATTGATTTTGTTTGAAAGTAATTTGAAAAGGGATCACCTTGCTGGCGAATTCGCTTGATCGCATTTTCCATGTTAAACGATACTAGCTCGAGCTTTTCATTTACTTCCTCCCAATAAAGGGGGGTGGCAACACCTGCATGTTCGTTTCCTCGCATCGAATAGGGTGCAACAATCGTTTTTCCTTCGCTATGTTGCACATAGTCAACGTATAGCCTGTTCCCCCGCTTTTTTTTCATCCTCTCAATCGTGAAGGAGTCAGGATCCTTGGAAATTAAATACTCAGCGACAAAGCTTGTAAATAACCTGGTTTCATCGTAAGAATATTCATTTTCGGGTAGCGGGATGTAGATTTGCAGCCCCTTGTTCCCAGAGGTTTTAATAAAACCTATTAAATTTAATTGATCGAGGACTTCTTTGATTAGAAGTGCTGCTTTTATCGCCAATTGAAAGTGGCCGATGGAAGGCGGGTCTAAGTCAAAGACAATTTCACTGGGTCCCTTGCTATGAATGGTTTGAAATGGCACGTGAAACTCAATCGCTAATTGGTTACCAAGCCAAACGAGTGTTTTAAGATTATTGCAAAGAATATAGTCAATCCCCTCGGCTGAATGTGTCTGCACAAATTCAGGCGCATAATCTGGACAGTTTTTTTGATAGAATGCTTCTCCGAACATCCCGTGTGGAAAGCGGATGACTGTTAATAAGCGGTCTTTTAATAAAGGCAGCATATACGGTGATATTTCTCGTAAGTACAGGATATAATCGGCTTTCCGTATGGAAAGTTTTTCCCAAAGAGGTTTATCAGGATGGGTAATATCTAAGTCTTCTGGCAGGTTCTTTTGTGCAAAAATAAAACGATCGTATGTACATAAGGATGGTTCTAAATCAAAGCGAAACCTATCAAAATGGGGCTCACGCAGCTGATTTTCATAGAGTTCTAAATATTTTACTTCTATACAAATGGCAGGTTCAACAATAATCATTTGTGCATCTTCACGGAGCATATTTTGTTTAATTGTCTGTTGCAAAGCTTGTTTTTCCTCCGGTTTAAAGCCGAAAAGTACCTGGCCGATAGGATGGATCTTATTTTCCTTATAGACACTTACGTAAAAATAACCATTTGTTTTATCATAAGCATTAATAAAACAGCTTACATATTTCCAATTTTTATATTTCAACCATTGTAAGGAACGTTTTCCTTCTTCCCATAGACTATTCTTGTGTTTAGCAATAATTCCTTCCCCATCATTTAAAACAACTTTTTCCCATAACAAATCAAAATCATCATGAGCCTGGACAAGCTGAAGTAATTGTTCATCATAGGGGTCAGCCTCCAATTCCAATCCGATTTTTTGAAACAGTTTGATGAGTTCCTTCTTCCGTTTATGGAAAACAAGAGAATGTAATGCTTTTCCGGTCATCACAAGCACATCAAATATCATCAAGCGGCATGGAGACTTGCTAGCTTGTTCTATAATTTTTCGTTCCGATTTTAATCGGCCTCGGACTTGAATCATTGAGAAATTAGCTTTATGCGTGTTTTCTAATGAAACGAGCTCCCCATCTAATTGAAGAGGTATGTAGGGTTTGAATTGTTTTTCATGTTTTAACAAAAATTCCCTTATTTCTGGAAATTGGGAGAGAAGTGACTTTCCGTTCCTGCTAGTCAGTTTAATTCCTTGTGAATCCCATTCCAAAATAGTGCGAAATCCATCATATTTAACTTCATAGAACCAATCAGGATGAACTGGTAGATCAAATGTAAGACTTGGCAGCATCGGTTTCATCGTAATAATGTCCCTTCTTTTTTAGTTTATTTTGTTTAATTATCGTCGATTTCATCCTTTTCCAATTGTTTTTAGGAATGTGATTGTTTTGGTGACGTACAATATTAACAAAAAGATTGGAGAATTTAACGATGCATACGATGTGGAAGGGCAGTATTAGCTTTGGACTTGTAAACATTCCCATCAAGCTCCATACGGCGACAGAAGATAAAGATATAAAGCTCCGGACCCTGCATAACAAATGTCATGCCCCGATTAAATATGAAAAAGTTTGTTCTGTATGTGAGGAAGAAGTGAAGCCAGAGGATATCGTTAAGGCATATGAATATACAAAAGGGAAGTTTGTTGTCCTTGATAATGAAGAACTCGAAAAGTTAAGAAAAGAAAACGAAGAGAAAGCGGTCGAAATTATTGATTTTGTAAAAATGGAACAAATTGATCCGATCTATTATGATAGAAGCTACTATATGTCTCCCAGTGAGGGGGGCGGAAAAGCCTATTCCTTGCTTCGAAAGGCATTGATGGAGTCTCAAAAAGTTGGACTTGCCAAAATCATCATTCGATCAAAGGAGCAATTAGCCGTTATACGGGTATATGAAAATGTCTTAGTCATGGAAACAATTCATTATCCTGATGAAGTTCGTAAAGCCGGTGATGTACCTAGTGTACCTTCAGAAGACAAAGTGACGAAAAGAGAATTAGACACTGCTATCTTACTGATTGATCAATTAACAACAGATTTTGAGCCGGAAAAATACACTGATGAATATCGGACTGCATTGTTGGAATTGATTGAGTCTAAAAGAAGTGGACAAGAAACTGTATCAGCCGCAACGAAGGAAGTAGCGTCAAATGTCACTGACTTAATGGCAGCATTACAGGCATCAATTGATCGCACAAAACCCAAAAAAGCGGCAGCTCCTAGAAAGAAAGCAGCAACAAGAGTCAAAAAGGAAGCATAATCTAAGAAATTTGCTAACGACCGATTCGAATTCTCTCGGATCGGTTTTTCATGTTCTTTCAACCATTTTCTTTGCATAATTTTAATAAATATAGAAAATTGGAATAATGGAGGAGAGGCTATGGCTTATAATGTGCTCATGATTGCTGATCCTGGTATCGATGATTCGTTTGCCATCATGTATGCCTTACTTAATCCGAAAATAAACCTAGTTGGTATTGTCAGTGGGTATGGAAATACACCGAAAGAAAAATCGGTTAAGAATACAGCCTACCTGTTAACTTTAGGTGGGAGAGAAGATATTCCAATCATAGCAGGTGCAGCAGGACCAATATCAGGTGAATCAATTGTGTTTTACCCTGAGATACATGGCAAAGAGGGATTAGGACCAATCAAGCTGCCAGATACGATCCAGAATGTAAAAGTTTATGATATTAACAAAATTCTTGAAATTGTTACTCAATATAAAGGAAACCTTGTGATTGTTTCTGTCGGAAGATTGACTGAGTTAGCATTGATGTTTATCTTATATGGGGATGACGCATTAAAGGGAGTAAACTCATTTTATATTATGGGAGGGGCTTTTTTGGTCCCTGGAAATATTTCTGCTGAAGCTGAGGCGAATTTTTATGTGGATCCAATTGCGGCAGATACCGTTATGGAAAAAGCTCATAATATTCATCTTTTTCCTCTAAACATAACGAATAAAGCACTCATTACTCCTGATATTATTGACTTTCTTAGCAAAAATAGCCCGACACCCTTTAAACCATTATTAAAACCAGCCTTTGATTATTACTATAAAGCCTATCAGAAGAATGTGCCTGGAATTAAAGGTGCACCACTACATGATGTGGTCCCGTTAATGGCATTAACGGAACCGGGTTTCGTAAAATATATCCCGAGAAGAGTAAGAGTGGAGGAATTTGGTAATGCCAAAGGCAAAAGCATCGCTGATTTTCGACCAAAACCTGATAAAGAACCGGTTCATACTCTTGATTACATTGGCATGGAAGCGGATTTACAGAAATTTGTCGTCAATTTCATGGAAATATTTTTACAAGGTAATTTCAAAAAAGAGCTATGAACTCAATTTGGGGTTCATTGCTCTTGGAATACAATTCACCCCCAAAGTAAAAAATCTGATTGCTGGTGAGTGATAGGAAACTATTATATTTTTAACTGATATATATTCTCTGAATTTCCTAGTTTTTGAAATTTTGTTGACTGAATAGCCGAAATGAGATAAAATAAAGGTACGCTTTTAAGTTAGTTAAATATTTATTGGTTTAAGTAGTCGTAACTGCACGAAAATGTGGGTGATGTCTATTGCCCAAACGTGTTAGTGCGTCTTTTTTATTTTTTTAAATGTAGGATAAATTAAAAGTGAACTATATTTTGGGGGTTTTTCCATGAACAACGGTAAAGTTAAATGGTTTAATGCAGAAAAAGGATTTGGATTTATTGAAGCTGAAGGCGGTCAAGACGTATTCGTACACTTCTCAGCTATCCAATCAGAAGGCTTCAAAACTTTAGAAGAGGGCCAATCAGTTTCTTTTGAAATCGTTGAAGGCGCTCGCGGACCACAAGCTTCTAACGTTAAAACAGTTTAATTCTTTTAAAAAAAGGTGATGCACCATGATTAAGCATCACCTTTTATATATATGATTTATGCACAATTAGAATGGTTTGAAAGTCAACAGGATACTGCTAAATGATGTATTTGATATTTTCCATATTATTTAGCTAGCAAACTAAGTATTTAAAAACAGTCATGCACTAATTACAAGGGGTGATCGTTTTGGCGTTTGGTAGAAAAAATGATGAGGAAATCAAATTAGAAGAAACTAAAATTTGGGTATGTAGTTCAGAGACTTGTAAATGCTGGATTCGCGACAATTTTAAAAGCACTGATGTGCCACTATGTCCGATCTGCAAAAGTGAAATGACTGAAAGTACTAAAGAATTGCAAGTAATTCACAATCATAGTAAGAATTTTATGTGATCAAATTGTCGGCAGGGAGGTTTCATTCTCCCTGCCTTTTTATTATTCTTTTGCGTTATCTTTACAATAGGCAAGGACCAGTTCTTCTTCATCCTTTTCCAGATCAAAGTCAAGCACCTTTTCGCTCCCTTGTTCATAAAGATAAAAGTTGGTTATTTTGTCACCATTTTCGTCGCTGACGAAAATGGCCCTTAGGCCAATTCCTTTATCCGAATAAAGCTCATCCTCTTCATCTACATCAAGATCTAAGAAAAACTCATATCGGTCACCTGATAATAAACCGAATGGATCTTCCAATTTTTCAACTGAGTGTCCAGTAATGTTCAAGTGTATCATCCTCTTCAAATTATTCATCCTAATTATTATACACATATTTAAATCAACAAGAAAAACTAGAAGTAGCACTGTTATTAATATTTTTCTCGAATAGTGTTAATTTTACATAATAATTTCAAATCAATTTGAAATAAATGTGAATAATTCCATAAATGGGATTATTATATTGCAGGAATAAGGTAATATATATCTGTAAAAAAACAAATGGGTTTATAGGAAAAGTGAGTAACAGGTTATAAATATTCATGTGAATTGTTTCACAAGTAAGGAGAGAGAATTGATGACAACAACGACAGTGCCAATACATATTCAGTTACAGCCGTTAAGTCTGTATCAATAAAGAACATGCAAAAACCGCCAGAAATTTTTTCTAGCGGTTTTTTATATTATTATAAACACGATAAAACGTCGAGTTTTTTGAAAGAATATGTAAGGAAGAGAAGAAAATTCAAATAACGTTCAAAATCATTCAATTTATGAATGAATTTGAAAGAAAATGATTGATTTTTGCAATCGTTTTCAGTATTATGTACTTAAGAAGAATAAAAAAATAGGTGGTGATGACTTGTTAACACCAGAACGTCATCGAATTATACTACAATTGTTAAAAGATAAAAATGTTATTAAAATCAATGAAATTATGGAGTTAACCGAGTCTTCGGAGTCAACAATTCGAAGAGACCTCTCTTTGCTAGAAGACCAAAAATTTCTAAAGAGGATCCATGGAGGTGCCTCAAGATTACAGGGGAAACTTCAAGAACCAAGTATGATTGAGAAATCCTCCAAAAACCTTCAAGAAAAACGATTGGTTGCTCAATTTGCAGCGAATTTAGTGGAGGAAGGTGATTGTATTTATCTTGATGCGGGGTCCACTGTGATTGAAATGATTGAATTCTTGCCATTAAAGGAAATCGTTGTTGTCACGAATGGATTAATGCATTTAAAGCCACTATTAGATAAAGGCATATCGACCTATTTAATTGGCGGTTTGGCGAAGCCGAATACAAATGCTTTCATCGGAAGGGGAGCCTTCTTAGGCTTAGACCTCTACCGTTTTGATAAATGTTTCATAGGTGTTAATGGCATCCATCCACAATTTGGATTTACAACTCCAGACCAGGAGGAAGCAATGGTGAAGCAAAAAGCAATGTCTCTTTCAAGAGAAACCTATGTTTTAGCAGATAATACAAAGTTTTCTGAAATCTCGTTTGCCAAAATTGCCGATATCCATGAAGCAACTATTATCACTAATGATGTAGATGACGAAACGCAGAAGCAATATATAAATAGAACAACAATAAAGGTAGTGACATCATGATATACACATTAACTTTAAACCCTTCAGTCGACTATATAGTCAAATTAGAGAGCTTTCAGCTAGGAGAATTAAATCGAACAGTAAATGAGGCGAAGTTTCCCGGTGGAAAAGGGATAAATGTCTCAACGGTATTAAACCAATTTGGTACCAAAAGTAAGGCACTTGGATTTATTGGTGGTTTTACTGGAGCTTATATTGAGCAATATCTTAATAATGAAAAAATTGATACAGACTTTGTTCAGGTTGATGAAGATACTCGAATCAATGTAAAGATTAAAACCAGTCAAGAGTCAGAAATTAATGCTATCGGTCCAAATATTTCAGAACAAAACTTCAAACTTCTTAAACAAAAAATTCACCAATTAGGAGCAGATGATCTATTAGTCCTAGCTGGAAGTATCCCCGCTAGCTTACCTAAAACAACCTATGAGGAATTAGTGAAAATTTGCAGTGAAAGTGGAGCAGAATTTGTTGTTGATGCTGAAGGTGATTTATTAAAAAAGGTTCTTCCTTATAGCCCATTTTTAATCAAACCGAATCATCATGAACTGGGGGAATTATTTGACACCACCATTGCTAGCCCAGATGAAGTCATCCCATATGGAAAAAGACTCGTGGATATGGGAGCGAAAAATGTAATTATTTCTCTTGCAGGCGCAGGAGCGGTACTGATAAATAACGGAATGACACTTTTTGCGGAAGTTCCAAAAGGGAAAGTGAAAAATTCAGTTGGGGCAGGGGACTCCATGGTCGCTGGTTTCCTGGCTGCCTACGTGCGGACCAGAAATACTGAAGAAGCATTTCGTTACAGTGTGGCATCAGGTAGTGCAACAGCCTTTTCACTAGGTTTATGTACTAAGGAAAAAGTAGAAGAACTCCTTCCACAAGTTCATATAAAAGAGATTCGTTAAGGGAGAGAAAACCATGAAAATTACTGAATTGTTATCAAAAAATACGATTCTTTTAAATATTGAAGGCAATCAAAAAGAAGCCACGATTAATCAACTGGTTGATGTTCTTTTTAATGCGGGGAAAATATCGGATCGTACTGAATTTAAAGCAGCGATTCTAAAGCGTGAAGAGCAAAGTACAACTGGAATTGGGGATGGGATCGCAATCCCGCATGCTAAAACAAAAGTAGTGAAAGAAGCCGCTATTGTCTTTGGTAAATCAGCTGCAGGTGTTGATTATGAATCATTGGACGGTAAACCGGCACATCTATTTTTTATGATTGCTGCTCCAGATGGTGCGAATAATACACATTTAGAAGCATTAGCTCGACTCTCTGGTTTGTTAATGAAAGCGGAAGTCCGATACGATCTTCTAAAGGCAACCACTCCTGAAGAAATCATTGACACCATTAACCGAAATGATAAAGAAGAAAAACAAGAAACAGTAACAATAAGTAAAAAGAATTCAATTGTTGCTGTTACAGGATGTCCAACTGGTATTGCACATACCTATATGGCCGCCGACTCCTTAAAAGCAAAAGCAGCTGAAATGGGTGTAGATATTAAGGTTGAAACCAATGGCTCTGGGGGCGCAAAAAATGTTCTCACAAAAGAGGAAATTGAAAATGCAACAGCAGTCATTATTGCTGCAGATATCAATGTGGAAATGGAACGATTCAACGGCAAGCATGTCATTCAAGCAGCAGTAGCAGAAGGAATTCGTCGCCCAGAACAATTAATTGACAAAGCGCTAAAGCAGGATGCACCTATTTTTCGAGGAAATGGCGGACAAAGTGAAAACGGATCTGATCAAAAAGGGTCACGTACAGGCTTTTATAAGCACCTAATGAATGGTGTTTCCAACATGCTTCCGTTTGTTGTCGGCGGTGGAATTCTAATTGCAATTTGTTTTATGTTTGGTTATAACTCCTTTAAGCCTGACGATCCATCTTATAACCAAATCTCAGAAGCATTAATGACGATTGGCGGCGGCAACGCATTTGGGCTTATTGTACCTGTTCTTGCAGGATTTATTGCCCTTAGTATTGCAGACCGTCCAGGTTTTGCTCCAGGTATGGTAGGCGGTATGATGGCAGCAAGTGGCGGAGCAGGCTTCCTTGGAGGCTTAGTTGCGGGTTTTCTCGCTGGTTATGTTGTCCTTCTTCTGAAAAAAGTATTTGCCGGACTGCCTAGATCTTTAGAAGGTATTAAAAGTATCTTATTATACCCTCTTTTTGGAATTGCCATTACAGGATTCATTATGCTTTATGTAGTGAATAAACCAGTTGCCTGGCTTAATGGAACAATTGCGGATTGGTTGACAGGACTTGGAACGGGTAATGCTGTACTATTAGGGATTGTGCTTGGACTGATGATGTCCTTTGATATGGGTGGTCCAGTGAATAAAGCAGCCTATGTATTTGGAACAGGTTTATTAGCAAGTGGTGTTTATGAGCCGATGGCAGCGATTATGGCTGCTGGTATGGTGCCACCGCTAGCAATTGCTCTTGCAACGACATTCTTCAAAAATAAATTTAATGACCAAGACAGAGATGCTGGTAAAGCGTGTTATGTAATGGGCTTATCCTTCATTACCGAAGGGGCAATCCCATTTGCAGCAGCAGACCCATTGCGTGTCATTCCTTCCGTTATGGCAGGCTCAGCCATCGCAGGTGCACTTTCAATGGCGTTCGGAATTGGTCTCCGTGCACCACACGGTGGAATATTTGTAGTCCCATTGGTTGAAAATGGTGCCCTTCTTTACGCACTAGCTATTTTAGTTGGATCAGTTGTATCAGCACTATTAATCGGTTTCTTAAAAAAACCAGTGAAATAATTACAAAATGAAAGAGCTGAGGGATTCCTCAGCTCTTTTGTCCTTGTGCATTGGGTTTTATAGCCATTAATGCGACAAGTGCAGCAATGATACTTAGACTGCCTAAGAGGATAAAAATCCAATGGATCGCATGCTTTAATAACAATGCAATAATCGGAGGTCCAGCAGCAACTCCAATAAACCTCATGGAACTATAAATTGATGAAATGGTTCCTCTTTCTTCTTTTTCAACGCCTTCGGTAATTAAAGCGTCTAGACATGGAAGGCCTGCACCGATTCCAATTCCGCTAATAAGAAACATGGTAATCATGTACCAAAGCTTAATCGAAAACCATAGTGCACCAATGGATAAGGCTGTTGCGAGGATTCCGGCAAACGTGATCCATTTCATCAATATTTTATTTTTCTTAATCACCCTACCGCTTATAAACGATGATAGGCAAAGTGCTCCTAGTGGTAATGCAAGAAAAAATCCCTTTTTAATATCCTTAATGTTGTATTCTTTTTCAAAAATTTCCGAAAGATAAAATAAAATCCCAAAAAGGACTAGCATGAGTATTCCACCAATAAAAAAGATACCGTATAGCCAACGGCCCTTTTCAGTAAAGGTTTTTTTCACGTTAATGAAAAACTCTTTGAAAGGAATTGGTTTCTCGGTTGTTTTTGGACATTTGACCAGAAATATGATCAACACAACGGAAACGGCACAAAATACAGGGAATGAAAAAAACGGCAAAAACCATATGAATCCCGCTAGAAAAGCCCCTAAAATAGGACTTAATACTTTCCCAAACGTATTGGATGTTTCAATTAGACCCAAACAACAACTGACATCATCTTCGTTTTTAAACATATCACCAACCAATGGCATGACAATAGGAGCCGCACCTGCTGCTCCGACCCCTTGCAGTGCTCTGCCAGCTAAAATAATCCAATAGGCGTCATCAAGTTTCCATGAGGCAAATCCTGAAATTAAACCGCCAATTCCGGCGATGATGAGACTGGGGATAATAACCTTTTTTCGACCAATATGGTCTGATAGGTATCCTGCGACAGGTATTAAAAAAATGGCGACAATCGAATAAACAGTAATAATCATACTCGTTTGAAAAGATGTAATTGATAATTTTTTTTCCATTGAAGGTAGAACTGGTATTAACATTGAATTTCCCAATGTCATGACTAAAGGAATGGAAGACAGTGAGACGATTGCCCACTTTTGATTAGATATCTCATTGGACCGCTTTTGTCCGGCTGCAGATTGTTTCTTTTTTACAGCTTTTGGATTTTGGCTTAAATGTTCAATATGTTCCATTAATCTTCAATCCCGCCTTCATGATTTGCTACTATTACTATTCGCTTAATCGCTTCAAAAAACCCTAGTTAGGGCATCCTTTAAATGGAAAAGGATTGATTTGAAATTTTCTAAATCTTTCACTTGACTTTCACTTGGAATTTGCGTAGGATAAAAGTCAAACAACACTAAAGTTTAATAATTAACTCGTTGAGCAAGAGGAGTACACTAATTTATTTCTTCCAAGAGAGTCGGGGTAGGTGGGAGCCCGATAAGAAAGGATTTGTGGAATGGACTTGTGAGAGGCATCTTGAAGTAAGAGTAGGGATGCACGGAACTCCACCGTTAAAAGGATAGGATATCGAACGGATTGTTCCGTATCTGAAGAGGAAGCAGGTTTTATCCACTGCTTCAAACGGAGGTGGCACCACGACCATAGAATCGTCCTCTATATGCGTAATTAATTGCGCATATAGAGGACGATTTTTTTTTATTTAGAAAGGAGTCGAAACATGATAATTAAACCTAGTTATATCATAAACGAGATCGAAGGAGACATGCTTACACCAATCTCCATATTACAAAAAATTAGCGGGAAAAAGAAGTTCTTATTGGAAAGTTCTCATAAGTACAATGACTCTGGGCGATATTCCTTTATTGGTGCAGACCCAGCTTTCGAACTTATTTCGAAGGGGGATAATAATGAGATTATTCAGCGGAATGGAGAAAAGAAAGTTTTAAAAGGCAACCCTCTCGAAATATTAAAAAAACTTATGCCGCCAATGAGCTATGAAGAGAAGTTTCCCTTTCCATTTATTGGAGGAGCGGTTGGGTACGTGGGGTATGACATTATCAGGCAATATGAAGTAATTGGGGATGAATATTCAAATGGAATGGAAATGCCGGATGTACACTTAATGTTTTATGAAGAAGTTATTGTCTTTGATCATCTTGAAGACAAGGTCTTGATTTGTGGTTGTCCTTTAGCCAAGGAGAGCGATAACGCTTTAATTGAAAAAAGAATCAATCAAAGGATAGAGGAGCTAAAACAGCCTACCTTCTACCCAGCAGAGGAGCCATTTTATTTCTCAGGGTTTGAATCCGAAACAAACAAAGAAGACTTTATCAAAAATGTAGAAATGGCGAAGGAGCATATTTTAGCAGGTGATATATTTCAAGTAGTCCTTTCGAGACGAATGAAATCAACATTTAACGGAGAACCATTATCGCTATATCGTAAACATCGTGCGAATAATCCTACTCCTTATATGTTTTATATTGATTTTGATGCTTATACCGTCATTGGATCATCCCCTGAAAGTTTAATTAAAACAAGAGCCAACACAGTTATTTCAAACCCAATTGCAGGGACCAAAAGACGTGGGAAAACAAACGATGAAGATTTGTTGATTGAAAAAGAATTAAAAAATGATGAAAAAGAACTTGCTGAGCATAAGATGCTTGTTGACCTCGGCAGAAATGATCTTGGCAAGATCTGCGATTTTGGTTCCGTTCAAGTAGATAAGTATATGGCGGTAGAAAAATACCGGCATGTGATGCATCTTGTCTCTGAAGTAAGCGGGCAGTTAAATGCTGATAAAACAGCAATAGATGCCCTCGCGGCCTGCCTGCCCGCTGGGACTGTTTCAGGAGCCCCGAAGGTTCGGGCAATGGAGATTATTAACTCCTTGGAAAAATCAAAACGAGGGTTATATTCAGGGGCTGTTGGTTATTTATCAGCAGACGGAAATATGGATTTTGCCCTTGCCATCCGAACGATGATTTTAAAAGAGGGTTCAGCATATATACAGGCAGGGGCTGGTATCGTTTATGACTCAAATCCAGAGTCCGAATATCAAGAGACAATAAATAAACTTAATTCTTTCTTGGAGGGTGAGAAATGATTTTACTGATTGATAATTTTGACTCGTTCACATTCAACCTTTATCAGTATCTAGGGGAATTAGGTGAACAAATTACGGTTTTACGAAATAACCAATTAAGCATAGACCAAATCAGAGATTTAAATCCTAAAGCCATTATTCTTTCCCCGGGACCAGGGAAGCCAGAGGATGCAGGAATTTGTATCGAGTTAATTCAAACGTTTTTTAATAAAATCCCTATTTTAGGAATCTGTCTCGGCCATCAAGCCATTGGTGCAGCTTTCGGTGGGGAGATTCACAGAGCTGCCCTTATCAAACATGGTAAAACATCATTGATTACACATCGGAGCGATGGATTATTTAACGGTCTTCCCAACCCATTAGAAGTGATGCGGTATCATTCATTAATTATTGAGAAGAGTAGTATTCCGGAGGAACTTGAGTGCATTGCTCATTCTGATGATGACCAGGAAATCATGGCCATAAAACATCGTCAATATCCCGTTTTCGGTCTTCAGTTTCATCCGGAATCGATTGGTACTCCATCAGGTAAACAAATCCTAAAAAACTTTTTAATTGAGATAGAGAGGATGAATAAAAGTGAAGAATTATTTACTCCAATTAGCTGAACGTGAATCATTTTCTGAAAACCAGATGAAAGAAGCCGTGCATTTCATTTTGGGTGAGGAGGTTTCCGAATCTGAAATTGCTGCCTTTTTAATGGGCTTGAAATCTAAAGGAGAAACAGTTGAAGAAATTACGGGGATTGTAAAAGCGATGAAGGCAAATACGCTGAAATTTAATGAGAAATTTTCAGGCGTTCTTGATAATTGTGGAACAGGTGGGGACGGATCCTCCAGTTTTAATGTGAGTACTACGTCTGCTTTTGTTATTGCTGGTGCTGGAATTCCTGTTGCCAAGCATGGCAATCGAAGTGTTTCGAGTAAAACGGGCAGTGCGGACGTGCTGGAATACTTAGGAATCCATTTAAATCTTTCCGCAGAAAGAACAGAAGAAATTCTTCAGGAAATAGGATTATCCTTCTTATTCGCACCAAACGTTCATCCAAAGTTAAAGAAAGTCATGACAGTTCGAAAACAATTGAAGATCCCAACCATTTTTAACTTTATCGGACCACTAACCAATCCGATTGAGTTGGACTATCAATTGTTGGGTGTATATCGGAGAGATTTATTGAATGTGTTTGCTGAAGTTCTTTTGAAGTTAGGACGTAAGCGGGCTATTGTTATTAATGGTGCAGGTTTCATGGATGAAGCATCACTTCAGGGGGAAAATTATTTAACCATTTTAGAAGATGGGAAAATTGCTAATCAATCATTCCTCCCAGAAGAAGTCAATCTCCCACAATATGATAACAGCTGTATTAAGGGTGGAGACTCAAAGGAAAATGCTGACATATTAATTAATGTGTTAAAAGGGGAAAAAGGTGCTTACCGTGATACGGTTTTACTTAATTCCGGACTAGGAATTTATACAGCAGGTAAAGCAAACTCCATTCAGGATGGGATCAATGTTGCGAAAGAAATCATTGACTCTGGTGCTGCTTATGAAAAATTAGCTACTTTGATTGAAAAATCTCAAGCAGCGGGTCAGAAAGAGGCGATATAAGTGGCAACAATCTTAGATAAAATCATTGACCAAAAGAAAAAAGAAGTTCTCTTCCTTCGAGAGGGAAACCAACTATTCGAAGGTACAAACCAGCCGAAAAGATCTTTAATTCAAAAACTGAAAACAGCAGAACAAATATCGATAATATCTGAATTTAAGCGAGCATCTCCTTCAAAAGGAATCATTAATAATCTGATTGATCCTTCCTTTCAGGCGGGGTTATATGAAGAATATGGCGCTTCTGCTATTTCTGTACTAACAGACCAAACCTTTTTTAAGGGCTCTTTCTCCGATTTAAGAGCTGTTCGGAGCAAGGTAAATCTGCCGATTCTCTGTAAAGACTTTATCATTGATGAAATGCAAATAAATCTTGCTTCTTCCAATGGGGCTGATATCATTTTACTTATTGTAGCTGCATTAGACGATCAGAGATTGGTTGAACTCCTTCAATATGCTAAGAACTTAGGCTTGGAGGTACTGGTGGAGGTTCATAATCAGAAGGAATTGGAGAGTGCACTTAAGACAGGTGCAAAGCTGATTGGAGTAAATAATCGCGACTTAAAAACCTTTCATGTTTCGCTTGAGGTGACAGAGACATTAGCTTCCATTGTAAAAAGCACTGGCGCGTATCTCATTAGTGAAAGCGGGATCCATCACCAAGAGGATGTAGCACGTGTTAGAAATGCAGGAGCGAATGGGATTTTAGTGGGAGAAGCATTAATGAAAAGTGCAAATGTGAAACAATCCTTTTTAGACTTTCGCTTGCCCCTTAATGAAGGTGTAAATAGATGAAAGTAAAAATTTGTGGAATTACTGATGTCGAAACAGGGGTTGCGGCGGCTCAATATGGTGCTGATGCTATTGGGTTTGTCTTTGCAGATAGTAAGCGCAGGATCTCGATTGAGAAAGCACGTGAGATAATTGCTAAGATACCTAAAGAGGTGTTTAAGATCGGTGTTTTTGTTAATGAAACAAAAGATGATATCGAAAGAATCGCTTCCACTGTGGGTCTGACACATATCCAATTACACGGAGATGAAACAGCATCATTCAGTGAATCGCTTTCCTTGCCTGTCATTAAGTCAATCAGTTTTCAAGGGAATGAAAGCTTAGAAGAATTGGCTGATTTTCCAAGTGACTTTATTTTACTCGACAGTCCCAAAGGAAAATATAGAGGCGGAAATGGAACGGTGTTTAATTGGAATGAGGTCAATCCTCACTTGATTAATAGCCAAAAAGTCATCCTAGCTGGTGGCTTGCATGCAGACAATGTTGAAGAAGCGATAAAAATTATTAGGCCATATATGGTGGATGTTAGCTCAGGGGTAGAAACCGATGGGAAAAAGGATTTAAAAAAGATTCAAACATTTATAGAAAAAGCCAAAAGCACACCTGTAGGGAGGTAAAGGGAATGAACACATATACATTGCCAAATGAGAAAGGCCACTTCGGCATTTTCGGGGGAAGATTTGTCCCAGAAACATTAATGAAAGCAGTAATTGAACTTGGTGAAGCCTATGAAAGCGCCAAAAAGGATCCTTCCTTTCAAGCGGAAATTCGAAAATTGTTAAAAGACTATGTGGGTAGAGAAACCCCATTGTATTATGCAGATAACCTGACGAAACACGCGGGCGGGGCTAAGATTTTTCTAAAAAGAGAAGATTTAAACCATACTGGCGCCCATAAAATTAACAATGCGATTGGGCAGGCACTACTAGCGGTACGTATGGGAAAGAAGAAAATTGTAGCTGAAACCGGTGCAGGTCAGCATGGTGTAGCAACGGCAACCGTTTGTGCCTTATTAAATCTTGATTGTATCGTATTTATGGGTGAGGAGGACATCAAAAGGCAGGCACTAAATGTTTTTCGAATGGAATTGCTGGGTGCAAAGGTCGTCAGTGTTACATCTGGAAGTGCAACATTAAAAGATGCCGTAAACGAAGCCTTAAGATACTGGGTTGAAAATGTAGATGATACCCACTATCTATTAGGATCTGTAATGGGACCACATCCATTTCCGCAAATGGTCAGAGATTTTCAAAGTGTTATTGGTAAGGAAACAAAACAACAATTCCAATTAAGCGAAGGGGCGCTTCCGGATGCAGTGGTTGCCTGTATTGGCGGCGGGAGTAATGCGATGGGGATGTTCCATCCTTTTATCGAGGATGAAATGGTTAGTCTCTATGGCGTGGAAGCTGCTGGACAGGGTGTAGATACAGAGTATCATGCGGCTTCCTTAACAAAGGGAAGTCCAGGTGTACTACATGGCGCACTAATGTATCTATTACAAGATCAAGATGGTCAAGTTCAAGAAGCCCATTCCATCTCGGCAGGTCTTGATTACCCAGGCGTAGGACCGGAACACAGCTATTTGCATGACATTGGTCGAGCATCATATCAATCGATTACCGATAAAGAAGCACTGGAGGCATTTCAGCTCTTATCCAAGCTTGAAGGAATCATCCCAGCGCTAGAAAGCGCACACGCAATAGCCTTTGCAGTGAAGCTTGCCGCTGAAATGGACGATTCAAAAAAGATTGTAGTTTGCCTTTCAGGACGCGGAGATAAAGATGTAGATACCGTGAAAACACGGCTGAGAGAGGAGAGATAAGAAATGAACCGTTTTGAAAAAACTTTTACGGCATTAAAAGAAAATAATACAAAAGCTTTTGTTCCCTACATAATGGCCGGGGATGGTGGGCTAGAATGTTTGGTTGAACGTCTAACACTGTTGGAGAAATTTGGTGCAACCGCGATTGAAGTTGGGGTTCCGTTTTCAGACCCTGTGGCTGATGGACCAACTATTCAACGAGCTGGAATAAGGGCACTTGAAAATGGAACAACCTTAAAGGGGATTATTGCAGAACTAGGAAAAGCACGAAAGGATGTGTCAGTTCCAATCCTCATGATGACCTACTTAAATCCCATTTATTCCTATGGAATCGATGAATTTGTCCGAGATATTCGTCTTGCTGGTGTGGATGGATGTATTATTCCCGATTTGCCAACAGAAGAAGAGGAAATCATTACGCCACAACTTGAGAAAGCAGAAATTGAGTTGATTCGCCTCGTAACACTGACAACACCAATGGAGCGAATCAAAACGATTTCAAGCAAGGGCAATGGATTTTTATACACGGTTACAATTAAGGGGATTACAGGGGTAAGAAATGAATATGATTCGGAATTGAATCAATTTTTAAAATCTGTAAAAGATGTAAGTCCAATTCCCGTCTTGGCTGGCTTCGGCATTTCAAATCAAGATCAAATAACTGACCTAACAAAATACTGTGATGGAGTTATTGTCGGCAGTAAAATTGTCGATTTATTTAATAGTGAAAATTTGCTCGAGATGGAACAGTTGATGTCAGTCTTCAAACCAAAATCAAAGATCGTATAGATAAAAAATCTACTCTCGATGGTGAGAGTAGACTTTTTAATAGTTAGTGTCATTTGTTACTGCGTGAACCCTCTAAAATTTATATAATTTAGTTTACGGAATTGTTATTGAAACTTTAACAGGTACACCATTTCACAAGTAGAAAAAATATTGACAACAAGCAGTAATTCCCAGCTTCTTGAAAGCTAGTGATAAATCCTGTATAATGGTGTTTATACTTTATTATGAAAATAAATTTCCATGATGTATACTTTTCTGAAACTTCCCGTTGTGGAAGTTTTGTTTGTTTTCATTAGATATGTTATTTTTCGGATAATATTACTTTTACAAGGAGCGTAGATTAATGAAGGACATGACGGTTGAAGAACTTTTTACGATAAAGAACCCAGTAATCATTGATATACGCTCACCGATCGAGTTTAAAGATGGTGCAATTCCGGGAGCAATCAATGTTCCCTTATTTACAAATGTGGAACGACAAGTAATCGGAACCATTTACAAACAAGAAGGGTCGGCAATTGCGAAATGGAAGGCAATGGAAATTGTCTCGCCTAAAATTCCTGAACTCCTTCAAACAATAAAAAAATACGTTTCAGACAATACGGAACTTATTATCCATTGCTGGCGTGGTGGAATGCGAAGTAAGGCAGTGGTTACGTTTTTAGAGTTTGCCGGAATTTATTCTTGGCGACTCGTTGGAGGTTATAAAGCATACCGCCACTATATTCTTGAACAATTGCCGACAATGCTTCCTAACAAAGCAATCGTCCTCCACGGACTGACCGGTGTTGGTAAAACAGAGGTCTTAAAGATATTGAAAAAGAAGGGATATCCGATCTTAGACCTTGAAGAGATGGCGGGCCATCGCGGTTCGATATTTGGAACGATTGGTCTTGGTGACGGTCATAACCAAAAAACATTTGACTCCCTTCTATTTAAAGGTCTTCAAGAAATAAAAGATGCTGATTATTTTCTGGTTGAAGCGGAAAGCAAAAGAATTGGAAAAGCTGTCCAAACTGAACAATTAATGGATAAAAAAATGCAAGGTATTAACGTCAATCTCAACACCCACATTGATCAACGGGTAAAGCATCTTGTCGCCGAGTATGTGCAGCCATACAAGGAAGAACACTGGTATTTCGAAAAGATTTCTGATGGTATTGAAAAGGTGTTAAGACGTGTTAAAGATCAAGACATTAAAAAATCGCTCATCCAAATGTTAACAGATCGTAATTATCCTGATTTGATTCGAATTTTACTTGAACATTATTATGATCCACGCTATGACCATGCAAAACAAGAGTATGAAGGGGAATTCTTTGAAATATCTGCAGATCACCCTGTTGATGCAGCAGACAAAATTGCTTCAAAACTTAATGGGTTAGGCTTTCTGCCTATTAGAGAGTTAAATAACCAACTTTAATTTAGATTATTTCCAATCGAGATCATGAATAAATACATCCTGTAAGCTAAATGAAGATAATTTATTTATTGAAAAACCGCTGAATCCTTTCAGCGGTTTTTTCATGGGGTTTATGCTAACGATTTTTAAATGGTTTTAAACCACGCCGTTTGATTTCATCCTTTAAGATCTTAATCCATTCTTTTTCCTTGTCAGACTTTAATGCATCCCGATACGAAACAACCAATTGCTCATTACTCATAATTTTCATTTTTTATGAATGCCTCCTTGGTAAATGGATTGAATATTCAGTTTTTATAATTGTAATGGTTTACAGTCTGTTTGAGAACCCCAAATTAATAAAATTTGAAAAAAGTTCAAATTTCTTAAATTAATTACAGATAAAATTAGAATTGGTGAAAATAAAAAACTAATACTTTCGGAATTGACGCATGATATGGTTGCACAGGACCAGCCCGATTGATTATACTAGAAATTGGACATTGATCGAAAGGAACGGTGGCAACAATGATTCATCTATCATGGCGTGATCGTGAAACAGTAAAAAAAATAAAATGCGTTCACACGGATGCAAAAAAATACCTTGTCAATAACGCCTTAACTGCTGGGAAAATCTATGATGTGAAAAATGAGACAGAAGAATTTTATTACATTATTGACAATACCGGAAAAGTAGGCGGCTTCTACAAGGAATATTTCCAAGATGCATAGATAAACAGGACTGTGGAGCATAGCCCGCAGTCTTTTTATATGGAAAAAGTGGTAATGGTACGGTAAATGAAGGGGAGATATTAAATAATGGATAAATTATGGAACAACCTTTTTTCGTTACAAGGGGAAAATGTAAATTTGATTCCAATCAGTATGGACCATTTAGAGGGCTTATGGGAAGCGGCAAAACCAAATGAAATTTGGACGTATATGGCGACCAAGGTTCGATCGAAAAATGAAATGGAACAAATGATTAAAGCAGCATTGAAAGCTAGAGAAAATGGATCAGAATACACTTTCACCGTTGTAAATAACGAAAATCAAGTGATTGGCAGCACCCGATTCTTAGACATATCCCCGCGACATAAAAGTGCTGAAATTGGTTCGACATGGTATCACCCAGATGTATGGCGGACAAAGGTAAATACAGAATGTAAATTCCTGTTATTAACGCATGCCTTTGAAAATTGGAACCTGACGCGTGTTCAATTAAAAACAGACTCTCGAAATGAAAGGTCACAGCAAGCTATTGCTAGAATTGGAGCAGTAAAGGAAGGAATATTACGAAAAGATCGGATTATTTCCGATGGATACACCAGGGACACGGTCTTTTTTAGTATCCTTTGTCATGAATGGGACAATGTAAGAACAGAGCTTAAATTGAAACTGCAGTGAAGAGTAAGATGCCTGGTCAATTTGCCAGGCATTTTACTTCCCGTCCCACTTTATTTTACTTCGCATTAGGAAACACTCTGCGGATGGTATCGGAAAACTCATCGATAAAACCTGAAACCGGTCTTCCATTTCGAATATCTCTTGAATAAGTATTCATTCGATCATAAAAATCAGGGTTAACAGAAATATAAACATTGTCAATGTCCCGATCAACAGTTTTAACTGCTCGAGCAATCTTTTCTTTAATAGCTGAAGTCAATTCATTACGAGCTGAAACGTCCAATTTAGCCGCAACATAAGCATTATTATCGTTTATAATAGCAGTTGCGTTGTCTACTTCTGTTAAGTTGACTACTTTATCAGCAGCTTTGTCCGCTACTCTAGTATTGGTTTGATTGCTTCCAACTTTGTTATAATTGCGTCCATTGGTAATAGTGTTATAATTTCTGTTGCGATCTAATTCCGGATCACTAGTATCTGCACTTGAAAGAGCTGGTCCGACCTGATTAGGGTTATTAAAATTCACTCTAGTTATTTCATTTGCATTTCGTTGCCGGTTGCTACATCACCATCGATATTATTCTTTGCACAACCTGTTAAATAAAGACTCGAAACGAGGGTGGCAATGACGAATAAGCTGTTTCTCATGTTGTATTAACACTCCTTTGTCAAAGTACTACAATTAGGTTGCCATTTTTGTAAAAAACTATCCTAACCGGTTTAAGTTGATAATAATAAAAAGCAAAATGTTTAGGGGTGTGTGCTTTTGATATATTTCTTAGTTGGATTAGGCGGAGTCGTTGGAAGTTTGCTCCGCTATTTATTATCAGTTTTTGCTGTAGTGGTATGGGGGAAAGAATTTCCAATAGGAACCCTATTAATAAATTTAACAGGTTCCTTTCTATTGGGTTTTATGACAAATCATTTTGTTAGTTCAAATAAGCTTCATCCGTATTTGTTTACCGCACTTACCACTGGTGTCATTGGTTCGTATACTACCTTTTCAACTTTTTCCTTTGAAACAGTTCATTTACTTGAAACAGGAAAATACATATTTGGCTTCCTTTATTTAATTGTTAGTTTATTTGGAGGTCTATTTTTGGCTAAGGCAGGAATGTTACTTAGTGAACAAGCAAAAAAATCGAGGAGAGTTATATGATTGAGATTATATTTGTTTCAATTGGTGGTTTTTTTGGAGCGATTAGCCGCTTTGCGATTAGCAGAAACCAAAATAAAACAGGCTTTCCCTCAGCTACCCTAACAGTCAATTTAATTGGTGCTTTTTTATTGGGGTTACTCCTCGGGCTGAATGTAAAAGGGTCATTATATTCCTTAATAGGTATTGGATTTATGGGGTCATTTACGACTTTTTCAACATTAATGCTTGAATCGGTAAATCTTAAAAAGGAAAAAAAGAAAAAGCTTTATTACAGCTATTTGCTAAGCAGTTTCACGATAGGAATCATACTTACCTTTTGTGGGCTATTGTTAGGAAGCTGGATCTAAAAAAAGAAGCATCAAAGGATGCTTCTTTTTTCAATCTGATTATTTTTGTTTGACTTGGACTTTTGGTGTTTTATTTATCTGATAAAGACTTTTGCTAATCATAGTTTGTACAATTAGGAATGTACCGCCAACTACCCAATAAAGAGGCAGGGCTGCTGGTGCATTAAAAGAAAACATGACAATCATTAATGGAGATAGCAATCCCATGTATTTCATTTGGTCTTGCTGTGCTGTTGGCATATTGGACTGGGAAACTTTAAACTGGAAGTAGTAAATAACCCCGGCAATGATTGTAATAATAATGTCTGGATTTCCGAGACTAAACCATAAAAACTCGTGGGTTTTAATTTCTTCAGAACCGCGAATCGCATAATAGAAGCCAGTTAGAATAGGCATTTGAATGAGCATTGGCAAACAGCCCATATTTAATGGGTTTACCCCGTGCTTTTTATAAAGGCCCATCATTTCCGCTTGTAGTTCTTGCTTTTTCTTAGGATCCTTTTCAGTTTTCATCTTTGCTTGAATAACGTCCATTTCGGGTTTTAATACATCCATCTTTTCCTTCATACCCATTTGATTTTTATACTGCCTAAGCATTAACGGCATTAACGCTAGTCTGATAACTATTGTAACAATAATTATGGCCAAACCATAGTTTCCGTTAAAGAATTCAGCAACGGAATGGATAGATATAGAAAAAGGATTGACAACATAATGTTGAAAAAATCCAGTATTGTTAGTTCCTTTTTGTGTTTGAGATGAACAAGCCGATAGTAATAATGTTATTAAGCCAAGCAGTGAGAATAATAGTAGTGAAGATCGTTTTGTTTTCATATTTCCTCCTAGAATGTTGTAAATAAATTGTTAAGTATAGAGGAAGGAAATAGGCTCTTCAGTATCATCCTGAGAATATTCTTTTCTACGAAAATATATAACAATTCTTTTCAGAATATAGCTTCCATTTAAACAACTTTTCTTACGGTAAAATGCCAATGGGTGAATAATTTCTGTTCTTGCTTGATTAGATAAGGAGCCAAGAAAAGAATATTCCACACTCCAAGCCCATAAGAATTTTAAAGTGATTCCTAAATAAATACTGACGTAAAGGGCGTTTAGGGCATTGATATCTGAAATATCTATAAGCAATTGAAACAAAAATTATCACCTCACTTAATTGTCAATGATATGAGTATATAGTAGAAAGAGTAAAGAATCAATTTTATAATTGCGATTATACCATATTTTGAAGACATTACTAATTGGACTAATAAGTTCTTAAAAAAACACTGATTCAGAAGTGAATCAGTGTCCAATCGGTGCCTTCCAGCTTGCAGTTATCAATTTATAAGCAAACTCGACTTTTTCCTCTGAAGGTGGTTCGACAGAGTTAAGTTGATATTCAAGTCCTAGAGCTTCCCACTTATAAACACCGAGCTTGTGATACGGCAGGATTTCAATCTTTTGCACATTTTTAAGCGTTCCGATAAATTCACCGAGTTTTTCCAGATCTTCAGGATCATCCGTAACCGTAGGGACAAGCACATGGCGTACCCAAACCGGAACTTGATGGTCTGATAAAAATGTTGCAAATTCAAGGATATGATCATTGGCCATGCCAGTTAGCTGGATATGCTTTTTTCGGTTAATATGCTTCAAATCGAGAAGGATTAAGTCAGTATACTGTAAGAGTTCTTCAAGCTGTTCAATAAAAAGCTTGGAATGGGAGAAACAGCCACCAGAGGAATCGATGGTAGTATGAATCCCTTTCTTTTTGCATTCCTTGAACAATTCTATTAAGAAAGGAATTTGCAACAGTGGTTCTCCACCACTTACTGTAATACCGCCACCCGACGATTGAATGAAGGGGAGGTAAGACATTAGATCATCCATGATATCGGAAACAGCCATTTCTTTGCCGCTGCCGATTTCCCAAGTATCAGCATTATGGCAAAACTGGCACCTTAATAGACAGCCTTGTGTAAAAATTACATATCGGATCCCTGGTCCGTCGACTGTCCCTAATGTTTCGATTGAATGAATATTTCCGTTCATGATGATGATCCCCCTTTAATTTAATAGGAGCCCGATATAAAGGGCTCCTGGTATTGAACTAGTTCTCTGATTCCAGCGCCTAGCAGCGCTTCCGCTTTATAATGATTCGTGGAAAGTACGATTAATAACGTCTAATTGCTGTTCTTTTGTTAATTTAATAAAGTTTACTGCATAACCAGATACACGGATTGTTAATTGTGGATAAAGCTCTGGGTGTTCCATTGCATCAATTAATGTTTCTCTATTAAAGACGTTAACATTTAAGTGATGACCTGATTTGATAGCATATCCATCTAGGATGGATACTAGGTTGCGCACTTGGCTTTCTTCTTCTTTACCTAAAGCTTTAGGCACAATTGAGAAGGTATTTGAAATTCCATCCATTGCATAATTGTAAGGAAGTTTTGCAACAGAAGAAAGGGAAGCTAATGTTCCTTTTGTGTCACGTCCATGCATTGGGTTAGCACCTGGTGCAAATGGTTCTCCCATACGACGGCCATCAGGTGTGTTACCAGTTTTCTTTCCATATACCACATTTGATGTAATCGTCAAGATTGAAAGTGTATGAACTGAGTCACGGTAAGTCTGGTGCTTGCGAAGCTTTTTCATAAAGGTTTTAAGAACTTCAACAGCAATCGCATCAACACGGTCATCGTTGTTTCCGTATTTAGGGAAGTCTCCATTCGTTTCAAAATCAACCGCAAGACCATTTTCATCACGGATTACCTTTACTTCACCATATTTAATGGCACTAAGTGAATCAGCAACAACGGATAGGCCAGCAATACCAGTTGCCATCGTACGAAGGATCTTGGTATCATGTAACGCCATTTCAATTCTTTCATAGCTGTACTTATCATGCATATAGTGAATTACATTTAATGTGTTAATATAAAGTCCAGCAAGCCATTCCATCATAAGATCAAATTTTTGCATGACTTCTTCATAATTTAATACTTCAGAAGTAATTGGCTGATATTGTGGTCCAACTTGGATTTTTAATTTTTCATCAACGCCGCCGTTAATGGAGTAAAGAAGTGCTTTTGCTAGGTTTGCACGAGCTCCGAAGAATTGCATTTGCTTACCAATTTCCATAGCGGATACACAGCAGGCAATTCCATAGTCATCGCCATATTCTGGACGCATAATATCATCGTTTTCATATTGAATGGAGCTAGTTTTGATTGACATTTTTGCGCAATACTTTTTAAAGTTCTCAGGTAACTGCGGTGACCATAAAACCGTTAAGTTTGGTTCTGGTGCGGCACCTAAATTATCTAATGTATGAAGGAAACGGAAGGAGTTCTTCGTTACAAGAGAACGACCATCATTTGCCATACCGCCAATTGACTCAGTTACCCATGTAGGGTCACCGCTGAATAATTCATTATAATCTGGTGTCCGTGCAAATTTAACGAGACGAAGTTTCATAATAAAATGGTCAACAATTTCTTGTACAGCTTCTTCAGTTAATGTACCGTTTTGTATGTCTCTTTCTACGTAAATATCTAAGAACGTTGATACACGACCAAGGCTCATCGCAGCACCATTTTGTTCCTTGATCGCTGCTAAGTAACCAAAATACACAAACTGGAATGCTTCAGCAGCATTTTTAGCAGGCTGGCTAATATCAAATCCATAGCTGTTTGCCATTTCCTTCAGTTCTTTTAACGCACGAATTTGTTCAGCGAGTTCTTCGCGAAGACGCATGTTATCTTCAGTCATTACTTTGCTTGTGTTCTTTTGATCCTTGTGCTTTTCTTGGATTAAGAAATCAACACCATAAAGGGCAACCCTACGGTAATCACCGATAATACGACCGCGGCCATATGCATCAGGAAGTCCAGTAATGATTGCAGCTTTACGTGCAAGCATCATTTCATCGGTATAGGCATCGAAGACACCTTGGTTGTGAGTTTTACGGAACTCAGTAAAGAATTTTTCAATTTCAGGGTTTAATTCGTAACCATAAGCCTCACAAGCCGCTTTCGCCATGCGAATGCCGCCAAATGGCTGCATAGAACGATTAAAAGGTTTATCAGTTTGTACACCAACTATTTTTTCAAGATCTTCATTAAGATATCCAGGACCATGGGAAGTAATAGTAGAAACGGTTTCTGTGTCCATATCCAATACTCCGCCATTTTCACGCTCTTGCTTTGTTAATTCCATTACTTGATCCCAAAGTTTAGTGGTTGCTGCAGTTGGACCTGCTAAGAAAGAGTCATCTCCTTCAAAAGGAGTAAAGTTTTTTAGGATAAAATCGCGAACGTTAACTTCTTTTGACCATGCACCTTTGGTAAATCCATTCCATTGTTCCATCATATTTCACCTCATATTTTTTATAAAATCTATATAACAGTTTTTGTATTTACTTTATGAATAAAGTATAACAGATATATTGTGAAAAAAGGTACGCATATTAGTAACTAATTGTTAAGGTTTTGTGAAGTCTGATTTAAAGGGATATTTTTCATTATCCTAGGCAGATTCTTTCTGACATTTAGATTAAAAAATAAAAACTGTACTATAATTATTAAGGGTAACAGATAAACTGTTATATAGAAAAAATCCAATAATAACAAGGTGTCAATAGTATTAATTATTAAAACAGAACTACAATTGGAATAAAAAAAGCAGGAGAAAGATCTCCTGCGTTAATCTACCACAATATAAGCAATCATTGGGCCATTTTGTGACCGATCTGAATGAACCTCACAAATCAATCGATAGGTACCCTCTTTTTCAAACTGGAGCGGAACAATGGTTTCTTCTCCTTTTCTCACTATCCCTTTTATTTTTGTTCCTTCTATATAAAAAGGATGCTCTTCACCGTTAATCCCATTAATGAATAACCTTACTTTTTCGTCTTTTTCTAAGAAAACTGTACCAGGATCCCAGCGGTAAGCCTCCATTTCTTTTCCGTTTTTCATTTTTGTACTGAATTCCGCAGTAACCATGTGAATTTCACGGATATTTGCTTTTCCTTGCTGATTAAAAACAGTTGTATCTCCAGCTTTTAATATGAACCATGCCGATAGCGAAACAAGTACAACACCAATAGCTGCAAAAAATAGTAGTGTTTCCTTTTTAAATACTACAAATTTCATTTGGTACCCCCCTCGTATATTTGTCCTACTTTATTCATATGCCTATTAGGTGAGTAAACTTGTCTCTTTTTTATTATTTTTGTACTCTCTTTGATAAATAAATCTCTTTACTCTTGGTTCACTATCAATGGTTGAACATTTAAAAAAATGTCTACAATGAGTATTAATACCCAGCAATGTGAGGAAATATTTCTTTGTTTTTCCTATAGAAAAGTTTATAGTAAAATCAGGAATTAAAAGAACACTTGCGGAGACTAGGTTGAATTAGCTGAAAAATTAGGTGGTTAGCTTGTTGGGGATTCGAAAAGAAAAGATTTTAAAAATCGCTAAATTTATTTTCCCGTTGTTACTGTTAATCTTTGCAATTATTGAAATAAAAAAATTCACCCAAAACTTAAATATACAGTTACTGAAGGATGAACTAAATCAGCTTAATATCGGGCTTCTTCTATTAATAATAGCAATCACCTTTGTCGCTGTTTTACCAATGTTGCTTTATGATGTGATATTAGTCAGGATATTAAAATTGAAAGTCCCAATTCGGGATCTTTTGGAACAATCATTCATTGCGAATTCCTTTTCAAATTTAATTGGCTTCGGTGGATTAATAGGGGGAATGTTAAGGACGTACTTCTTTCATAAGCTCGAACAGGACAAGCGAAGGCTTTTGGGGGTTATTGCTTCTGTATCCTTATTTTATTTAACAGGGGTATCAGTTTTATCATGGATCGTTATAATAAAGCATCGAAATTTTCCACTGCTTGTTGATACAAGATGGCTCTATTTTGCTGTCCTTGGGGTCGGTTTATACTTACCGCTTTTTATTATCATCCATATGATTAAATCAAATAAGGGCAGTCAGTCACTATTAAGTACAAATATTACTTTGAAGCTTATCTTGGTTTCAATTATCGAATGGCTCGCGGTATTTTTTGCAATTTTGATCTTATGCAGGATTTTAGGGATTTCAATTACTGCAGACAGTCTATTTCCTGTCTATATTGTAGCTGCTTGTGCAGGCATCATAAGTATGATTCCAGGAGGGCTAGGGTCCTTTGATTTAGTGTTTATTTGGGGGATGCAAGAGTTATTTATTCCCGAAGAAAAAGTGCTTGTTTTGCTTTTATTTTATCGGATTGGGTATTATTTTTTACCGTTCCTTTTAAGCCTTGTATTCTTTGTTAAGCTTTATTGGGAAAAATGGAACCAAACCTGGAATGATCTTCCTAAAGCTGTTGTCCAAGGATTTAGTCATGTCTTGTTAACGATGCTTGTTTTTTTATCAGGTTTAATCTTGCTTTTATCTGCAAGTATCCCTGGAATTATGTCCAGACTAAAGGTAGCCCAGGAGCTTTTATCGTTTCCAATCATTAACGTATCACACCAATTATCGGTGGCTGCAGGGTTTTTGTTACTAGGATTATCTCGAGGAATTGAATATAGTGTGAAGAGAGCGTATGAGTTGACAATGTTCGCCCTAATTCTAGCGGCACTATTCTCTATTTTTAAAGGGATTGATTATGAGGAAGCGATATTTTTAATTATTGTTGCCCTTTTACTACGGATGTCAAAAGGTCAATTTTATCGTGAGAGTTATGTACTGACATGGGGAAAAACGATCTTTGATATTACGATTATTCTAATGATTACTGCAATGTATCTCTTAATAGGGTATGCAAACCTGCCGATCTCAAAAATAGAAATCCCTTCCAAGCTTTTGCCTTATGTAATTGTCGATTATCGGGATTTATTTACGAGTGCTGTTATAGGACTTGTCATTGCTTTATTAATACTTATGTTTGGCTATTTAATCAGTTTGCCTAAAAAGTGGTCATTGGAGAGGTCCAATGATCGAGATAAAGAAATTATTGCTCATTTAACCAAGTATCAAGGAAAGGTACTTTCCCATTTAATTTTTTTACATGACAAATTAATCTTTTGGAACAGTAAAAAGAATGTTTTATTATCCTATCAACAATATGCAGACAAGTTAGTTATTCTCGGCGACCCGATTGGGGAAAAAAACGAATTATCTAATGCAATTGAGGAATTTCAGGAAATAGCCGATTTACATGGTTTTACTCCTGTTTTTTATCAGGTAAGTGATGATATGCTTCCGTATCTCCACGGCCATGGCTTTGCTTTTTTTAAATTGGGTGAAGAGGCGTTTGTTGATCTGAAGAATTTTTCCCTTTCAGGAAACAAAATGAAGGGCTTACGGACATTAAGAAATAAATTTGCGCGAGCAAACTATTCTTTTGAAGTAGTTAACCCTCCATTTTCACCAGGGCTGGTGGAAGAACTTAGAGAAATATCTAATGAGTGGCTTCTAGGGCGAACTGAGAAGGGTTTTTCTTTGGGGTTCTTTGATGAAGAATATTTAAATAAGGCGCCGATTGCCATTTTAAAAGATGAAAATATGCAAACACTTGGCTTTATGAGCATTATGTATGTTTACGATGACTATCAGACGATATCTGTTGATTTAATGAGATTTAGACCCGAAGTATCATCAGGTACTGTTGATTATCTTTTCCTCTGTTTATTTGATTGGGCAAAGGAACAAGGGTACGGCCGCTTTAATATGGGGATGGCCCCACTTGCGAATGTAGGATTATCAAGGTTTTCTTTTCTAGGCGAGAAAATTGCTGCGCAAATTTTCCTGCACGGACACTTTATTTATCATTTCCAAGGTCTGAGAAAATTTAAGCAGAAATATACAAACATTTGGGAGCCTAAATACTTGGCTTACCGCAGAAAATCGTCATTACCATTAATAATGGCTCAAATAACTTTATTGATATCAAAAAAAAGAAATTAGAACTATTACCGGCGGATGATACCTGCCGGCTTTTATTTTTCCTATAATTGATCTTTAATTAATAATTTCTATTTTGAAACTATTATTTTGCAAAACTATCTGGTAATATTAATTTGGAAATAATGTAAAAGTTGGGTGTTATCTATTGAAAAAGTTAATATCGTTAATTATTTTTATCCTAATTATTTGTTCTAACCATTTAAACACCTTTGCGGCAATAAATGGTCCGATAGAACTGAAAAGTAAGGGGGCTGTTCTGTTAGATTCAGATACAGGTGCTATTCTCTTTGCGAAAAATGCCAATCAAAGAATGTACCCTGCAAGTCTAACGAAAATAGCAACTGCAATCTATGCAATTGAAAAGGGAAACTTGGACAGCATCGTAACTGTTAGTGGTAATGCAGTTAGACAAGATGGAACAAGGGTATATTTAGATGAAGGGGAAAAGATCCCTTTAAAAAAATTGATCCAAGGCATGCTAATTAATTCCGGAAATGATGCAGCTGTAGCAATCGCGGAACATTTAGATGGAAGTGTTGAACAGTTTGCTGTTCATTTGAATGGGTATTTAAAATCAACGATTGGCGTCAAGAACACACATTTTATCAATCCCAACGGTTTGTTTGATAAAAACCACTATACGACAGCAATGGATTTAGCAATAATAACTAATTATGCAATTAAGAATCCCATTTTTGCTGACATCTTTGGAACAAAAGTCCTCAAATGGGAGGGGCAATCTTGGAAAACGAAAATCCTAACCCACCACCGCATGCTTAAAGGAGAGTTAGCTTATCCAGGAATAACTGGCGGCAAAACAGGGTATACAAGTGAGGCAAAACAAACTCTGGCTACTACAGCTAGAAATGCCAAATTAGGGTTGACAGCAGTCGTTTTAAATTCTGAACAACAAAGAGAGAAATATGATGATACAGCCCGTTTGTTTGATTATGGTTTTAAGAACTTTCAGCATTCAATATTAAAGCAAGATGAAATTTACAAAAAGGATAATAAAGAATTTTGTCCTGAAATGGACACCCTGATCACTGAATCAATAAATGGTACAATTAAAGAGGTAAATACTGAGGGGAAACTATCGATAAAAAATACTAACGGGCAAGTAGTTCAGTTAGTACCATTAAAATATAAAGAGCCAATTCCGGAGAAGGTTACAATTAAAAGCGATAAAATTAGTGTTAAGAAACAACAGGTTTCCCATTTTAATGCGATATATGGGATCATTATCATCGCATTTGCGGGAATTTTTATAGGTGTAAGGAAGAAATTTATAAAAAAATACTAATCTTATCATAAAAGCCATGGAAAGGATGAAACCTTTTCATGGCTTTTTTTGTGTTACATTGGTAGCAAGTAACATTAAGGATGAGATAATAATCATCGATATGACAAGGAGCCAGGCTAATTTCATGTTCCCAGATTCCATGGCTATATAAATGGCGGTGGGAGCAGTTTGTGTTTTTCCGGGAATATTGCCGGCGAACATGAAGGTTGCTCCGAATTCACCTAGTGCTCTTGCAAAACTGAGAATAAGGCCCGTAATAATTGATTTTGTAGATAATGGCAGGGTTACAAGTAAAAATACATTCAGTTCGTTTGCACCATCAACTCTTGCTGCTTCTTCTATTCCCTTATCAACAGCTTGAAAACCAATCTTTACCGTTTGGTACATTAAGGGAAAAGCAACAATGGTTGAAGCAATCACTGCAGCAAAAGGTGTAAAAATAATGGAACTATCAAATAGTTTATTTATTATTGATCCAACCGGACTATTCCCACCAAAAAAGAATATCAGTAAAAATCCGATCACTGTAGGGGGCAATACGATTGGAAGCAACAGAAAAATTTCAATGAGCATTTTTCCCCTAAAGAGTCCTTTGGATAGTAATCTAGCTAATAAGATTCCAAACACAAACACTAAGGTAACAGAAATAGACGCAACCTTTAGCGATAAAATAATGGGGGACCAGAATTCACTTTGCATCAAAAAGATCAATCCAATACTTTAAAACCATATTTTTTAAATATCGCTCGTGCCGTAGGATTTTGTAAATAATCATAAAATAGAGAAACCTCTTTCTTGTTAACAGATGACTTTATAATACCTGCAGAATAAATAATTGGTTCGTGAGAATGTTCCTCAGCGACAGTAATAACCTATACTTTATCAGATCCTTTTAGATCTGTCATATAGACGATGCCAGCATCAACACTTTTCGTCTCCACATAGGTAATTCGTCCTTTCAAACATCTTCATTCATAAATCATTATAGCAAATTGATTTAATCATAAAAGATTAGAAACAAAAAAAAGACTAAAGTAAATCCTTTAGTCTTTGAAAAATAACCTGATTATTGTAGTCTACTTTCGACTTGTTGACATACTTCATCAGCAGACAGGCCGTTTGCGTCTATAACTGATCCTTTTGTAAAGGTATCCTGCATACCCATTACATTAGAATCTAGTCCTGTAACCACACAGCAATCACAATTCTGAGCATCCGACTCTTGCTTTAATTCGATCACATCATGTCCTTTTTCACGTAAAGCCTGTTGAACTTGTGCAAGAGATTGTTCCACACCAATTTTTGCCATACAAAACACCTCCTCCTCTAAATTATCTTGCCTAACTTTACCGTAATTATTCGGAATAAGTAGCTATAATCATCCAAAAACTAATAGGGGAGGTGTACAAAAATGGGAAAACGTAAAAAGGATCCATCGACAATCGGGTTGACTTCCCCGCAAGTAGAAGGTCAGGGAACAACTACAACCGAAACAGGTTCACGGACTGAACCATCATCAAGCAGAAAACAGAAAAAAAGCTAAACAAGCAGGCACCCACGTTACAAACCGTGGGTGCCGTCTAATTATTTATTGGTACATCTGTGCAACTTGCTTCTGAATCTCATCATTTTCAAGGTATTCATCATAGCTCATTTGCTTATCTACTAAGCCTTTTGGTGTTAATTCGAAAATTCGATTGGCGATTGTTTGGATAAATTGATGGTCATGGGACGCAAAAAGCAACGAGCCCTTAAAGTTAATAAGACCATTATTAAGAGCCGTAATCGATTCTAAGTCTAAATGGTTAGTTGGTTCATCAAGAAGGAGAACATTCGCACCATTTAACATCATTTTAGAAAGCATACAGCGAACTTTTTCTCCCCCGGAAAGGACACTTGCTTTTTTCAGAACTTCTTCACCAGAGAAAAGCATTCTTCCTAAAAATCCACGTAAAAAGCTCTCGCTGTCATCTTTAGGTGAGAATTGACGAAGCCAATCCACTAGGTTTAAGTCACTGTTTTCAAAATACTCGGAGTTATCCTTCGGGAAATACGCTTGAGAAGTAGTAATTCCCCATTTAAAGGTACCACTATCTGCTTCCATTTCGCCCATTAGAATTTTAAACAGTACCGTCTTAGCAGCTTCATTTGTTCCAACAAGAGCAATTTTATCACCCTTATTGACAATAAAATTAACGTTATCAAGAACCTTTACACCATCAATGGTTTTTGTTAATCCTTCAACGCGTAACAAATCATTCCCAATTTCTCGGTCTGGCGTAAAGCCAACAAAAGGATACCGGCGAGATGAAGGTCTAATGTCATCAAGCGTAATTTTATCCAGTAGCTTCTTACGAGAAGTAGCTTGTTTAGATTTCGAGGCATTGGCACTAAAGCGTGCAATAAAGGCTTGTAATTCCTTGATTTTTTCTTCCTTCTTTTTATTAGCGTCTGAAGTTAATCTTGTAGCTAATTGACTTGATTCATACCAGAAATCATAGTTACCAACATAAACTTGAATTTTCCCAAAATCTAAGTCGGCGATATGAGTACAAACCTTATTAAGGAAATGACGGTCATGGGAAACAACAATAACAGTGTTTTCAAAGTTAATTAAGAAGTCTTCCAACCATTGAATGGCTTTGATGTCCAAGTGGTTTGTAGGCTCATCGAGAAGTAAAACGTCTGGTCTGCCAAACAAAGCTTGTGCAAGCAGCACTTTCACTTTTTCTGACCCAGTTATTTCAGCCATTTTCTTATAATGAAGGTCCTCACCAATGCCAAGTCCTTTTAGAAGAATAGCTGCTTCTGGTTCTGCTTCCCAACCGTTTAATTCGGCAAATTCACCCTCAAGCTCAGCAGCCTTCATACCGTCTTCATCCGTGAAGTTTTCCTTCATATAGATAGCGTCTTTTTCCTGCATAACTTGGTAAAGTCTCGTATGACCCATAATGACAGTCTTTAATACTTCGTATTCTTCATATTCAAAATGGTTCTGCTTTAACACAGCCATCCGTTCGTTAGGTCCGAGCTGAACAGTTCCTGTTTGTGCTTCAATTTCACCAGATAGAATTTTTAAAAAGGTTGATTTTCCGGCACCATTTGCACCAATTAGTCCGTAGCAGTTACCAGGATTAAATTTAATGTTTACATCTTCGAATAATTTCCGGTCTCCATATCTTAAACCTACGTTACTTACAGTAATCATATTTAAAACATCCTCCAAGAACAAAATATCTACTGATTATACCATTAAAATAGTAGAAGAGCGAATTCTTTCAGATGAAGTTCTTTTTAAAAGAAAAATTTTCTAAAAAAATTTCTCCAATTTCACACTTTATTCATATTTTTGATGTAGAATTGGGATATGAAGCAAGTAAAAGAAGGTGTGAGAAATATGGCGAAGAATCAACTGACTGAACTCGTTAACAAGTTAAAAAAGGCCGGTATAAAAGCGAGTTTAACAAAACCAAAGTCTAATTACCTATTGTCTTTACAGCAAATAAAAAAATACCCTTCATCCGTGAATTAAAGAAAAAAGTAATAAAAAGCGATAAATCCCAAGTGGACTAATCGCTTTTTTGTTTAGTCTAATTTATCCATTACTGTGTCATAAACTTCTTTTTTATTAAAGTCTTTTCCCATTGGAAACTTGTCGATGAATTTATTGTTTTCATCAACCAGGAAGGTAAAGGTTGAATGGATGAATTGACCATTGCCAGGATCTTTAAATTGAAATTGCATCGCATCCGCAACCTTTTTCATTTCTTGGCGGTCCCTTTTTATGTTTTGCTTGTCTCCTGTTAAGAATAACCATTGTTTGTTATTCTCTATCTCAAACCCCTGCATATAACTAGTTAATATCTCGGGAGTATCTCGATATGGATCGATGGTAATTGTTAAAAATTCAATATCCTTACCAAAAACGCCAATCTTTTCAAAATCTTTTTTCAGGTCAATCATTTTTTCGGTGGTTGTTGGACAAATATCAGGACAATGAGTGTAGATGAATTCAACAAGTTTTAATTTGGTATGATCCTTACCAAAATTATATGAATCACCGTTTTGGTCTATCAAGGTAACTACTGCAGGTATTTTTGCATTTGCATCGCGAATGAGAAAGAAAGAAATTCCTGCTGCAATCCCAATAAACACAGTAAGACTGCATATTAAATAGATCTTTTTCATATGTATCCCTCCTACCATTAAGATAAAGAAGTTATTCGAAAAAAGATATGGATATTTTGTGAACAAAAGTTAATGCAAATTTAAAGTGATTCCTTTATACTGTAGTATTATTGATTATATTTTTTTAAAAATTTAGAATATTGCTGATTGTACTTTTTTATTTCAGAGAAAAGGAGGGGGATTTAGTGAAAAAAGTGCTGACATTTTCTAGTCAAATATTGATATTAATTGTGATTTATCAGATTGGAAATCAAATTGCACGAATTCTTCATTTGCAAATTCCAGGAAATGTTATCGGTATACTACTCCTTTTAGTTTTACTCTGGAAAGGTGTAATAAAAGTCGAACAAATAGACGTAGCGGCCACATGGTTATTAAAACATTTAAGCTTTTTTTTCATTCCTATTGCCGTAGGATTAATGACATTGGGGCCCATCTTCATACATAAGGGCGTCATTATCTTATTTGTCCTTGTAACAAGTACTTTTATTGGACTTTTATCGGCAGGTAAAGCCACCCAATCAGTGATTATGAAAAAAGAAAAGGTGAAAGTGAATTATCATGATCACAGTTTATAGTATTTTCCTAACAATTGCTGTCTATAAACTATCTCGTTGGTTTGGCCAAAAGTATTCCTCCCCTTTAACAAGCCCAGTATTTTTAAGTACATTCATCATTATTATCCTATTAGTAGGATCACATATTACTTATCGTGAATATATTCCTGCTAAAAAAATTATGACTTACCTGCTCGGTCCAGCAACAGTGGCCTTAGCAGTGCCAATCTACAAGAATCGGAATTTGATTGCAAAGTATAGGGTTGCTGCTTGCGTTGGACTTTTAATTGGGACATTTACAACGATTACCACTGCCCTAGTTATTGCTAAAAGCTTCTATTTCTCTAAAATGCTACTTCTTTCGTTAACGATAAAGTCAGTTACGGTCCCAGTTGCAACAGAAATTGGGAAAATAATTAAAGCTAATGTATCACTCATTGTTGCTTTTGTTATTCTTACTGGAATGATTGGAGCTATGTTTGGTCCAAAGCTTCTGACTATATTTAAAATTCATCATCCTTTTGCTCGAGGCTTATCAATCGGGACCATAGCACATGGAATTGGCACAGCTGAAGCAGTCAAGGAGGGAGAAATCCAGGGAGCTGTTGCTGGAGCAGCAATGGGAATTGCCGCCTTATTAATTTCGTTTATCGTACCATATCTAATTCCTTATTTCCTATAGAAAAACTAAAGCCTTCCATTTAATAGGAAGGCTTTAGTTTTTTCATAATTTAAATAGAAAAAATCTCTACTTTTCTTTTTTATTATCAAGGTACATGCCAGCAAGTAACTTCTTGACTTCA
Source organism: Bacillus sp. AFS031507 (assembly GCF_002584635.1). NCBI lineage: Bacteria > Bacillati > Bacillota > Bacilli > Caryophanales > Bacillaceae > Bacillus > Bacillus sp. AFS031507. The sequence continues at coordinate 434,105 of NZ_NUOW01000003.1, forward strand.
TTATAACTTAAGCCAGATTGGCTATTTAACCTCTTAACTTCTTGGATATCCGTTCCAACGATTGTGTATTGGTTTTTATTTGTAAACATTATTTTTCCAACTCCTATGGATTTTATGGAAATGAAAAGCCGCTTTTTTGTGCATACTAATAAAAAAGGAGGCGGTTCCCATTTTTTACGGTAAAAGAGCTAAAGAAGAAGAAATTGAAACAATCTTGGTTGATACTGAAATCTATTCTTGTATAGATGAAGCGTGTATAGGTTGGATGAGGAAAGATTTTGTGGCAGAGGACTTACTCTGCCCAATGTGTGGCAATGAAATGCTACAGGAGATGAGAGAACTTCCGCAAATTTAAGAAATTATATATTTGTAAAGACTGTCATAGATAAATGACAGTCTTTTCTTATTCCCCAAAATCAAAAAAATGTGTATCATATGCCTTTTTTGCTGCATCAGAGCTGCTAAAAAGTGCATCATCCTCTTCAAGGTCAAGAAATTTCTCATTAAGATATAACGCTAAGTTATCAGGGTTATTTGGATGTTGGACAATTTCGGCGGCTTTAATATTTGCGGCAGTTAGAAAAGTAGGATTCCGATAAATAATATAAACTTCATCACCCGGTTTAGCATTAGCTATTTCAATCATTCCCATATAATTTAACCGCCTTCCTATAGATTTTCATTTTGCTGTTGAATCTCATCTCCGCTAATTAAAGTGTTGGCTTCTTCAAGATTTCTAAGTTCATCCACTGAATCACCTGAAACAGTTTTCGTACGACCAGCAAAAGTTTCTTTTAGAGGGTCACTTGTTCGTTCAGTTCGAGAATTATCCTTTTTAAACATTCAATTCAACTCCTTATCTTAAGGGTTTGCTTCCCTAAAAGGGATTATGCCTTCCTAATTCTCTCCAAAACGGAAATAAATTGAATACAGTAGATACCATAAATGATTAATATCAAAAAAAACTCTCCAAAAATGGAGAGTTTTTTTTGAACTATTCCTCTTTTTTAGCTAAACAGCGGTCACATTCCATAAAGTAACTTTCTGCTTGTTCCTCCATGTGCTGACCACACTCTGAACATTCCTTTTTTTGCAAAGTACGAAAAAACTCAACAGGACTCATTAACATAATAAAAATCCCCCTTTATTAATACAGTTTATTTTAATTGCTCTTGTTATAGTACAGTATAGCCGAAAAAAATTAAAATGTGTAGACTTTTTTTAAAAAAATCAGCCCTTTTTTTAAAAATAAGTCTTTTATCATAAGAATTAATTTATTCCTTTTTTCTTGTTTTAAATGAACGGTTATTTATCGGTTAGAATAAAGGGAAATAACAATCTTCGATATTTATTCCTTCCATAACATTACGATTTACATTACAATCATAGTAGAAAAGCAATATAGAAACTGGGGAGATGCTGGTAAATGATTGCAATGATCGGGACTTTTCAACCTTATTTCATTATTATTGCCATTGGATTAACCATCATGGCATCATATACAGCATTAGATATGTTTACCTTAATTAAGTCGTCTGAAAAAAATAAGAGGCTCCTGTTTTTGGGTGGAACATTATCTATGGGAATCGGGATTTGGATCATGAACTTTATCGGACTCATTTCAGAAGATACAAATCGGTTCGCAAGTTATCAAATTCCACTTACGATTCTTTCAATGGTTATTGGGATTGCTTTTACAGGAATGGCTTTCCTTTCATTTTATGGAAAACAAATTAAATATTATCATCTAATCGTGGGCAGTTTATTTCTAACCTTTGCAGTAATTGCCATACAGGTAATCGGATTATATGCAATGAATGTAAATATTAAATTTAATTTCCTCTTGCTTGTTTTTTCAGGACTTTTAATCTTTGGTTCCTTTTTATTTTCTTTATGGATTCTTTTTTCTTCAAAAAGTTATACCCAAAGTAATCAGGTTTGGTTAAAACCAATTAGTGCAATCATTATGTCATTAGCAATTATCGAAGGTCATTTTCTTTTAATGAGAGCTTCATTTACGACAACAAAGGTTCTTGGGGGATCTAGTTCTGATAGTTCCTTTATTATTTATTTGGTATTATTCGTGTCTATTTTAATTATCGGTGGACTAATCTTATCGAGTACATTAATTAGTAAACAATTAGTGGCAACCGATACAAACTTAAAAGACATCAAAGCTGCACTGGATGCTTCAACCATTGTTGCGATTACAAACCCAGTAGGAACAATCATTTTTGTAAATGATAAATTTGAAGAAATTTCTAAGTATAAGAAGGAAGAGATTATCGGTCAGAACCATAGAATAATAAATTCTGGCTATCATTCTAAAGAGTTTTTCAAAGACCTATGGCGTACGATACAAGCTGGACAAATATGGCGCGGGGAAATTCGTAATAAAGCAAAGGATGGGACGTTTTATTGGGTTGATACTACCATTGTTCCTTTTTTGAATAAAAAAGGTAAACCTGTGCAATATATTGCAATACGTTCAGATATTTCTGACCGCAAAAAGGCGGAAGAGCATCTTAAGGAAACAATTAAAGAGAATATTGATATAAAATTTGCGCTTGATCAATCATCAATTGTCGCATTTACAGATGCAAAAGGAATCATCACCAGTGTAAATGACAAGTTCTGTGAGATATCTAAATATAATCGAGAAGAACTCCTTGGGAAAGACCACAATATTCTAAATTCTGGTTACCACTCAAAGGACTTTTTCAAAAATCTTTGGAAAACTATTGGTTCTGGAAATGTCTGGAAGGGAGAAATCAGAAATAAAGCTAAAGATGGAACTTATTATTGGGTGGACACAACCATTGTTCCATTTATTAATGGTCAAGGAAAGCCATACCAATACCTTGCAATTCGCAATGATATAACAGAGCGGAAGAAAACAGAAGAGGTCCTCCATCGCCAGGATAAGCTCGCGGCTGTTGGACAATTGGCTGCAGGTGTTGCTCATGAAATCCGGAATCCACTAACCTCGATGAAAGGGTACGCGGAATTCTTGCAGTTAGACGAAAAAGATCCGGAGCGAATGGAGTTTTTGAGTATCATTCTAGATGAAATTGAACGGGTTAATACGATTGTTGAGGACTTTATGGTATTGGCAAAACCAAAGGCAGTGGAATTGGAAGAAAAAAATGTTGTTCCTGTTATTAAGAATGTTGTCTCCTTGCTTGAATTCGAAGCGAGAAAGAAAAATGTTCTTTTGACCTTTGATTGTAACCATGAAATTATTCAAATTGAATGTGATGAGAATCGCTTAAAGCAGGTATTTCTGAATTTCATTAAAAACGGAATTGAAGCTATGCCTAATGGTGGCGAATTACATGTTAAAACAATCATACATGATAATAATGTCCAAATTTCTATTCAAGACACAGGAGTAGGAATATCCAAAGAAAAATTAAAGAAACTAGGAGAACCTTTTTACACAACCAAGAAGAATGGTAACGGCTTAGGCTTAATGGTTAGTTTCAAAATTATTGAAAGCCATAATGGTAAGGTTTTTGTGGAAAGTGAACCTAATAAAGGAACAACTTTTAATATCTTATTACCGGCAAAAATTGCCTGAAAGCGGGGGGATCTAATCTCTCGTTTTTTTTTTATCCAAAATTTTCATTCAAGAAAAAGACAAATATTCTTTGAAAAAGAAATCCACAATCTTACTAAATAGATTAATATGGTAATAGAGGTATTAATGTTTTTATAGGGGAGTGAAAATGGTGGGAGAAGCAAATTTTGTTAAAACGATCTGCGGTTATTGTGGTACTGGATGTGGCTTAGTCCTTGAAGTACAAGACAACAAAATCATGAAAATCCGCGGTGACAAAGAAGCACCAGTGAACAAAGGGCAAACATGTGTAAAAGGCGCATTTGCCTATGAATACGTACATGCAAAAAATAGATTAACATCTCCACTAATCCGTAAAGCAGGAAAGCTAGTTGAAACCACTTGGGATGAAGCATATCAATTCATTGCTAGTCAATTATCCAACATAAAAACTACGTGGGGTCCAGACTCGATATCCATGTTCGCTTGCGCGAGAAATACAAACGAATCCAATTTTGTAACTCAAAAATTTATGAGGGCGGTCATTAATAGTAACAATATTGATGGCTGTAACCGTACTTGACACGCCTCTAGCGTTGCCGGTCTGGCAACTGTTTTTGGAAGCGGTTCACCGACTAATACACTAGATGATATTGATCGAGCAGAAGTGTTACTTTTGATGGGTTCAAATACAACAGAAGCACACCCCATTATTGCAAATCGTATGAAAAAAGCTGCAAAATCTGGTTTGAAAATAATTGTCATAGATCCAAGGAAAATAGATATGGTAAAATCTTCCCATCGCCATTTGCAATTAAATGTGGGCTCAGATATTGCTCTTATCAATGCTTTCATTAGAGTCATCTTAAAAGAAGGTTTATACAGTCCGGAGTTTGTCCAACAGGTTACGCTTGATTTCGAGAAGTTAGAAAAGCAAGTCGAGCCTTTTACGCTGGAATACGCTGCATCGATTACCGGTTTAAATGCAGAAGACATTGCTGCAACTGCAAGAGAGTACGCCACTTCAAACGGTTCGATGATTGCGTACACGCTCGGGATTACGGAGCATCACTGTGGTGTAAATAATGTATTTGATATAGCAAATCTTGCATTATTAACTGGGAATATCGGTAAACCAGGCTCTGGTGTCATGCCGCTTCGAGGTCAGAATAATGTTCAAGGTGCAGGTGATATGGGCTGTTTGCCAAACCAATTAACAGGTGGTATGAGCGTAGTAAATCGTGATTCCCGGGCGCGGTTTGAAAAGGAATGGAATGTTGAACTAAACCCAAGAGTGGGTGACACACAAACGAGAACTTTTGATCGGATCGAGTCGGGTGAATTAAAGGCACTTTATGTCATTGGTGAAAACCCGCTCCTTGCTGATGTTCATATGAATCATACACAAACATTGTTTGAAAAGCTTGATTTATTAATTGTTCAAGATATTTTCTTAACGGAAACAGCAAGAATGGCTGATGTTGTTTTACCAGCACGTTCATGGGGTGAGGTGGATGGAACATATACCAACACCGACCGGAGAGTTCAAAGAGTTCGCAAAGCGGTAGAACCACACCCAAATGTGAAAGAAGACTGGGAAATCCTATGTGACCTTTCTACGATTATGGGCTATCCAATTCACTATAACAACAGTGAAGAAATCTGGGATGAAGTTAGAAAACTAGCTTGGGAGATGTACGGGGGCATATCGTATGAAAGACTTGAAAAAGAGTATGGTATTCATTATCCTTGCCCAGATGAAAACCATCCAGGAACACTTATCTTGCACGAGAGGTTCCACCAAATGGAGTCGACATCAATAAAGTCATCATTTGTACCGGTAGATTATACTGCACCATTGGAACTCCCTGATGCTGAATATCCATTTACACTAACAACAGGAAGACGTTATGAATCTTACAATACACATTCTCAGACGCGTCATTATGCCGCTGGAGTTAAATTAAAACAAACAGAAGAAACAGTTGATATTCATCCAAACGATGCTGCAGCTTTAGGTATAACAGATGGTGAAGTGGTAAAGGTTCGCTCGAGAAGAGGAGAACTACAGGTAAAGGCGAAGATTACCGAACAAGTAGTCCCAGGGCTCGTTTTTATGAGCTTCCACTGGAGTGAAACACCGACCAATGTCTTAACCTTAAATGAGTTTGATCCTATTTCAGGAACAGCCGAATATAAGGCTTGTGCTGTTGCAATATCGAGGATATAGAGAATTTATTTAAAGACGCAGTTTAATGACTGCGTTTTTTTATTTTTCAAAAGGCTGTGTTAAAGGTTGATTTTTAAAGCCAAGTTGATTGGAGAGGAAGGGGCGACCCCACAGGCGCTTAGCGCCGAGGAGGCTCCCCGAACCGCCTGGACGGAAATCAACAGCCAAGTTTAACACAGCCTTTTACATAAAAAAACAAGCCGGATTTATCCGACTTGTTGTGTAAATGATTTAGCTGCTGTAGCTTTTCTTTGATAGAAATACCAGTTGAGTCCAAATGCCACTACATAAAAAGCAATAAAGAAGTAAAAAGCTGTAACAGGAGTGCCTGTCGCCTTAACTGACCATCCGAAAAGCTTTGGAATAAAGAATGATCCGTAGGCTGCAAATGCCGCTGAAAACCCAATTACAGGTGCTGCTTCTTTAGGAATAAAAAGGTTCGGAATCATTTGGAAAGTCGAGCCTGAACCAATACCAGATGCAACGAACAGAATTAAGAAGGATAATAAGAATCCAGCAAATTGTTTTCCATTTAGGAAATAAATAACTCCTGCAGCGCCAATTCCCATGATGACTAAAACATAGGCAGTTACCTTTGCACCCCCAAGTTTGTCTCCCATCCAACCACCAACAGGTCGTGCCGCAGCGGCAACTAATGCACCAAGAAAGGCAAGTGATATATGCTCAGGGAATTGTGATCTTAATAAAAGCGGAAATGCCGCTGAATAACCAATGAATGAACCAAATGTTGCTACATAAAGAGCTGTCATAATCCAAGTGTGTTTCCGTTTTACAATCACAAATTGTTCCGCAACTGATTGCTTTGCACCTGGTACATTATCCATCTTAAACATTGCTAAAACTGTCAAGATGACAATAGGAATCACCCAAATAAATGCTGCGTTCTGTAACCAAACCTCCTGACCATTTGCCAAAACTTGTTTACCGCCAACTAATGCAAACGTTCCTGAGGTAACAATTAATGGTGTAACGAATTGAACGACAGATACACCCATGTTTCCTAAACCACCATTAATACCAAGTGCTGTCCCTTTTTCCTTTTTCGGAAAGAAGAAGCTAATATTTGCTGACGAAGATGAGAAATTACCGCCGCCTAGTCCGCAAAGAGCTGCAAGCAATAACATGATAGAAAATGGTGTTTCCGGATTTTGGACTGCAAAGCCAATACCAATCGCTGGAATTGCTAAGATTGCTGTTGAAATTACTGTCCAGTTTTTTCCGCCAATGGAACCGACAGCAAATGTATAAACAAAGCGAAGTGTCGCACCAACTAGACCAGGAACTGCTGCAAGTGTAAATAATTGTTCTTCAGTGAAATGGAAACCGATGTCGTTAAGTCTAACGGCAACGACTGACCAAATCTGCCAAACGATAAAAGCAATCATCAATGATGGTACTGATATCCACAGATTTCGTCTTGCATGTTTTTTTCCTTCAGCGTTCCAAAATTTTTCGTCCTCAGGATTCCAATAATTAATTCGGGCCATGATATTTTCCCCCTTATTTTTTTCAATTAATAATTTACTGGTATGGTGTTTCTTGTTGTAATCACTATAAAACAATTGCAAATGTAATTTTGTGACGTACGTCACAAAAACAGTGAACGAACTGTGAACTTAAGGAAGTTGACAAAAAGTTGTAATAATTTATAACTGGTGAACGAAAAAAAGAGATCTTCCATGTGGAAGATCTCCTTTTGTTCTGCCTTTTTTAGGATTTTTCGTTATCTTCATAGAACATCCCTACAAAGTTTTTTGTTTCACCTACGTCATCTTTAATGGCTGTAATAGTTAGCCATTCTCTGTAAATTTCATTGTTTTTGCGTTTGTTCCAAATATAACCTTCCCAAACCCCGTTGGTTTTTAAACTGAACCACATTTTTTTGTAAAACTCGTTGTCATGTTCACCGGATTGAAGAACGCTTGGGGTTTTACCAATTACCTCTGCTTGACTATAACCGGTGATTTTTGTGAATGCGGGATTAACACTTTGAATAATTCCATTAACATCGGTTACACAAATACCATCTAAGGCATGGTTTACAATCTTGGCAGAAATATCCAACTTATCTTGATAATATAGCCATACTACGATAACCAGACTTGCTAAAGAAAATTCAGATAGGGACATAAACCCAATCGCATAATGACCAGTCCAACCAAAGAGAATCGTGAGAATGATTGGCGGGAAAAAACCACCCAGTCCTCCCATGGCAGAAACAATTCCATTCACAATACCCGCTTGATTGGAAAAATATAAAGGGACTAGTTTAAAGATAGCGCCATTTCCAAGTCCCGCAAAGAAAGCAACTAATAAGCAACCAAAGGAATAAATCGGCAGTGATGGAGTAAATGACAAAAGAAATCCTGCAAAAGTTAGGCTAAAGAACACAGCCATTAAAATAAGAAAAGGATTAACTTTATCGCCTAACCATCCACCTATGGGTCGAAAAAAGGTTGCCAAAGCAATCTGTCCGAAGTCCTGCATCGACTTTATCTAATTCAAAGTGATTTGCTAAAACGATGGTAAGTAAATGGTGAAAGCAACGAAGGAACCAAACGTGATAAAATAAAATAAACTTAGAAACCAAAGTTTTGGATTTTTATATACCTCTTTGATTTGTTCAAGTAAGGAAATGTGAACTTTTCGTTCCTTTTTGTCCCCAAATATAAAATTTAAAAGCGCAAAGATTAATACAATAATCATGAAGATTTTAATGGTGTTTCTCCATCCATAGGCGGTAGCAAGTACGGGTGCGGAAAAGGATGTAATAGCCGTACCAATATTTCCTGCTCCGTAAATTCCGTTAATAAACCCATGCTTTGTTTTTTCATAATACTTGGGAAGGGAGGTAACACCGACGGAAAAGACAGCACCGCCAATCCCTAGTAAAAATCCTCCTAAGATTAAAGTTAATAAGGAATTAGCATAGCTTAACAATGCAATTGGTATGAGCAGTATAATAAAGCTGATTGTAAATAAAATTCGAGCGCCATAGCGATTGGTCCAGTACCCTATCGGAACTCGAAGCAGTGAACCGAGGATAACAGGGACCGCCGTAGCCCAGGCAATTTGAGATGAAGAAAGTTGGATATCTACTTTAATAAACGGCATTAGTGATGATATCAGTACCCAAACCATAAAACCTGCTACCAGACTTCCAGTTTGTATAAATAGTTGTTTTGATCCTTGTTTCATTACAATCCCCCATCAATTCCCATGCTATTTTATTATTTCCTCAAAAAGTCGTTATATATTAAGAAAGAGTGTTTATGAACATGGATAATTTTACTTCTTGTATTATAGAACAACACTTAGTCAATCAACAGTGAGTTATGACACACATTTGACACACTCATGGTAAAAATTTTTCTAAGGTGTACCAATTCACATCTTTAATTTACATGCTTTGTTCGTAGTTGTATATTTTTCCTGTATTATAGATTTACGAATATTTAAAATAGAGGCATGAACAAGGAGAAAAAAATTAAGATCATAGATAACACATGATTATTAATTGATTGTTAAAAATAACATCAAAGTGGTAAGGGAGAAAACTATGTTGCGCAAAAAAATAATTCTAGATCCTCCTAAGATTCTTGTTCTAGGTTTTGGTTTGATCATATTACTAGGAACATTTCTACTAACCATGCCGGTTTCGACTACAAATGGGCAAGGTTTGTCTTTTTTAAACGCCCTGTTCACTGCAACCTCTGCAACATGCGTAACAGGTTTAGTTGTCGTAGATACCGGGACCACATTTACAATATTCGGTCAAGTGGTTATTTTATGTATGATTCAAGTCGGTGGACTTGGATTTATGACGTTTGCAACGTTTTTTGCCTTCCTATTAGGGAAGAAAATATCTTTAAAAGAAAGGCTTCTACTTCAAGAATCATTAAATAATTTATCAATGGAGGGGATTGTACGGCTAGTAAGACGAATTTTAATTTTTACAGCGGTGATTGAGATAATTGGTGCTGTGCTTTTATCTTTCCGTTTTTCCTTTGACATGCCGATAGGAAAAGCGATTTATTATGGAATTTTCCATTCAATTTCCAACTTTAACAATGCGGGATTTGACTTAATGGGGGAGTTTCATAGTTTAACGAGTTATGTGAACGATCCAACAGTTACGTTGACCGTTAGTGCATTAATTATCTTAGGTGGGATCGGCTTTATCGTTATGAACGAACTTTTTGAATATCGTGTTTTAAAACGGCTATCATTACATACAAAGATTGTCTTAATGACGAGCAGCGTTTTAATAGTAGTAGGTACAGCTGGTATATTCCTGCTTGAATATTCCAATGGTTTAACGCTAAAACCATTGTCGTTTTCAGGGAAAATCCTAGGGTCATTATTCCAATCTGTTACGGCAAGAACAGCGGGGGCTAACACATTAAATATTGGTGATCTAACTCAAACATCTTTATTATTAATTGTGTTACTCATGTTTGTTGGTGCATCGCCTGGGTCGACAGGCGGGGGGATCAAAACCACCACTTTTACAACGCTCATTGGAGCTGTTTGGTCACAAATTCGCGGGAAAGAGGATGTTATTTTTTACCGTCAGCGGATTGAATATGAAACGATTTATAAAGCATTAACCGTCACATTTAGTGGGTTATTTCTCGTCATGATAATGACACTTATTCTAACCATTTCAGAACACGGACAAGATTTGTTAACAATAGTATTTGAGGTAACTTCTGCCTTTGCAACTGTCGGGCTATCGATGGGATTGACACCAGAATTATCATCACTTGGCAAGGCATTAATAATTTTTACTATGTTTGCTGGCAGGGTAGGACCATTAACTATTGCTTATGCGGTGACAATACGCAGAAAACCTGATGCATTCCGGTATCCGAAGGGAAAAATCACGATTGGGTAGTTTTTAACACCAAGGAGGTACAAGGAGACAGTGGCTAATCAATATGCAGTGATTGGATTAGGTAGGTTTGGACTAAGTATTGCCAATAAGTTATATGAATCTGGGCAGGAAGTGCTTGGAGTGGATGTGAATGAGGAACGAGTTGAAGAATCCCATCCATTCGTTACTCATTCCGTGATTGCCGATTCAACCGAAGCTGAGGCATTAAAATCGATTGGGATCCGTAATTTTGATACAGTTATTGTAGCAATCGGAAACGATATTCAGGCAAGTATTCTATCTGTTTTATTATTGAAGGAACTTGGTGTAAAAAAGGTGATTGCCAAAGCATTAAATAAACTACATGGTCAAGTATTAAAAAAGGTTGGGGCAGACTGGGTCGTCTTTCCTGAGCGAGATATGGGAATTCGAGTCGCCCATCAGCTGTTATCACCTAATGTGTTAAATTTTATTGAGATATCGAAGGATTATAGTGTAGAGGAAGTAAAAATCCCCGATAGGATGATGGAAAAAACCTTAAGGGAGCTAGATTTAAGGGCAAAGTTTAATTTGAGCGTCATCGCGATTCGGCATGAAGATGAAATTAACATTTCACCATCTCCTGATGAAAAAATTAATTACGGTGATGTTCTAGTAGTAATCGGTGAAAACCGCGATTTGGAAAAATTCGCTAATTTAGAATAAGAAACAAACCCCTGGTATATAGACTAGGGGTTTGAATGATTTTTTGTTAATGGGATAGGAGAGATGAGAGATGAACTTTCAAGAAAAAGATACATTGGAAGAACGAATAGAGTTAATGAGACTACTTTCAAAACAATTCCTATTACGAGCACCTCAGATAGATATAGAAGGTAATTTCCCGTTTGCAAATATTCAGGATCTGAAAAATACAGGTTATACGGCATTAACTGTTCCCTCAAGGCATGGTGGAGAGGATATCTCACTTTATGAACTTATTCGACTACAAGAAACGATTGCGGAAGGTGACGGGGCAACAGCACTTTCGATTGGATGGCATATGGGAATTATTATGAATCTAAATGAAAAAAGCTCTTGGGATGAGTCGATCTTTAAGTATCTATGTAAACAAGTGAAAAATGGAGCATTAATAAATAGTGCTCAAAGTGAACCAAAGACTGGTAGTCCTACACGAGGCGGCAGACCGGAAACTACTGCAGAAAAAAGTCAGAATGGCTGGGTTATTAAAGGGAGAAAAACATTTACTACCATGTCACCCGTCCTAGATTACTTTATAGTTAGTGCAACAATCAAAGAGACCAATGAAGTAGCCAATTTTCTAATTCCACGATCTACAAAAGGAGTGGTTATTGAGGAAACTTGGGACAGTATCGCGTTAAGAGGAACAGGGAGTCATGACTTAATTTTGGATAATTGTTTGGTAGATGATGAATATCTTGTGGAAAAGTTTAGTTCGAACGGAAAAAGAGCGAATGGATGGCTACTTCATATTCCAGCATGTTATCTGGGCATAGCAAAAGCGGCCCAAAGATATGCTATTCAATTTGCTAAAGAATATTCTCCGAATAGTATTGTCGGACCAATTATCGATTTACCAAATGTTCAGCAAAAACTTGGAGAGATTGAGTTGAAATTAATGCAGTCCGAGTATTTCTTATATGGGGTTGCAAAACAGTGGGATTATTCAAACGATCAAGCTAGGGAAAAAATGGGGGCTGCTTTAGGTGCAGCAAAATTAACCGTTACCAATAACGCAATCGAAGTTGTTGATTTAGCAATGCGAATCGTAGGTGCAAAAAGTCTTTCATTGAAAAATCCGTTACAGCGGTATTATCGAGATGTAAGAGCAGGCCTTCATAATCCACCAATGGATGACATGACGATACAATTACTTGCCAAGGATAGTATATTAAACCACTAACAAAATTTGGATGAGTAAAGACCATCTTTTCAATGAAAAGATGGTCGAAAAAATTATTCTTCGATAAGTTCTCCGATTTCTACAACTGAACGTTCTTCTAATGGGCCTCGTAAATGTACTGTTGCTGTCTGTCCATCTTCATTTAATTGGTCAATCCAAACCGATGTACCATTATATTTTACTTCTATATCTGCAGATGATGACAAAATTTGTTTTACACGGTTAATATTCATTATATCCACTCCTATAAAATAGTCATTTAAAGATCTTCATTTCATTCCAATAAAATACATTTGCAGCCGCTTTCTTCTATTATATAATTGGCATTAAAAATTCTTAAGGGTAGTTGATATGTATACCATTGATAGTTCCTGGCTCGTCATCATCACCCAAGCTATTAAGATAATTTTCAAGCTCGACTTGGAGATCTTTTGGAGCGCCAGGCTTTAAGTGCCAATTTCCTGGTTCATCAACAAAATATGGGCTTTTTGTAAATTCAGGCCTAATTCTGGGCATCGTATTCTCCTTTTAAAATTTTTCTACATTCCTCTGTGTATATGCTATCCAATGTTTAAGGAGTTCATTCAAGTAATCTTTCTATTTACCGTCAGTTAAAGATAAGTCTAAATTCATATTGCTCCTTCATACGTTCGGGTTTATGATATGTAGAAATGATGACTCAAGGATTGTTCCGACTAAGATATAATTTATGGAAGCATAGAAAATCTAACAAGAAAAAAATTTGAAACTAAATAAAACTTATTTCGTCTTATATTATTGAAGATTGAAAACAGTCATGTCCCAAAGAGAACGGACATAAAAATAAAAGGTATATCTCAATTTTTAAGAAATGCCCAAGCTGTTGAAGGTAATGATTTTGCTTGCCCGAGATGGCGGGGAAAAGTGTAGAATGTTGTAGAAAAGTATAGATAAAAATAGCAAGATTTATGTTTTTATTTTTTAAAGAAATGTGATATAGTGATTGAGGTTCGTTTACCGAAGCTTAATTGGTAAGTGAGAGGAGAATTTAAAGATGAATAAAATTAGACTACCAAAAACATTAACCAATAGTCATATTACATTCTTTATAGCGGCCGTTATATTATTTTGGATCAAAACCTATGCTGCATATCAAATTGAATTTAACTTAGGTATTGAAAATAGCCTACAGAAGTTTTTGCTTTTAATAAATCCATTAAGTTCAGCACTTTTCTTCTTTGGATTTGCCCTGCTTTTTAAAAAGCATTCAAAATTGATTATGATATTAACAAATTTTCTATTATCATTCTTATTGTATGCAAATATTGCCTATTATCGCTTTTTTAATGATTTCATTACGGTTCCGGTTCTAATGCAAACCAAAACAAATGCTGGTCAACTTGGCGACAGTGCACTTTCATTAATGTCTCCGTTTGACATTTTTTATTTTACAGATATGTTTATTTTAATCGCGTTAGCATTAACCGTATTCAAAAAAGTTACGGTAACGAACAGAAAGACCTTTAAGATTGTTCTATTATTTTCAATTACTACTTTTCTATTTAATTTAGGTTTAGCAGAAAAGGATCGTCCGCAGTTACTTTCACGTTCTTTTGACCGAAATTATTTAGTAAAATATCTTGGAGCGTATAACTTTACCATTTATGACGTCATCCAAAATATAAAATCATCAAGTCAGCGGGCTTTAGCGGATAGCAGTGATATTACAGATGTTGAGAACTATCGTAAAGCAAACTATGCTGCACCAAATCCAAAATATTTTGGTAAAGCAAAAGGTATGAACGTAGTTTATATTTCGATGGAATCTTTTCAAAGCTTTATGATTGATTATAAAATGCCTAACGGACAAGAAGTAACACCATTTTTGAATTCATTAGCACATGACAATAATACCTTCTATTTTGATAATTTCTATCATCAAACAGGACAAGGGAAAACATCGGATGCCGAATTTCTAATGGAAAATTCATTATATCCAATGGCACAAGGTGCTGTTTTTGTTAACAAAGCCCAGAACACTTATCAAGCTATGCCTTCTATTCTAAAAGGACAGGGATATAGTTCTGCTGTGTTACACGGGAACTATAAGACGTTCTGGAATCGAAATGTTATCTATAAAGCATTTGGATACGATCAATTCTTTGATGCAGAATACTACAGCATGTCAGATGAAAATACAAAAAACTATGGAATGAAAGATAAACCTTTCTTTAAAGAATCTATTCCATTACTTGAAAGCTTAAAGCAGCCGTTCTATACAAAGTTCATTTCACTGTCTAATCATTTCCCATTTGAAATGGATCCGGAAGATACTGATTTTCCTGCTGGGGATTACGGTGATACGGTTGTAAACCAATATTTCCAATCTGCAAACTATATGGATCAGGCATTTGAGCAATTCTTTAATGATTTAAAAGCTAATGGTATGTATGACAATACAATAATTGTCATGTATGGTGACCATTACGGAATATCTGAGAACCATAATGATGCAATGGCGAAGGTTATGGGTGTGGACGAAATTACACCTGCAATCAATGCAAAATTACAGCGTGTACCATTATTTATTCACGTACCTGGTGTAAAGGGTGGAATTCAACACCAAGTTGGCGGGGAAGTCGATGTTCGTCCAACAGTGCTCCATTTATTAGGTATTGATACGAAAGATTATATGGAATTTGGTTCAGATTTACTTTCTAAACAACACCGTAATTGGGCATTATTCAGAAACGGTGACTTTGTAACATCTGAGGCTATCCAAATTAATGAAAAATGTTACTCCTCTTTAACAGGTGAGTTATTAGAAGATAGTACTACATGTAAGGATGTAGATAGCAAAGTTAATACAGAGCTAAATATGTCCGATGAAATAGTTTACAAAGACCTGCTGCGGTTCTATAAGCCAGAAGGATATACACCGATCAATCCTAACGATTATGAATATCTAGGACCAAAAGTTGATAAAGTAACAGAAGAAAAGTAACTAGGTCAAAGAGAGAGGAGCATTAACTTCTCTCTTTTTATTTTGTTACAATAGATAAAGTAAATAATTTAAAGGGGCACTATCTATGAACAACAGAATTCTCCAATTAATAATATCGTTTATCGTAATTATTCCTATCATTCTCTCAGGGTGTTCTAGTAGCGAACCATCTATACAGAAAAGTGACTCTAAAACTTCCTCTGTTGTAAAAAACAATGAAGTTCATACGAATGAAACGAGCGATCCAAAGACACCTTCACTCTCTCAAACAGAAGTACCTCAATCGAAAACCGGTAATAAGAAATTACTTCCCGCAACTATCGTCAAGAATGTCGATGGTGATACTATTAATGTTAACCTTAAAGGGAAGATAGAAAAGGTAAGAATGCTCTGTGTGGATACACCTGAGACACATCATCCCCGCTTAGGGGTACAGCCATTTGGACCAGAAGCCTCCGAGTATACAAAGGAAATTCTCTCCGTTGGTACTAAAGTTGAAATTGAACCTGGAATTGGAGACGGACGTGATAAATATGGGCGCCTACTTGCCTATATTTATGTTAATGGAAAAATGTTTAATGAAATGCTGTTGGAAAAAGGCCTTGCTCGTGTGGCCTATATTTATGCTCCGAACACCCAATATGTTGATGAATTTTATGCGATTCAAAAGAAAGCACAAGAAAAAGGTGTAGGAATCTGGTCGATTGAAAATTATGCTCAAGAGGATGGGTATAATACTGAAAATGTCAAAAAAACGGAAGAAACAGGTACAAATTCAAAAGCATCTTCAGGGAACAACTATCAAAATAACCCAATTGATGATCAAGAATCAAACTTAGATTGTAAAGGGAAGATCAAAGGGAATGCAAATTCTCATATCTATCATGTACCCGGCGGTAGTTTTTACGACTCCACCACCGACAACATCGTTTGGTTTTGTTCAGAAAAAGAAGCGCAGGATGAAGGGTACAGAAAGTCAAAACGCTAATATCATTTGTTTAAAAGAGCGGCGGGCCCTCGAATGCCTTCTGTTTTTTTTATATAAAAAAATAGCCATGTATCATTTGTTATCATATAATAAATGAAATATATTATTTTGAAAAAGTTAGGAGAGATCGCATGAGAGACGTTACCTTATTGAATATATTTGAACATCATATTGCCCAAAAATATTTGAACCGTTCTGGTCTTGCCCATGCGATTGCTGTAGCCTACCATGCCTTTCAATTAGGGAAGGAGCATCAACTGGATGTTGACATTGCTGCAAAAGCAGGGCTCCTCCATGACATGGGGCATTATACATGGTATAAAAATGGAAAATGGGATTATGACTTATACAAACAAAATGACATTCACCCAATTAAAGGGGCTGAGCGGGCTCACAAGCTCCTGATTCGTCTTGGTGAAAATCCAATCAAAGCTAAGACGATTGCACTTGCCATTTTATTTCATACTGACTCCTTTCTACCATCAAACGATATCGTTCGGACACCATTACAACAAATTGTTAAATGGGCCGACGAAAAGGATGAGGAAGAAGGCGGCATGCACCATTACAGAACCATTGAATATGAACGTGCAAAACAAAGCATTATCCGCCTAGACGAATGGATCGACAAAATAGGTGAATAAAGAAAAGGCGGTGCAAATGCACCGCCTTTGTTTAAAGATAAGAAAGTATAAATTTCGACCTTGAAAATTGTCCAGCTCCAGCGCCCTAGCGGCTAGTGTCCTTCGCTCTNNTTCCTTTATCTCAGTTGGAGCGCTCCAGGCCATACGCCGCTGAACAGGGCGCTTGCGCTTTTCTTAAATCAAATTACTTCCTTGTAAAGCCTTCTTCTTGCAAAAACGCCTCAGCTTCCTCATAGGTATCAAAGGTAGCATCAAGGTTTAACCCATAATAGATATTCCAGGATTCATTTTCTTCAACTAGAATCAGGGCATTATTTTCACTATCCACCCAGCGCTCCTCTTTTGAATCTCCAATAATGGCTTCTTCAGCAGCCGTTTTTTCGACTGATGATAGGGATTGAATCGTTTGTTTTAACAATTTACGGAGTTGTTCTTCGGAGAACTCACGTATATTGACCATTCCTTTTTCATCTGTATCATAATTGTCCAACTGTCCAGCATAAACAAATCCATTCCCATTTGGGTGTAAGTGATAAACAATGTTCTTCTTATCAGAGATACTGCCTTCGAACTGAAAATTGACTCGTCCAAGTGAAACATTCTTTCGTTCCAACTCTGAAAATGATTCGATAATCGCTAATTTTTCATTATATGTAAGCATAGTTTCCTCCGTCTATTTAAGTAAATCCTCTTACATCATACAGATATTTTACCCAAACGTAAAATCTTTAAAAAAAGTGTTGCATAGTAACATGTTTTTTTGAGAATATATTGAAAATATTTAGTAATGGTGTAAAATTACACTATAGAGGAAAATTTTGTATGATCGCCATTTTGGTATGATTGTGGGGAGATTTCATGGATTCGAATATAAGAGAAGAGCAGAGGAAAATTTTTAGAAAAGAGTTATTCACTTTACGTGAAGAAGGGTACCTTTCTGAGGCAATTGTCGACACGGTAGCAAGGGCACATTATCAATATCATATGGATTTATTAGAAATGGAGGCAAAACCCCCATCCACTGAAAATAATACGCCAATTAAAAAAGCTGCACCGCCAAAACCGCAAAAAGTGAAAAAAACGTTAACACCAGAAGAAATCCGTGAAAGGAATATTACCTGGTTATTAAACATTGGGGTAATCTTTTTATTAATTGGTGGATTGTTTGTTGCGACGAGTAATTGGGAATCAATGACAAGTTTCATGAAAAGTGGATCAATAGCAATTGTTGCCTTATTATTTTACGGTATTGCTTTTTTAACGAAGAAAATATTAAAAATTGAAAAGACGGCCTTTGCCTTCATTGTTCTTGGAAGTTTGTTTTTGCCAATTTTTATCCTATCGCTTGGATGGTTTGGGTTATTAGGACCATATTTATCAATATCCGGGGAGGGACGTTACCTACTCGGAACGCTCGGGAGTTTGCTGCCAATAATTGTTTACTATGTTTTTGCAAAGAACTTAGTTTCTAGATTATTTGTTTGGTTTACCTATGTCTCGATAAGCATAGGAACTGCCTTTCTCTTAGCCAGCTTCCATCTGAAAATTGATTTCTTTTACCTAGGTTTGATGGTTTTTAATGCTATCTTTATTTTTGTATATCATCAGTTGAAACACAAGGAATCATTCAAATTATTTACGTATGAATTTATTCCGTACGTCCAAGTAAATCTTGTTCTTTGTACCTTATTTATGCTTTTTTTATACGATAATGAGGTCTTATACAGCTTCAACCTGCTGTTAACAGCGATTATTTATTTATCAATGATGTATGTGAGCGGTCGAAAAGAATATCATTTCATATTTAGTGCCATGATCGTTTATGGTGCCTATCAATTAATTGAGCATAGCTTCCTCGATAGTTTTGGGGCGATTGTTTATGCATTAATTGGATTTGGGATTGTATTCGTTCCAAAGGCAATGGATGATAAATTCACATTAAATAAAGTCTTCCAATATACAAGTGCAGTAATCTCAGGTTTAGCGTTTATTTACATTAGCCTGGAAGGAATTCTCCTTCGTGCAGGCAATCCATCGATTGTGCTTATGATTGCTTATTTTATCATTGCAGTTAACTTTATTTATTTATCCTCTCAAGGTTCTAGACGATTATTTCCTTATTTAAGCGCAGTTTTTGCAGCTTCTGGCATTTATGAAACGATTGCATTAGTAAGCCAGCCTTTCGAGATGGTCAATTTTTCTCTTCAGTTGTCTTTAGCAGGTTTTATCCTATATTTTGGGTTAGGCATTGAGCTACTTTCAAAGTACGTAAAGATCATTCAGACTGCCTCCAGAGATGTCGGCTTATCGATAATGGTGCTTGCAATTTTGTCTGCAATTTCTTGGTTATTATGGTGGGAACTAGGCGTTATGTTATTACTATTGGTGGTTGTTGCCTTTCTACTGTATAAGAAGGAAACACGGATTTATCTTCAGGAAGCCGCTTTATGGAGTATTCCTGGTTTACTTGGTCTTTCCATCGTAGCTTATGGAGAAGAAATTAATACAAATTTTTCTGTTTATCTTAATGAATATGGTTATGCAATAAATTTTGCCGCTGGGGCAATCATGGTTTTATTATGTGGTTTTGTATGGAAAAAAGTTGGGGAAAAGGAATTAGGTAGTATATCGTTATATACCTCACAGGTACTCTATACGTTTGCCATTTTCCATGCTTTGCTAAGTCCGATTAACCATTTATGGGTTCAGCCGCTTGTTTTGTTGGTTGGAATCGCCATGTATTTTTATTTATATAAAAAAGTTGGGACGAAGTGGGTTCCTTTTATTGTAAGTATCTCAGTACTGCTTACGTATTTTTCTATTATCCAAGCTATTAGGCTTATATTTTCATTAAGTCATACAATTAATTCACTAATTGCTTCAACAAGTGCAGTGGTCATGCTTCTAATCGCTTATCTCAATCAGAAAAATGACTTGAATCTTTCCATTGCCTTTGCATGGGTTGGACACAGCATTTATCCACTAGCGCTATTCTTCACATGGTTTGCCTATCAGACAGACTCGATTTATAGCTTTATCTTGGCAGTGTTTGTATATGCTTTTAGTACAAAGTTTACTAAGGTAGAATGGAAGATAAAAGTTTTTCTTTATGGGAGCTTTACGTCCCTCTACTTTATTGTTTCAACTGGGTTAGATCAATTAATCAATCGATATTTTGGAAATTATGAGTTCCCAATCACTAGCGGTTTCATTCTTCTATTTGCATTTTTCGCTAAGGATGAATTTAAGAAACGGACAGCTTATTATTTCGTGCCATTTTCAACAATCGGAATTGTGTTTACATTAATTACCTATCCGTTTGATTTGCTGCCGTATCTTGTCACGCTTGCCTATATTGTTGGGACACTGTTTTATATGCATAAAATCAAATGGGATCTTCTAGGGGTCATCCCATTACTCTTAGCATTTATTGCAACGATTGAATACTCTTATCTTGGTGAATTAGATGAACTCGATAAAATGATTCTGTCTGGCGGCTTAGGGATTGTTCTTTTGATTATTGGCCAATTCGTTTATAAAAAGCTAGTTGAATATGGACCGAACATTCAGCAAACAAAATTCGATGGATTTACCCTAGTTTCATTCATGTTTTTCGCTTTTATGTACAGCTTCGAGAATCAATACATCTGGTGTCAGGCACTGCCAGGATTGCTTATTTCAGCTTCCTTTTTGCTGCAAAGGAAAAGGGTGCCTGCCAGGTTCTCTGTCCTTTTGACAATACTTGGTGGAGCCTATTTGTTACAACCATACTATTCCATAATCGCTATGCTTCATATTCCGTCATTATGGGAACGTGAAATGATTGTCCTTCCGTTTATAATTCTAATCATTTTCATTCGACGTTGTTTAAAGGGAAGATATTCTGATATTACGAAGGCTGTTCAATGGGGAGTCCTAATAATCGTATCCCTATTATTAATCCAAGATGGTTTAGCAAGCAACACGATTTATGATGCAATCATTTTAGGAACACTTTCATTGGTAGCAATGATGGCAGGTATGTTCCTGCAAATTAAATCCTATTTCTTTGTTGGGGCTGGTGTATTATTATTAAATGTCTTTCTGCAAACTAGACCATACTGGGGGAATATGCCTTGGTGGTTCTATTTATTAATTGCTGGTCTTATCTTGATTACCGTAGCAAGCTTTAATGAATGGAATAAGCAAAAAGTAAATAAAGGTGAATCGACCTTTATTACCAGTTTCAAGGAAAAAGTAATTGATAAAATGAAAAAGTGGGACTAAAGGGGAAAGACGACTGCAATTAATTTCCATTGAATAAAAACATAATGTTAGTTATAATAGTAATAATTAAAAAAATTATTTATTGTTTTTGGAGGAGCCTGTCACCAAGGGATATCTATGTCCCGTGGTTGACAGGCTTTTTTTGTTTTCTCCCAAAAAGGGTCTGATTTTTTTAAGCAGACCCTTTAATTTTTTACGAAGGAAAGGTGATTGTATGGAATTATTTTTTGAATTAGCGATTATTTTATTTGCCTCTAAGATTGCTGGGGATATTTGCGTTAAATTAGGTCAGCCCTCGGTTCTAGGGAAGTTGTTAATAGGGGTTATTTTAGGTCCAGCTGTGTTAGGCCTCGTTTCAGATACGAAAACATTGGCAGACCTAAGCCAAATTGGTGTCATTTTGTTAATGTTTATAGCAGGTATGGAGACTGATTTAAATGAATTTAAACGCACGTGGAAGGCATCAACCTTCGTTGGAATCAGTGGGATCATTGTTCCTTTAGTTTCAGGTTACTTAGCAGGAATTTTGATGAATATGACAACATTTGAAGCCTTATTTTTAGGATTATTACTTTCTGCAACAAGTGTAAGTATTTCCGTTCAAGCACTTAAAGAGTTAAATAAGATGAAATCTAAAGAAGGGACCGCGATTTTAGGGGCTGCCGTCATTGATGATGTTCTTGTGATTGTCGCCCTGGCCTTTTTAATGAGTATGGCCGGTGGAGAAGTGAATTTAAGCATGATGATTATTAAAAAGGTCCTCTTTTTCATGGTTGCGATTTTAGTAGCTTGGAAGGTGGTTCCATGGGTTTTAAAGAAATTTGCTCCATTAAAGGTCACAGAGCCGCTCGTCACGGGTGCATTAATCATTTGCTTCCTGTTTGCCTATGCAGCTGAAATAACAGGTGTTGCGGCAATTATAGGGGCGTACATCGCTGGTGTTGCTATTAGTCAAACAGAATATAAACTTAAAATATTTGAGAAAGTGGAAACGATCAGCTATTCCATTTTTGTACCTATATTTTTTACCTCGATAGGGGTGGCAGTAAGCTTTGACGGAATATCGAAAAATTTCGGGCTAATTATCGGTTTTAGCATCCTAGCCATTTTAACCAAGTTAATCGGTGCTGCAATGGGAGCAAAAATAGCTCATTTTTCCTGGAAGAGTTCACTTGGAATTGGAGCTGCTATGGTTTCACGTGGAGAAGTTGCCTTAATTATTGCCTCGATTGGTTTGGAGACAAAATTAATCAGTCAGGAATTATTTGCTGTTTTAGTGGTAGTAGTACTAATTACTACCATCGTTACACCCCCAATGATGAAGTATTTTTTCAGTGAAGGTAATAAACAAACAGAAATGAAAAAAACAGTATTTAGTAAAGTGGAAATTTAGTTAATAAAATCCAGTCAAATTATTGGCTGGATTTACCTTTTTATGAAAAATTAGTGAAATATATCATACTTTCACTATTTATAAACAAATAAGTAATAGTACTTTTCATATTTTTTTGATTGATTTGAGAAAGTACCCCCATTATTTTGGTGGAATAGTCGAATTATCTATCAAACAAAAAACTTACTAAATTCAGGAGGTTAGAAATGGGAACCGTGATCATTGATATCGACAAATTACTAGAAGCAACGTCAAATCTAACATCTGAGAAAAGCAACAATAAAATGAAAAAAGTTGAAATTGACCTCTTACTTGAAAATACCCGTGATTGGTAAAAATAATATTATCCAGATAGTTTTCTAGAATGCCTTCCATTTAAAAGAAGGCATTTTTTGTTGTTTAAAAAGAAAATAAAGTTTTTTAATAATGTCAAGAATTCCTATTAATTTATGCTGCTTTAAAGCGAAAAAATATTTTACGCATTTCTATTGCTTTTCGTGCAAAAAAATACTAGAATAATTTTTAATATATTAAATTTTATGAAAATTAGTATTTTATTATTTAAGGGGGATTTAGCTAGATGAAGAAAAAAGTTAAAGCATTGTCGATTGCCTTAGCAGGAATGATGTTGCTTGCAGGCTGCGGAAGTAAAGAAAAAGCAGGGGGTTCTGAAAAAGAAGGAGCGGATAAGGAGTTCAAAGTTGGAATTACCCAGTTTGCCCCACACCCATCTCTAGACGCTGCGACAGAAGGCTTTAAAAAAGCCTTAAAGGATAAAGGGATTAAGGTAAGCTATGATGAACAAAATGCTCAGGCAGATATGAACAACACTCAAACAATTGCCAATAATTTTGTCGGTGACAAAGTGGATTTAATTTTTGCTAATGCCACTCCAAGTGCAACGGCAGCATTGAATGCAACAAAGGATATTCCGATTATCTTTACATCGGTGACAGATCCTGTAGGTGCAGGTTTGGTAGAGGCTTTTGATAAACCAGGGAAAAACATTACGGGTACAACCGATAACCATCCAGAAGCAACGAAAAAAACAATTAGCTTTATTACGGACGAAGTGAAAGCAAAAAATATTGGTGTGATCTATAACTCTGGTGAACAAAATTCAGTGGTTCAGGTGAAAGAAGTTAAGAAAATTGCTGAAGAGAAGGGTGCTAAACTTGTTGAAGTATCTGTTTCAACTACAGCAGAAGTGAAGCAGGCAGCTGAATCATTAGTTGGCCGTGTTGATGCGATTTATGTTCCAACTGACAATACCGTAGTTACTGCTCTTGATACGGTTATTGCCGTTGCAAACAGCAAAAAAATTCCACTTTTCGTTGGTGAACTTGATTCCATGAAAAAAGGAGCCGTTGCTGCCAGCGGGTTCAGCTATTTCGATCTTGGCTATCAATCTGGTTTAATGGCTGCTGATATTTTAAGCGGGAAGAAGAAGGTATCTGAAATTCCAGTAGAACTTCCAAACAGCTTAAAACTTGTCATTAATACGAAGGCTGCTGAAGCTCAAGGCTTAACAGTAAATGAAGCTTGGAAAAGTTTAGGCGAGTTTTTCGAAGGTAAATAAAATAATATTGATCATGAATGGAGCCTTCGTTTGAAGGCTCCATCCATGAACCAAACATTAGCTTGAAAATAGGTTATTGCATCTTAGAAGCAGGCTTAATGATTTAAAGAAAGGATGATCTCAATGTTTACAGCCATATTTGGATCATTTGAAGCAGGTATTATCTATGCGATTATGGCACTAGGCGTCTATCTTTCCTTTCGTATTCTGGATTTTCCAGATTTAACGGTGGATGGGAGTTTTGTGACGGGGGCAGCAATTTCAGCTGTAATGATTGCGAATGGAACCGATCCATTTTTAGCAACAATCATGGCGTTATTCGCCGGTTTTGCAGCTGGATGTATGACAGGTCTTCTCCATACATTTGGAAAGATTAATAACTTGCTATCCGGAATTTTAATGATGATTGCACTTTATTCAATAAATCTTCGAATCATGGGACGCTCAAATATCCCATTATTAAATACAGATACAGCTTTTACGAAAATTAGTGAATTTTTTGAAAAGACAGGAATTGATTCATTTTTAAATAACATTCTCTCCATGGTGGGTCTTGGCGACAGCTTGCCGGAAACATGGGGAATTCTTATTTTTATGATTATCGTAACATTTGTGATTAAATTCTTTACCGATCTGTTTTTGAAAACCGAAATAGGGCTTGCCGTCAGGGCTACGGGAGATAATAAACGGATGATTCGCAGCCTTTCTGCTAATACCAACCTCCTTGTTGTGCTTGGCTTAGGTCTTTCAAATGCTCTTGTAGCTTTCTCAGGTGCTCTGATCGCCCAGCAAGGTGGATTTGCAGATGTGGGTATGGGGATTGGGATGATTGTGATTGGCCTAGCCTCCGTTATTATTGGTGAAGCCTTATTTGGTACAAAAACGATTGCTAGGACCACTCTCGCTGTTATTGGCGGATCGATTATTTATCGAATTGTTGTTACCTTAGCATTACGAGTGGATTTCTTGGATCCTGGTGATATGAAGCTGATTACTGCTCTCATTGTTATTCTTGCTCTTACTACTCCAAAGATTATTGAAAGTTCCAAAGAGAGAAAGCGGAAAGCCCGCAGAAGATCTGAGAGATCAAACATCTTGCAGACTTCTGGCCAAGTGAAGGGGGACAATCATGTTACAATTAAATCAGATTCATAAGATATTTAATGAAGGGACACCTGATGAAAAAATCGCCATTGATCATGTGAACCTAACCCTTCAGCCTGGTGATTTCGTAACGGTAATTGGCAGTAACGGGGCGGGGAAATCAACCTTAATGAATATCATTTCAGGTGTATTAATCCCGGATGTAGGGGAAGTACAGATTGGCGAAAAAAATGTCACTAATATGTCAGAGTTTAAACGGTCAAAAATGATCGGACGTGTTTTTCAGGATCCAATGGCCGGTACGGCTCCAAGTATGACGATTGAAGAAAATCTTGCCATGGCTTATTCTCGGAATAAAATGAGAACACTTCGACAAGGAGTTACAAAAAAGCGACGTGATTATTTTCGTGAGGTATTGGAATCCCTGCATCTGGGCCTCGAGAACCGCCTAAGTGCAAAGGTAGGCTTGTTATCCGGGGGAGAACGTCAAGCACTATCCCTGTTAATGGCTACCTTCACAGAGCCTTCCATCCTCCTTCTTGATGAACATACGGCAGCACTTGACCCATCAAGAGCGGAATTAATTACGAACTTAACGAGAGAAATTGTTGACAAATATAAACTGACCACATTAATGGTTACTCATAACATGCAGCAAGCCATTGATTTAGGCAATCGATTAATCATGATGGATAAGGGCCAAATTATTTTAGAGGTCAATGAGGAAAATAAGAAACAATTAACAATTGAAGGTTTACTGATGGAGTTTAAAAGGATACGTGGGGTACAAATGTCAAGTGATCGTGCCATTCTTTCCTAATGGGAAAAAATTTTTTTTGAGTGTCTATTTTAGATTTGCTTTTATAAAAAGTATTTCCAATATCATTAAAGGAGAAACTGCCTGTTTTGGGCAAGTTTCTTTTTGTATTTTGGGAAATAATTCAAAGATATCTAAATTACTTTAGTACAAAAAAGCGTTATTGCTTTACTTCCCATCCTTGAAAGGACAAGATTCTTTCATTTAGAATTAATTCAGAATATTATTACTTTTAAACTGATGGGGGTTTCTAAATGAAAGAAAATAGAGTAAGGGCAGACCAATTGGTTGATGATTTTTTCCCCGTTCGAGATGTTGATTATATTGAAATTTACACAGGGAATTCCAAGCAGGCATGTCACTTTTTTTGCACTGCCTTTGGATTTCAACCAGTAGCTTACGCTGGTCTTGAAACTGGCAATCGTGAAACCGCTTCCTACTGTTTAAAGCAACGGAATATTCGCCTCGTCTTAACAGGCTCCTATACCGAAGACAGTGAAGTTTCCCAATTTGTAAAAAAACACGGTGACGGTGTGAAGGACATAGCCCTGTTAGTCGATAATGTCGAGAAAGCTTTTGAAGAGGCAGTGAAAAGAGGTGCCATTGTGATTGCTGCCCCATCTGAAATCAAGGATGAAGCAGGTGTGATTAAAAAAGCCGTTCTTGGTACATATGGGGATACCATCCATACGTTAATTGAACGGAAAAATTATCAAGGAGCATTTTTACCCGGATATGTCGCATACTCGGCGCCACTTCCGATTAAAGATGCCGGGTTAATTGGGATCGATCATGTAGTGGGTAACGTGGAGAGGATGGAGGAGTGGGTCGAATATTACGCTAAGGTAATGGGCTTTAAGGAAATGAAACATTTCTCTGACAAGGACATCACGACGGAATACTCAGCTCTAATGTCAAAGGTCATGCATAACGGAGGGCGGATTAAATTCCCTATCAATGAACCGGCGGTCGGAAAACGCAAATCACAAATTCAGGAATATCTAGAATTCTACAATGGTCCGGGTGTCCAGCATTTGGCGATATTAACAGAAGATATTGTATCAACTGTCGCTATTTTAAAGGAGAACGGGGTAGAATTCCTAAATACTCCACCAGCATATTATGAATCCTTAGGTGAACGCATCGGTAAAATTGATGAAGAAATTGAAAAGCTTCGCGAACTAAATATTTTAGTAGACCGTGATGATGAGGGGTATTTACTGCAAATTTTTACAAAACCAATCGTAGACCGTCCGACATTATTTGTTGAAATTATTCAACGAAAAGGGGCACGTGGTTTTGGTGAAGGAAACTTTAAAGCTTTATTTGAGTCAATTGAACGGGAGCAGGAAAGACGAGGAAATCTCTAATATAAATAGCAAGGGTTTAAAGGGGCAAAAGTATAGAGTGGAGTTGGAAAAGGGAGAGATATTACTCCCTTTTTTTAAAAGTTAACCTGTAAGGGGTGAATGTTATAGAGATCTCGCCAAAAACACTGGAATGGAGAGAGGCATATAAACTATTAGTTGGTTCCATCCTTCCCCGTCCAATTGCCTTTGTTTCGACCATAGATGGAAATGGGACTGCTAATGCAGCACCATTTAGTTTTTTTACAGCGATTTGTGCGGACCCCATGCTCATCTGTTTTTCACCGATGAGAAGAGGAACGGATGGGGCTAAGAAAGATACTCTTGTAAATATAGAAAGCACAGGTCAATTTGTCATTAATATTGTGAGTTTTAGTATGGCTGAGCAAATGAATGACTGTGCGATTGAATTCAGCCCGGATATCGACGAAATAGCAGAAGTGGGTTTAACCAAAGAACCAAGTATAGAAGTGAGTGTGCCGCGTATCAAGGAATCTCTCGTCCATTTAGAATGTGAACTAGAGCAGGTATTACATTTTGGTGATAAGCCTGGGGCAGGAAGCCTTGTGATTGGAAAAGTGGTTCATGTCCATGTCAATGATGAACTATTTAATAAAGGGCGAATTGATAGTGCCAAGTTGAAGCCAATTGGACGGATGGCTGGGAACATCTATACTGACCCGTTAGCTAAAATGTTTGAAATGGATCGAAAAATGGAGAAAAGGTGAGTGTCGTGAAATTCGTTACTTTTGAAAAAATGGATGGGACAATCCGAGCAGGCTGGTTACTTGACCAAGACCATGCCATTGATATGTATGAGGCATCAGGCGGGGGGCTGCCAAGTAATCTATTAGCTTTTCTTGAAAATAGTGCCGCCAATCTGGAAACAGTGGCTAGTTTAACCCCATTTACAAAGGGACAAAAAGGCGTTTATCCATTGAATCAACTTTGTTTAAAGGCACCACTACCTATTCCGAGGAGTTTTCGTGATTTTTATGCATTTGAGCAGCATGTGAAAACAGCGAGGGAGAATAGGGGCCTCGAGATGATTCCAGAATGGTACGAAATCCCTGTCTTTTACTTTTCCAATCATCTTGCAATTAAGGGACCAGGAGAGGAAATAATCAAGCCTGTAAATTGTAACTGGCTTGATTATGAACTGGAGATCGCATGCATTATTGGCAAAGAAGGAAGAAATATTTCCGCAGATGAGGCAGATAAGTATATTTTTGGCTATTGTATTTTAAATGATTGGAGCGCAAGAGACCTACAAAGGAAGGAAATGAAGGTTGGACTGGGGCCCGCAAAGGGGAAGGATTTCTCGACATCGATTGGACCGTGGATTGTCACAAAAGATGAGTTAGAACCATTTAAATTAGGGAAGGGCTTCAATCTTTCGATGAAAGCCCGTGTCAATGGGGTTCTTCTTTCCAAGGGGAATATGAAAGACTTATATTATTCCTTTGCTGAGATGATTGAGAGGGCTTCTGCTGGCGTGACTTTATACCCTGGAGAGATGATTGGTTCAGGAACAGTTGGTACAGGATGTATTCTTGAGCTTGGAGACAAGGTCCATCGCTGGTTAATGCCTGATGATCAAGTCGAATTAGAGATTGATCATCTTGGAGTGTTACAGAATGAAATAATCGCTGAAGAGAGGTGAGAAGATGTATTACCGTCAAATGGGTAAGATTCCTCACAAACGGCATACGATGTTTAAAAAGGAAGATGGGAGTCTTTACAGAGAGCAGGTAATGGGGACTCGTGGATTCTCTGGAACCCAATCTATTTTGTATCATCAATATATGCCTACAGAAGTGGTGAAGGCAGAAATGGTCGGCAACTACTTACCCGAATATGAAGACCAGCAGCCGCTCAAACACCGCCACTTTTTTACAAGTAAAGTAGCAAACAAAGGGGACGCTTTAAATGCACGGGAATATATTTTGGGGAATCAAGATTTATTAATTGGAACGGCCAATGTGACGATGGCGATGCCAAGTTTTTATCGGAATGGTGATGGCGATGAAATGCTTTTTATCCACTATGGCTCAGGAAAACTAGAAACAATGTTTGGGAACCTTTCTTACAGTCCAGGTGATTATCTTATTATTCCGATTGGTTCCATTTACCGTGTGATCCCGAACGAAAATGAAGAAACGAAAATGTTGTTTGTTGAATCCTTCAGCCAAATAACAACACCAAGACGATACCGAAATGAATATGGTCAACTTTTAGAGCATAGCCCATTTTGTGAAAGAGACCTTCGTGGACCGGAAGAATTGACGACATTTGATGAAAAGGGTGAATTTGAAGTTTTAACGAAATCAAGAGGGAAGATATCCTCGCATATTATAGGACATCATCCACTTGATGTTGTGGGTTGGGATGGATATTTATATCCATGGGCCTTTAACATCGAGGATTTTGAACCAATCACAGGAAGAGTCCATCAGCCGCCACCCGTCCATCAAACCTTTGAAGGTAATAATTTTGTCGTTTGCTCATTTGTCCCGAGGCTATATGATTATCATCCAGAATCGATTCCTGCTCCCTATTATCATAGTAACGTTAACAGTGATGAACTTCTTTATTATGTGGAAGGAAATTTTATGAGTCGTAAAGGAGTACAGGAGGGTTCCATCACGCTTCATCCAGGCGGGATCCCACATGGACCTCATCCTGGAAAAACGGAAGCGAGTATTGGAAAAAAGGAAACGCTTGAACTGGCCGTTATGATCGACACCTTTCATCCTCTAAAAATCGTAAAAACCGCACAAAAAATAGAAGATGCCAACTATATGTATTCTTGGTATGAAAAGTAGGATTAATGATTTTTCCAGAACAATCCAACGTAATACTAGTTGGATTGTTTTTTTAATCTAAGGTAAAAAGTGGTATGGTGGTAATAAGAAAAAATTGTAAATGAATAGAGGTGAAATCATGGAACTGGAATCAATAGTAACTAAATTAAAAAGCCATACTCCTAAAATTCTTGGAAGTGAGAAATTTTCAAAATATGCTGTCATGGTACCACTCATTGAAAAAGAGGATGAAATTCACGTGTTGTTAGAGGTTCGTTCCCTAGAACTAAGGAGGCAGCCTGGAGAAATATGTTTTCCAGGGGGGAGAATTGACGCACAGGATATCGATGAAAAAGATGCAGCTATCCGAGAAACGGTTGAGGAATTAGGAATTAACAAAGAGCAAATAGCAGACATTAACCCACTAGATTATATGATTTCACCATTTGGAATGATTATCTATCCTTTTGTTGGATACATTAAACATCCGAATAGGATCGTTCCAAATCCATCAGAAGTCGGGGAGATTTTTACTGTACCGCTATCTTTTTTTATAAATAATGAGCCAGAGATATATCATATTGAATTTAGGCCAGAACCTGAAGAGAATTTTCCCTTTGACCTAATTGTCGGCGGGGAGAATTATAATTGGCGGACTCGAGGGGTCGATGAATATTTCTACCGGTATCAAGGAAAAGTAATTTGGGGATTAACCGCTAAGATTCTTTCCCATTTTATTGAACTTATTCGTTAGTATCTATAAGAGCATATCCTTGGTTATTTTAAGAAACAATGATTATAGTTATATTGCAGCTTGAAATTCAAGGATAAGGAGTTTATTTTTATGAAAATCGTAGCAATCGTTGGCAGTAATAGAAAGCAATCTATTAATAAAAAGCTGGTAGAATTACTGAAGGAACGTTATCTCGAAAAAGTTGAAATTGAGATATTACCGATCGAAGGCCTTCCAATGTACAACCAGGATGATGAGTTAACACCAGCAGAAGTTGTGATTCATATCAAAAAAATAGTGGCAGCAAGTGATGGTGTATTAATTGCCACTCCAGAATATAATCATGCCATTCCTGCATTTTTGAAAAATGCACTTGATTGGTTTTCGCGAGTGGATAAAGTAATGATGAAAAAACCAGTAATGATTGTTGGCGCCACACCAGGTGTTCTTGGAACGGTAAGAGCACAGGTTAATCTTAGACAAATATTAGCTGCTATGGGAGCATTAACGCTTCCTGGAAATGAAGTATTTATCAATGCTGTCCATGAAAAAGTGGATGAAGCCGGGAAATTAACACATGAACCTACACTTGGATTCCTAGATACTGTGATGAATAACTTTATCGATTGGGTGGAAAAAACAAAACATTTGTAAACGAACATCTAAAACAGTGGATTTCGAGCGGAAATCTACTGTTTTTTTTAATCTCATTGTCCACTGGTGGTGTACAAATGTCTTTGTGTAAAAGAAATAACTTGATTATTTTCTGAATATCGTTAAAATTAAAATTATATTTTTAGATATTAGGGAGATGTAGGGATGAAGGTCGTAAAGTTTGGCGGGTCCTCGTTAGCATCCGGAAAACAAATTGAGAAGGTATTTAAGATAGTTGTTTCAGATTCCGAGCGCAAGGTAGTTGTAGTATCTGCGCCAGGAAAAAGGTTTTCGGAAGATAACAAGGTGACTGATTTATTAATTGAATGTGGAGAGTTATGTTTGCAAAATAAAAATCCAAGGGAAAAATTTGATGCAGTCATCGATAGATATTCCACTATCGCCGAAGAATTATCCCTACCTTTAGAAATTATTAACGAAATTCATGACGATTTAACAAAGAGGTTGAGTAGCGACAAAACAAAACCGGATCGGTTTCTGGATTTATTAAAAGCGAGCGGTGAGGATAATCACGCCAAATTGGTAGCGGCTTATTTCCAGGAGCAGGGGGTTGAGGCCTATTATGTTGACCCTAAAGAAGCCGGTCTCCTCGTCAGTGATGAGCCTGGCAATGCTCAAGCACTACCAGAAGCCTATAGTCAGTTATATTCGCTGCACGAGCGTTCTGGGATTTTAATTTTCCCTGGATTCTTTGGATATAGCAAACAAGGAGAGGTTTTTACCTTTTCGCGAAGTGGGTCCGATATAACTGGTTCAATCCTTGCAAATGCACTGAAAGCAGACTTATATGAGAACTTTACGGATGTAGATGCTGTTTATTCTGTGAACCCTTCGATCGTAAGAAAGCCGAAGGAAATAAAGGAACTGACCTACCGTGAAATGCGCGAACTTTCATATGCAGGATTTACCGTCTTACATGATGAAGCACTTGTTCCAGCATTCAGAGCGGGAATACCTGTTCAAATCAAAAATACAAACAATCCAAGTGCAGCAGGAACGAGGATTGTTTATGAGCGAGACAATACGAATGGGCCTGTTATTGGAATTGCAAGTGATCAAGGTTTTTGTAGTATATATGTAAGCAAATACTTAATGAATAGAGAGGTAGGTTTTGGCCGCAAGCTTTTAAGTATCTTAGAGGACTTCGGACTATCCTATGAACATACGCCTTCTGGAATTGATGATGTTTCTGTTATCCTCCGTGAAAATCAAATGGATGCAGAAACAGAAAAGGCGATTAAAGAACGGATTGAAACTGAATTACATGCCGATCAAGTGAAATTTGAACATAGCCTAGCTCTCATTATGGTTGTCGGAGAGGGCATGCGCCATAATGTAGGAACAATGGCAAGAGCCTCCAAAGCATTGGCGAAAGCTCGTATTAATATCGAAATGATTAACCAAGGTTCATCTGAGGTGAGCATGATGTTTGGGGTTAAAGTAGTAGATGAAAAAAGAGCGGTTCAAGCACTTTATGAGGAATTTTTTGTCGCAGTAACGGTTTAATTTTAAGCATAGTAAAAAGGTACGTCAAAAACGAGTACCTTTTTCTATCGCTCCTTTTTTAACTTAATCCTTGTTCGAATCCCAGCCCACATTGCAATAACCAGTCCGCCAATTGTATCAGCAATTAAATCCGTCATCGTATCTTTATTTCCGCCGCCTTGTAAGGTCATATCAAAAAATTGGTCAGAGCTAAATTCATAAATTTCCCATAGTACTCCACCGAGTGCTGCAAAGGATAACGTAAATAAAAATACAAACCACGGCGATATCTTATCTCCCGCATTTCGATGGACCAATCTTTCATATAAAGCAATTCCAGAAAAAGCAAGGATGGCTCCACTAACCACATGCATAAAGGTGTCCCACCAACCGAGTCCATACCAGCCTAATATGGAACCGAGATATTGTGAACCGACTAAGAAAATTAAATAAGAAATGACAATGGGCAAATTGAATTGGAGTTTAGTAAATAAGGCCAATAATAACGGGACTGCTCCACAAACAATTCCTCCAATGGCAACTGTTCCTTTAAAGGTTACATCGTTTGAAAAGTAGTAGACGGCTAATGCTGCCATAAAAATGACATAGATTAAACTGAAAATGATGACAAGCTTTCGATTCATAAATTTCCTCCTCTCATACTTTAGGCTTTCGCACAAAGGCGTAAAAGGAGACTAGGAGTCCCCCCGCAAATCCACAGAGTAAGTCATACATTGTATCTTTATTTCCGCCTCTTTGCATGGTGTGAGTAAACGTTTGATCCCCCACAAACTCATAGATCTCCCAAAGTGCACTTGCTAGGACTGAGAGTGAAAGAACAAAAAGAAATAAAATCCATCTTGAAGCATCATTCCGCACATCTTTCGGGATGAATAATTTAAATAAAGTTATACCAACAAAAGCTACATACATACCCTTTAAAATATGAATGGTAGAGTCCCACCATTTATAATGAAGGTAAAGACTCGCGATCGATCCTAAAAATAATGTACAGAAAATAAACATATAATAGCCGATTATAATTGGGAGGTTAAATGGATTCTTTTTCTTAAATATTAGTAGGAGGGGCAATCCACTCACAAGAATGCCGCCAAGTGCTACTTGCCATCTCGAGGAATCCCCTTTAATAAGGTAATAAACAAATAAGGCAGACATTAATAGAATAAAAACAACACTTAAAAGGATAATTACTTTCCGTTTCAAATACTTCACCCCAGTAAACAAGATTCCTTACAATTATGTCCAATAAATACAAATGAAATCATGGAAAGTTAAACTGAGTGGAAATGAAATATTTGTTCTCGCATATACACATGGAAAAGAGTATATTTGATAAGTAGCAATTACTATAATTATGTACAGACTCAGGTAAAGAATAGATGGCGGAGGAAGCTATGCAAAAGGCACAAATACCAACTTACGAGCGAATTGCGATAGATTTAGCAAATAGAATCTACGATGGGAAATTTAAGGTAGGGGAAAAGATTCATGGCAGATCCACGTTAGCAAGTGAGTACAAGGTTTCTCCTGAAACTGTTAGAAGAGCGATTAAGATTCTAGAGGATGTCGAGATTGTCCAATCCACTAAAGGTAGTGGAATCGTCATATCTTCTCGGGAAAATGCCTATAAATATATTCAACGGTTTTCCAACATCGCAAGTATTAAAGATCTTGAAAAGCAAATGAACTCACTGATTTCTGAAAGAGACAAGCTGGATGAGCAGCTGTTTGACACGCTTAGAAAAATCATGGACTACTCTGGAAAGCTTCGTCACACGAACCCATTGGCGCCAATCGAGGTAGAAGTTTTTCCAGGCTGTATTCATATAGGACAAACTATTTCGGAATTGAAGTTTTGGCAAAATACCGGGGGAACCGTGATTGGCATGAAACGGAAAGGTGAATTAATTATCTCACCGGGACCTTATGCGGTAATTCTTGAAGGGGATGTCCTGCTTATCATAGGTGCTGAAGAAACTCATGACCGGGTGCTACACTTTATGGAAGAGTAAAAAGGGTATGAAATATGCGGAAAAGCCGGTTTCGAAGACCGGCTTTTCCTTTTGTAATTATTCTAATAATCCTTCTGTTTCCAAAAATTCTTTTGCGACTTTGGCAGGTGACTGTTTGAGACTGTCGACCTTATAGTTGAGTTCGCGCATTTTTTCATCCGTCAACTTACCAGATAAAGAATTAATAACTTTTCTTAATTCTGGATGTTCTTTTAATGTTTCTTCTTTTAACATAGGTACGGCATAGTAAGGAGGGAAGAAGTTTTTATCATCCTCTAATACCTTCAATTTAAACTCTTCAAGTAACCCGTCCGTCGAAAAGGCATCGATGACATCACTTTTATGGTTGTTTAATGCAGTATAGCGTAACCCGCCGTCAATGGCTTTTACGTCTTTAAATTTCAAATTATACTTTTGGGAAAGTCCGATTAATCCGTCCTCGCGATTTGGAAATTCGATCGTCGGACCCATGGTTAATTCCGAGCTTACCTTTGCTAAATCAGAAATCGTCTTTAAACCATATTTTTTTGCGGTGTCTTGACGAATTGCTAAGGCATAGGTGTTATTAAATCCAAGCGGTTTTAACAATTCAAAACCATATTTTTGCTTAAATTCCTTCTGGACAATATCGTAGACGATGTCCGGATCACTCTGTGGCTTCTTCTTTAAGATATTAATTAATCCTGTCCCCGTATATTCAACATACATGTCAATGTCCCCATTTTTAAGGGCACTGAAGGCAACCTGACTACCACCAAGATTTAGTTTTCTTTCTACTTGAATATCAGTCTTATTTTCTATTAAATCAGCGAGCATATTACCTAATATCATTTGTTCGCTGAAATTTTTTGAACCAATTACAATTTTATCCTTTGCGTTTGCCTTTGAATAAGCAGTAAAAGTCCCTGCAATGATTAACAAAATACAGGCCATACTAATCATTATTTTTTTAGTGGTTTTACCAGTCTTTTTTGCTGATCTTTGCTTGCTTGTATAAGAAAGTGAGGATTCGAGTTTTCCGACAATAAAATCAATGAGAAGTGCAAGAATACAGGCTGGAATAGCTCCGGCCAAAATCATATAATTGTCAACTGTTTGCACACCAGAAAATACGAGATACCCAAGTCCGCCTGCACCGATGAAGGCTGCAATGGTCATTAATCCAACAGCGGTAACCGCTGAAATTCTGATACCCGCCATAATCATCGGGAAGGCTAGTGGTAACTGAACCTTTCTCATCGTTTGACTCTTGGTCAGACCGATACCTCTGGCGGCTTCCAGAATGTCTCCATCAATATTCGTTAAACCAGTGTAAGTGTTTTTAACGATGGGAAGCAGCGAATATAGAACGACCATGATAATCGCTGGGGTACTGCCGATTCCAACGAATGGGATGAGAAATCCAAGTAATGCCAAACTCGGTACAGCTTGAATCACATTCGTAGTTCCAATAATAGGTTTTGAGAGCTTTGGTTCTCTTGAAATTAATATACCGAGCGGAATCCCAATTATAATCGCTACTAATACAGAAATCACACTTAAGTAAAGATGCTGGCCAAGTAAACTTAAAATCTGCTCATAGTTTGTGGTTAAATAGTTCCAAAATCCACTCATTAAAAGGCCACCTCCAAATCAATTAGTTGGCTGCTTAATGCAGATAGAATACTACTCCTTGTAATGAGACCAATTAATTGGTTATGACTATTCACAACAGGTACATAACCGATTTTATGTTCATTCATTGTAGCTAACACAGAAATTAAATTGGCACCCTGTGAAACGGAAAGAACATTTTGTTCCATAATCATTTCAATCGACGTCGTTCGATTTAACAACTGGATGCTTTTTAATGTCACTAAACCCTTAAGGACATTATGTTTGTCAGTAACTATTAGGCTGTCAACCTTATGGTCCTTCATAATCTCAATGGCCTGAAGTACGGTTCGCCTTGCGGTAATTTTTACTGGGTTAGGAATCATAATATCCTCGGCCATTAATAATTCAGGATTATTCCAAACTCTTCTTTTTCCAATAAATTCTTCAACAAAGTCATTAGCAGGATTTTTAAGAATGTTTTCAGGCGTATCATATTGGAGAATATCACCATCTTTTAGAATGCAAATCTTATCTGCTATTTTAATAGCTTCGTCCATATCGTGGGTGACGAAAATAATCGTCTTGTTTAATTCCTTTTGCATCTGGAAGAGTTCATCTTGAAGGGAGCTTCTTGTAACTGGATCTAAGGCGCTAAATGGTTCATCCATTAAAATGATATCGGAGTTTGTTGAGAAGGCTCTTGCCACGCCAATTCTTTGCTGTTGTCCCCCGCTCAATTCCTTCGGAAAACGATGTAAGAACTCCTTAGGGTCTAAGCCGACCAACTCTAGCAATTCACCTGTTTTTTGGGCAATCGCAGTGGGATCTTCACCCTTTAGCTTTGGAATCAATTCTAAATTTTCCTTAATGGACATATGTGGAAATAAACCAGTATTTTGAATGACATAGCCAATGTTTCTGCGGAGCTCAATCGGATTTATGGTCGAGATGTCCGTCCCATTTACATAAATTTTTCCTGAAGTTGGCTGAATCAATTTATTAATCATTTTCAGTAAAGTGGTTTTCCCACAGCCACTTGGTCCGATAAAAACAACTAACTGTCCAGCCTCAATTTCTAATGAAAAAGGATTAATAATTGTTTTTGTTCGATACTTCTTAACAATGTTTTTAAATTCTATCAATTCCATTCCCCCCTAAAATTAATATGTCTTGTGTTAATGCAACAACTTAATGTTAACATAAAAGTTGTTGGTTTGTCTAATTACCTAATCGGTTATTCTTTCCAAAACAATATCCTTTAAGTAGAATAAGGTGAAGAAAATATGTTTAAAAAGTGAGTAGGTGTTAGTTTGAAGACTATTTTAATTGTTGATGATGATGTGTTCATCCGCAATCTTGTTAAAGATTTGCTAATGAGAGAAGGATTTAAAGTAATTGCATCGGAAAATGGGTTGACGGCACTTGAGGTATTAAATAATCAGTTTTGTGATTTAGCGATAGTGGATATTATGATGCCTGTCATGGACGGCTACCATTTAACCACTGAAATTCGGAAACAGTATGATATTCCGATCATCTTACTAACAGCCAAAAGTCAAATTGAAGACAAAGAAAAGGGATTTGAATCAGGAACTGATGATTATTTAATTAAACCGTTTGAACCAAAAGAGTTGATTTTCAGGGTGAATGCATTATTAAGAAGATATGGGAAAACGGGTGAAGCCAATATTAAGATTGGGTCCTTGTACATAAACAAAAAAAGCTATGAGGTAAAAATCAATAACAAGACCTTCATTCTTCCATTAAAGGAATTTGAACTTTTAACTTTTCTATCTACACATCCAAACCAAGTATTTAGCCGTGGTCATCTAATTGAAAAAATTTGGGGTCTTGATTTTGAAGGTGATGAAAGAACGGTAGACGTCCATATAAAACGATTGCGCGAAAGATTTTCGAATTTCACCGAGGAATTTGCCATCAAAACGATTAGAGGGGTAGGTTATTCCCTGGAGGTTCAATAAATAATGATTATAAAATCTTTGTATAGTAAATTCGCCTTCATTACGATTATGATCATGGTCGTCAGCGGGATTATTTCATTTTTTCTGTCCAATGCTTATTACCAAATCAAATTGAAACAGCAAAATGACGAGAAAATCATGAATTTTGCTAATGAAATAGCAGGCTTTGCAAGTAAGCACCCTTTGATTAGTTTACAGGATTATCTTGACCATATCGGGGCAATCGGTTACCAAATTCTTTTGGTTAATAATGAAGGGGATAAGGAGTATTTTGGCTCTTCCTTTCGAGAAAAGAATTTACCTGAGGGAATTCCTGAAAAAGTATTGCATGGCGAGGTATACCATGGGATTCGTTCTTTTCCTCATAAAACCTTTGTAACTGGCTTTTTTGCAAATGAATTAAAGAATACAGTCGGTATTGCTTTTGAGTATAAAAGTAAAAAATATGCCATGTTCATCAGGCCAGATATTAAGCTTATGTTTAATGAGATGCATATTCTTTTCGGATGGATGCTAATCATATCTATTTTATTAAGCATTCTATTTGTTCTAATTAGTACCAAATATTTAGTCAATCCGATTAGAAAGCTTAATAAGGCAACAAGAGAAATTGCAGAAGGCAATTTTTCAATTAAACTGGATATTGACCGAAGCGATGAGTTAGGAAATTTAGCGATCAGTTTTACTAGGATGTCCCAGAAATTAGCCAAAGTAGATACGTTACGAAAAGAACTAATGACTAATATTTCTCATGATATCCAATCACCACTAGCCAATATAAAAGGCTATCTCGCTTTATTGGAGAATAGTGAAAAAAGTGATCAAGAGAAACAACAATATCTTCGTGTTGTTCATTCCGAAGTAAATCGACTATCCAGTTTGACCAAACAATTGATGCTTTTATCCACGATTGAAAGTAAAAAAGATTTAATGGAAGTTAGCTCGGTTAATATCGCAGAACAACTCAAAGCCGTTATTCATCAATATGAATGGAGTATTCTAGATAAAGAAATTATGCTGAGTTATTCTCTTACGGATGCCGCGGTTAAAGGGGATCGAGCTTTACTTTATTCTGTTTGGGAAAATCTGTTGACAAATGCGATTAAGTATAATCAAGAAAA
This sequence comes from Bacillus sp. AFS031507, assembly GCF_002584635.1. Lineage (NCBI taxonomy): Bacteria > Bacillati > Bacillota > Bacilli > Caryophanales > Bacillaceae > Bacillus > Bacillus sp. AFS031507. The sequence goes on from NZ_NUOW01000003.1 coordinate 474,285, forward strand.
CGGTACAATTGATATAAAATTGTCTGAATTGGAGTTAGAAGTTGTAATAGTTATTAAAGATTCTGGCGTGGGCTTAAATCAGCAGGAAATTGAAAGGATATTTGACCGTTTTTACCGCGCGGATGCCTCTAGAGCACGTTCAGTTGAAGGGACGGGGTTAGGTTTGTCCATCGTCAAGTCCATCGTTGATATGCATCAAGGGAAAATAGATTTAACTAGTGAAAAAGGGAAAGGAACTACTTTTACCATCATCCTCCCTAAATTGTAAAATGAAGTTCATCATCCGTTCATATTCAAACAGTATTCTGTTTATGAAATGAAAGGGAAGGTGAATTTTTTTATGTACTTTGTACCAATTAAGGAAATGACATTTTTTAAAGTAAGATATTTATTAATCAGCTTTATCTTATTTTTTGTTGCGATTCTTGTCTTCGTCATCAGTGGGCTTGCGAATGGGTTGTCAATGAATAACGCTTCTTCGATCATTTATATGCCAGCAGACTCCTTTTATCTGCAAGAAAGTGCTGAGGGACGAATTGACCGGTCCCATTTAACAATAGATATAGAGAAATTGACAGCAACAAGTGACCTACAGCCAATTGGTGTTCAAATGGGAGCCATTTCTAAAATTAACTCCGAGGATAAACTAGATATTACTTTTATGGCAATAAAACCAGGCAGCTTTTTAGAGCCGGATGGAAGGGACGGAAAGAGTTTAGAAACGGGCGGGGAAAATTCTGTCTTACTAGACCACTCGCTATCTGGAACTATTAAGATAGGAACAATCGTAAAAGATGCACGGAGCGGCATCATCTTAAAAGTTGTAGGATTTCTTGAAGATCAAACCTTTAGCCATACACCAGTTGCGCTTATTTCCCTTGATACATGGAAGGAAATCTCTGGCGGCTTAGATAAAACTGAATTTAACGGTATTGCAATAAATAAAGCTAATTCAAGTTTGAAAGAGGATGTTTCTAGGATAGTTAAAAATGGGGAATGGGTTGAAAAGGAACAGGTGGTTAAAGGTATACCTGGGTATACAGCTGAACAAAATTCGCTGTACATGATGCTTTCGTTTTTAATTGTAATCGCAGTTTTTGTTTTAGCCGCATTCTTTTATATAATGACCATTCAAAAAACGGCCCAATTTGGCATCCTAAAAGCCATTGGTGCAAAATCAAGTCAATTGGTCAAATCGACTATCTTTCAGGTCATTATATTAACCATTGTTAGTATCGTAGGAGCTGTTGCCTTTACAAAGGGTTTTATGGAGCTTCTTCCGGATGAGATACCGTTTATTTTTGATTTGGTACAGATTGCTAAATTCTCAGGAATATTATTCCTTGTATCGATTTTCGGTTCATTATTATCTATTTTTAATATAGTGAAGGCAGATCCAATACAAGCAATGGGGAGGTTAGAATAACCATGGTAATCGAACCTTTAGTTCTAGAACATGTGGAAAAATCATTTAAAGATGGCGATAAGGAAAATCACATCGTGAGAAACTTATCATTTCGTTTGAAGATGGGCGAGGTCGTTGCCATTATTGGACCTTCCGGATCTGGAAAGTCAACGTTTTTATCAATTGCCGGTGCCTTACAGTCTCCTGATAAAGGAAAGGTAATCGTAAATGGGACCAATATAGCCTCCTTCAGTGACACAGAAAAAGCAAATATAAGGTTGAATCATCTAGGCTATATTTTTCAAACTTCAAATTTAGTTCCTTATTTGAAGGTGGAAGATCAGTTAAGCCTTGTGTTAAAAATGGCCAATCAATGGACGAATGAAAGCAAAAGGAAAATAAACGAAGTATTAATGGCAGTCGGCATGGAACATCGTACCAAGTTTTATCCACACCAATTGTCAGGCGGGGAAAAACAAAGGGTGGCAATTGCCAGAGCATTTATTAATGATCCTGAAATCATTTTAGCTGATGAACCAACAGCGAGTTTGGATTCCAGTCGGAGCATGGCTATTATCGAACTCATTTCAAAAATCGTAAAGGAACAAAATAAATCAGCCATTATTGTCACTCATGATGAACAGATTCTCACGTTATGTGATCGGATTTATCGAATGAAGGATGGACAACTAGTTGAAGTTGAAAAAAGAGGTTAATTGAAGCAGCTAGCAATCTAAGTGATTGCTAGTTTTTTTAATTGAGCCCTCCAGAGTTGAAATTTGTAATAGTGATAATAAAACGTGATAAAATGAAGTTAGCAAATCATTTAAAAAAAGAGGAGAATTTATATTTTGAGCTTTGTTCGAGACAAATTCAGTGCGAAGTTTTTCCTTTTCCTCGTGTTTGCTTTTCTGTTGATACACGTCCCATTGCTAGGAAACTATGTCAAAGTCATTAATACCCTTATACATGAATCAGGTCATGCTTTGATTGCTCTATTTGGGGGTAATGTAGAAAGAATATCTTTATTTATGAATTCCGAAGGGGCTACATATAGTCATCAGTCTTCTTGGTTGGGAAGCTTCATTACCAGCCTTAGTGGGTATACTTTTGCCTCCTTTATGGCATTTGTCTCATTTTTACTAATTGGAAAGAAAAAGCAGATTGTGTTGATTGATATATTGCTAGGTTTTATCGGTTTGAATCTTATTTTTTGGGTAAGGAATCCTTACGGGTTGTTTTGGTTATGCTCATTTGCCGTTGCATTTCTGTTTTTACTCATAAAAGGGAGTCAAAACTTTAGAGATAATTTATTACTTTTGATTGCGTCGATCTTATTAGTGGATTCCGTACAAAGTGCTTATGAAATATTATTTATCAGTATATTTCAACCTCAATCAGCAGGGGATGCTGCAAATCTTGCGCGGATCACAGGTTTTATTCCTGCTCCTATTTGGGGGATTTTCTTCTTTGTTCAATCATTATGGTTTTGCTATTACGGCTTAAAACGTGGATATTATAAACTGGGGAATTAAAACTTTTACGTACAAAAAATTGGGAGAGACATAAGTTATTACGATGGGTTTCGATATGAATATAAAAGGGGAGTTATTGATTGAATATTATTGATTTAATTAAAACTCGGCGCAACATAAAAAAATTCAAACCTGATGAAATTGACAAAAATTTACTTCACTCATGGCTAGAGGCTGCTGCCATGGCACCAAATCACCGCATGACAGAACCATGGGAGATTTACTTTCTTGGAACAGAGACAAGAGAAAAGTTAAATCATAAAACAAATTTTGGAAACGCATCGATCGTATTGATGATTTTATCAAAGCACGGGGCGACATCCGTAGAAACAGTGGAAAATGCGCTGGCAACTGCGTGCTTTATCCAAAATTTTAATTTAGCAGCATGGGCAGAAGGGGTTGGGACCTTTTGGTCATCGATTGGCATTACGCCCAAAAACAGGGCAATTCTTGGTGTTCAGGATGGCTATGATATTATAGGCGTTCTGGGAGTAGGCTATCCTGATGTAATCCCAGAGCCAAAGCCACGTACACCGATTCAGAACAAATTCAGAAATTTACCATAACAGGAACAGGGAAGAGCCAACCGTATTTACGGTTGGCTCTTTTAAATAAGCTAGATAGCCTGATTGTATTCTAATGTAAGATTATCAATGATTGTTTGAACGGGAAGAATATCTTTGATTTCTCCAACTCTAGCCCCTGCAAAAACAAGGCCATTTTCAGCATCACCATTCAAGGATACCAAAAGAGAATCCATGGTGCAAAAGCGGTAAGAACAATTCTTTAAGCAATCAATGCATTTAGCGATTTTTAGCTTATCTGTTCCACTAATTAATTTTGCAAAATTATTATTAATGGCTCTTCCGTGAAGACCAACGGTTGTTTTTACCAAAACCAAATCTTCTTTACCTGCATCAACATATTTTTGTTTAAAAGCTAATGGAGCATCACATTCCTCGCTGGCTACAAAGCGTGTTCCCATTTGTACACCAGACGCACCCATTGCAAGAGCTTTTGCAATATCGCCGCCAGTCATGATTCCTCCTGCCGCAATAACGGGGATGGAAACCGCTTCAACGATTTCTGGGAGGATATCAAACATTGGGCGGTCTGTTCCAAGATGTCCTCCTGCTTCAAAGCCTTCAACGACAACTGCTGCTGCTCCCAGTCGTTCGGAGATCCTTGCTAATTTAGCAGTCGAGACTATAGAGATAACAGGAATCCCTGCTTCTCTTCCCCATGCGTACATATCTCGTGAGATTCCAGCTCCAGAAATAATAAAGTCAACTTTTTCTTCTAGAGCTGCTTTCATTTTTTCAGCAAAGTCATTCATCGCGAATAGAACATTTACACCAATATATCCAGCATCTTTGATCAGACTTTTAGCTTTCCTTATATGTGTTCTCATTTCATCAGTTGAGATCCCTGTTCCAGAAATAATCCCAATCCCGCCTGCATTTGCGACAGCTGAAGCCAATTTGCTAAGAGAAATACCGACACCCATTCCGCCTTGCATGATTGGAACCTGAGGTCTCATATGGCCTATTTTAAGTTGTGGAAAGTTCAAATTATAACCCCGTTTCATTGTTTGTATTAGAAACTTCCCATGCATCATACCATGTCATTTTTAATATGTCTGTGATTACTATCACCAGGTCATAATGGTAGGTGGTATTATTTTCTATATGATAAAATAGAGGTTAGTGTTAAATCATAACTAGGTTAATTTGCATAAAAAATTTGCTGAAACCAAACGATACGTTATGAAGCGAAAAATGGATGGTGGTAGATAGGATGATTATTTTTACGGATATTGATCTTGATGGTCTTGGTTGTGGACTTATTGCGAAACTAGCATTTGCAGACAAGGCCAATATATTTTACTGTTCTTATCGAAATTTAAATCAAAGAGTGGAAGCAGTTATTAAAAACCCTGAGAATAATAATGTGGAAATCTACATTACTGATTTGGCTGTAAATGAGCAGGTCGAGAAAAAACTCGAGGAGCGGTTCCAAAAGGGAAAACCAGTTCAAATGATCGATCATCATGTGACTGCTTTGCATTTTAATCAATACAAATGGGGGAGCGTAATTCCTGAGTATGAGACGGGAAAAAAGTCTTGTGCAACTTCTTTATTTTATGATTACCTAATTGAACACAAAATGATGGAACGAAATAAAGCACTTGAAGAATTTATCGAATTAGTACGTCAATATGACACTTGGGAGTGGGCTGAAAATAATAATTTAACAGCCAAACGATTAAATGATTTGTTCTATATTATGAGTCGTGAACTGTTTGAGGAGGAAATGTTAAAAAGGTTGTCTGAAAATAAAGATTCATTTACATTAACCGACACGGAACATATGCTGCTTGATATCGAGGAACAAAAAATCCATCGTTACATCCATTCGAAAAGTAGACAACTGGTGCAAACTTTTATTGATGATTACTGTGTTGGGATTGTTCATGCCGAACAATATTTATCAGAGCTAGGAAATGAATTAAATAATTTATATCCTCATTTGGATATGATTGTCCTACTGAATATGGGTGGAAAGAAGATGGGATTTCGAACCATTCATGATGAAATAAATGTAGCCGAATATGCAAAAAAGTACGGAGGTGGAGGGCATCCGAAAGCCTCTGGATCGGAAATGACAAGGGAAGCGTTTGAAAAGTTTGTAATAAATGTTTTTGAAATGATTCCACTTAAACCAGATGCAGATCGGAATGAATTTAATGTTAAGGATTCACAGGTTGGAACATCCTATCAGAACCCGCTTGGAGAAAGTTCATATATCATTCCATGTGGAGATGGCTATTTTTCTATAGTACATAACAAGAAGAAATTGGAGCAGTCTTTCTCTGTATTCGCGGATGCAGAACGGTATTTAAAAAGAAATTATTCTTCTTGGCTTCGAAGCGACCATGAATATCTTTATCACGTTTCAAAAGCTCTTCGGATCTCACAAGATGAATTAAGAGGGAATTATCAGGAAATCATCAGGAACCATCTTGTAGATATTACTTTATGAATTAGTAAAAGCCATTCCTTAACGAAAAAAGGAGTGGCTTTTGTGTTTTTTTCATAACCTTCCGATTTAAGGGGTAATTAAGATTGAAGTGGTAATTTAATTGTAGGTATATGAGATTATTATTTCGAAATCGTAATAACCATGCAACAAAAAGTCAATTTATTTATATATTCCTGTAATGTTCTTTTGTTATGATTGTTTAACGACAAAGAGAATTGGTCGTGGGAATTACATGGTAAGGGTTTGAATAAATATTAATATACCTTTTTGATTGAATTAACCTATGGGGTGATATGATGGCTTCAACTTCAAAAAGGAGTAAATATTTTGATAATGCAAAATTTATATTGATTTTTCTCGTCGTTTTTGGGCATCTGATAAGTCCATTAAAGGAACATGATGGGATCCTTTTCACTTTATATACAGTTATTTTTCTATTCCATATGCCCGCTTTTATCCTAATCTCTGGATACTTCGCGAAAGGTTATAAAAAGAAAGGCTACTTTATAAAGTCTATTAAGAAGATATTACTTCCTTATTTTATTTTTCAGATGATTTATTCCATTTATTATTATTTAAATGGGCAGGAAAAAAATATAGAATTTGATTTTTTACATCCTCATTGGTCGCTTTGGTTTTTGATGAGTTTGTTTTTTTGGAATTTACTTCTATATCTCTTTGCAAGGTTAAGATGGAGTGGCTTTTTTATTGCCATTGTCTTGGGAATTGCGATTGGTTTTGTTGATCACGCGGGTAGTTTTTTAAGCCTATCAAGAACATTTGTATTTTTCCCCTATTTCCTTTTGGGGTTTTTACTAAATGGTGATCAGTTAAAGAAAGTAATTCGAGCCAGATATTCACTTCCAGTTGGTATAATAATTATTATCGGGACTTATATTTTCTTTGGGTTCAGTTTCCCTCAAGATGCTGTGCCATGGCTTCTGGGCGATACATCATATGCAAATATGGGGGAAAAAGAGATGGCCGATGGGCTGTTGCGAGGACTTCAATATGGGCTGACATTAATAGTTGTATTTGGGTTTTTAGCATTAATACCTTCCAATCAATTTAAAGTAACGAAAATTGGTGAAAGAACTTTATATGTCTATTTGCTTCATGGATTTATTATTAAATCGCTCCAGGAGATTCTTCCAAATAAAAGTATCATCTCCATTTCAGGAAATTATCTTTTACTTTGCGTTCTTTCCTTTATGATCTGTATCGTTCTAGGAAGTTATTTAATTAAAAAATATACTCAACCGCTTGTCGAATTTAAAGTTTAAATGAATGGTAGTGAGTTGTGAATGAAAGCCGAACTAGCTTGACCAGTTCGGCTATTTTTTGTGCATTAAAATTAGAAATAAATTCATACAAACTAAAACCCAAACAATGAGCTGACAATATTTTTCTTTTTTCTTTTTACTTTACTGTGATCAAATACAAGTGGTTCTTCCATTTGCGAGGTCATTTTTAGTTCGTTCATTTGTTTTTGAAGTTGCTCTACCTGCTGCGATAAATCTTTTACAAGATGTTGCAAATCCTCTAGTTCACGGCGATGCTGAAGGAGTTGATAGGAAGCAACCGAATCTGCTTTTGAATTTATATTACTTTCCAATTCACTGACTTTTGAATATAACTTTTCTAGTGCTTGATTGTCATTTACCGCTTTAACAGCACCTTTTCGAGGATTTTTTTTCTCTTTTAATGGGACTATTTCTTGGATTAGTGTCCCGTTTTGGAGCTGTTCGTGTATTTTTTTTAATAGTTCTATATCCTCGCTGCTAAAATGGTAATGACCACGCTCATTTCTTTCCATTGGAAGTTCAAGCTGTTTTACCCAGCGCTGAATAGTACTTGTAGATACTCCTAATAATTTTGCTACTTCACTTGTATTCAATTCGAATCCCTCCATTGATAAAATAAACCGCAATCCACGAGTGACGAAATTATTTTTTTTTGTCTTTAAAAGGGAGTCGTTCTAATCGAAGAAAACTTTCGTATTAAGTCCAGAATTTCCACCATTTCTTTTCTTTTGTAGCTGCCACATGTCTATAACTGTTAAGCATTTGTTGAAAGGCTAATTCTCTTTGCGAAATTTCATGTCGGTACTGATTACGCTCTTCAAGGAAGAATTCACGTTCTTTTGACATTGCCTCTGTTAGACTTGAGATTTCGTTATTAGTAACATCCACATAGTGGGATAGTTCTTCGGAAGTTTCCGACAACTGCTTGGAAAGTGTATAAATTTCTTGAGAAGTCTCTATAGAAACGTTAGCAATGTTGTTGGAGAGGTACTGTAATGAGTCAGCTGATAGTTCAGAGGCTTTTTCAAGTGTCTCTGATAACTCCTGAATCTCAGCTCTTGTGTTAGCGGATGATTTATATATCGAGTTAGATAATGATTTAACTGTGGTATAGGTTCCATTCCTTATTTCCTTTTTTACTTCATCTAGTACTTCTCTTCGAACAACCGTCCGGATTTCATCTTTTACGTCGCTTAAGAAATTTTGCTTGTACGTATCCATTGCCTCGAAAAACTGATGTGCATCTATAGCGTCTTGTATGGTTATCGGTTTGGCTGTGTCAGAAATGACCTCTAATGAGACCATAGGTGATTCTTTCATATCCAGATTTTCAATGGCCTTGAGTGAAACAGCGAGTGATTCTGGGACATCCTGATTTTCAATGACCTCTTGGGAAACTGCGAATGATTCTGAGACATTCTGATTTTCAATGAACGCTTGTGAAACTGCGAAGGATTCTGAGACATCCGGATTTTCAATGAACGCTTGTGAAACTTCGGAGGATTGGGGTACATCTTCACTTTCAGGGTGAAGTTTTTTTTGCATCCATTCCCTGATTGTTTCCTTACTTAACTTTTTTTCATATAGTTGTTTAATTTCAATTAGCTGGTCAATCTCCCTATCTGTACATATTCTTGCCCCTTGCTTTGAACGAGGAATTTCTAGTAAATCAACTAAATCCTTTTCCCAATGTCGTATGGTGCCTGGTGTTGTATTTATTTTTTTTGCTACTTCTTTTAAGGTATAGGTCTTCATATAAAAATCATTCCTTTCTATTTATCTCGGAAATAATTCATCTTTGTGTTAGTAATTCACCATTCGGTAGCACATTTTCCTGCTAGATGACAAAAGCTATCAAAACAAGACGGAAAGAATGAAATAACAACAATATTTTGCAAATTGAGCATCTATTACAAAAAAATGATTGAGCAGAGTAGAAATGAGGTTTAATATATGGAGTGGAACTGATGTAGAAAGAAGGATATCAACATGTGGATTGCAGCGGCCTTTGTTACTATGGTTTGTTTTGGGACTAATAATACTATTTTCAAGTGGAGCACGGAGAAGAAAGTGTCGAAAGTACATATTCAGTTCTTCTTCTATTTTGTAGCATTCCTATTAACTTTGGGATTTGCTTTTGTAAACGGGACAGTCCACTTGAATCTTATCACCATTTTACTTGGAGCTTTTATTGGAATATTAAATGCAAACGGTAATATCCAAATGTCAAAGGCCTTTGAAAAGGGCCCTGCTAGTTTGACATCGCCATTAGTAGGAACAAATACAATATTTCCAATCGTATGTGCTGGCGTTCTTTTTCATGAACATATCACAGTGATTCAATGGGTAGGAATCATAATTATGCTTGGCTCAGCCATGGCCATACAGTATTCATCTGGTAATAATAGAGAAATAAATTATTTCCCTTGGATGATTCGCGTTGGACTTGCGATATTTTCTTTTGGTTTACTAGGGGTTTTAATGAAAACTACTTCCTATCTGCAAATAAATTCATTAGATATCCTCATTGCCATGTATGGCGGAGGGAGTGTCTATTTAGCTATTTGCAGTATCTTGAAAAAAGAAAAGTGGCAGAGGTCAGAAGCCAATGTGGGATCCATTGTTGGACTAATTAGCATTTTAGGATATAGCAGTTATTTCTATGCCCTTAATTCTGGAATGGCAAGTATCGTGTTTCCAATTGTAAGTTTAAATTGTCTAGTAGTGGTTCTCGCTGGGTTTTTACTATTTAAAGAAAAATTAAAAAGATATCAAGTGATCGGTGTATGCACTGCTCTACTTGGGATAATTTTCACAAAGATATAAAGCGCAAAAAAGTGCAGAGTGTTTCAAGTTAAATTGAAATGCTCTGCACTTTTTATTTGGCACCATGATTTATCACCTATCTCAATTCACCAACCCAAGCATTTTCAACCCATTATAAATTCCAGAATCAGTAACCTTGGTGGTTCTATGCTTTGCGTATTTAAAAAGGTCTGGATAGCCGTTACCCATGGCAAAGCTTTCGCCCACGTTTTGAAGCATTTCCTTATCATTCATTCCATCTCCAAATGCAATCGAACTTTCCTTATTGATGCCTAGCCGCTTCAAAACTGCTTGAACTCCATAGCCTTTGTTCACTCTGTCCCTGATTACATCATAGCAATGACGCATTCCCTCGACATTGACTTGGGATAAATGGATTCCCTCTTCATTATTGTAAAGGACAGGGTCATCTTTTTTTAGATTGACTAGTGTCATCCCTAAGATCGAACTATTGACTGAAGGAGAATAAGGTTCATTTTTATGTAAGTGGAATTTGTGCATAAAATCCGTTGTGATCCCAGAATCCACATTGGTAAAAACGTTCTTATTATTCGTATACAGGACCACTTCATGCTGGTTATCCTTAGCAATCTCTAAGAAATTCATAACTGTAGAGCTCTTCATAGGCTCTTGGAATATATCTTCACCGTTATAAATGGCATATGCACCGTTATAACCAATGAATGAGTGAATATTTAACTCTTTTGCGAGTTCATCTAATTCATGTAGTGGCCTTCCTGTAGCTAAGAAAACTTCCAAGCCCTGAGCCTGAACCTGTGAAATGGCCTTTTTTGTTGAATCTTCAATCGTACCATCTGGTCTCAGTAATGTTCCATCGATATCCAAAAATAAAACTTTATAATTGGTCATGAATGTAGCTCCTTCTTTGTAGAATGTTGTTTTTAGTCTACCACTTTTAGTTAAAGGAAGTCACATTAAATAGAATCGTTTAATCAATTAATAGCGACAGTAATTCCTTTAGGGGATAATTAGTTTCATGGCGTTATTGAAATTCGATTGGATTTTCAATAAACGGAAAACGGTGCCGTCCGCAGCTTTTTTAATGAAATATTATTTTGGAGGAATAATAGGGGGGAGATAAATATAAAACGCAAAAAGTGAGGAATTTTATGAAAAAGATTTTATTACTATTCTTATCTCTTCTCATTTTAGGTCTTCCCAAAAGCGTCTATGCTAAGCAAAAGATTCCTATATTAATTTATCATTCCATCGATCAATTTAACGGTATTGGATCCAAGGAGTTATATGTAACTCCAGAAAATTTTGAGAAACAAATGGCATATTTAAGAGACCATAGTTATACCTTATTAACTTTCGAGCGTTGGAAGGATATTAAAACTGTTCAAAGGCCAATCTTTATCACCTTTGATGATGGTTACAAAAATAATCTTAATGCCTATTCGATTTTTCAAAAACTCACAACAGAAAGTTTTCATCCAGCCGGTACCTTTTTTGTGATTTCTGATTTCGTAGGAAGGGCAAACCGCTTATCTATACCAGATTTAAAAATGTTAGCAGATTCAGGATTAATATCTATTCAGTCACATACAGCTACACATCCAGATTTAATCAAAGAGGAAAACTTAAAATATGAACTAAAAGAATCGAAAGAAAAAATTCAGCAAATAACAGGTAAAGCTGTTATTGCTCTAGCGTACCCCTATGGGAATACGAATGAACATGTGGTGGCGGAAGCGAAAAAGTATTATCGGTATGGACTGACTACAACGCCAGGCCCATTTTCAATGACAGGCTTTAAAAACGAGCTTTACTATTTACCTCGAATGTATATAAAATATTCAACTACACTCGATGATTTTGAAAAAGCAGTGAAGGTAGATTAATATAAAAAACGATTACTTACTGAGGTAATCGTTTTTTTTTTGACTAAAATTGGGTAGTGCAAAGAAGTATTAACCATAATGTTACATATATAGTTGTTCGATATGAATATTCTATATGTAGGGGGGAGTATTCTATGATAACAACAATTAGTGTGTGGACCAAATTACTCGGGTGATTGAGAAGAAAGACTCAAAAAAATAGCTATTGAAAAGACAATGTAAACTGGGCGAAATCTCTATGTAATCAAACAACGTTATAATAGTGTAAACATAATCGAGACTGTATTAGGGCGGGTGTTTATATGGAAGAGACAATGGTAAAATCCTACTTACAAAAATCACTAGATGAATGGAAAGATGATATTTCACTAGTCTTAACTGAAATTGCAAATGAATATGATGAAGTGGCACAGGAATTAAAGGTTTATTCTTACAAATATGGGATTACCAAGCAAGTAATTCAATCGACAGTAAATGAGGAAATTATTGATAAAATTCGTGAAATGTACCATAAACCATTTGAAGAAAGCTATAACCAACTGAAAGAATACATAAAAGACCTAGAGGAAAAAAGGCGAGTTTTTCAAATGTTTATTCAAAAAATTGAAGAAGTAACAAGGAAAGAATCAGCGAAAATTACTACATATTAGTAAGTAATTTCATCCCCCTATAACTCAAAAGCAGCCTTATCAATTGATGAGGCTGCTTTTTTATTTGAAATAAAAGCATATTCGTATGAATTATGTAAGATTTTTGTCTGATGATGTAAACATTAAACAATTTAACTAAGTTGGAGAAATACCAGAAGAGCAGCCCTGATGGGAGGCTGTTCTTTTTAGATTTCGTTAAAGAAACCGTGCGATAGAGTCCTGCATATATTAATAACAGAATTATATTGTGAGGTGTGAAACAAATGATCACCGCTAATATTGGAAGTAAAACCTATCGGATCCCAGATAACCTTGAAGAATATTTTCAACCGTTTCGCTCACAGGTGATTGGGATAAACCAAGAATTTGCTTCCCCCTACGGGAAAAAGAAAATAATTTATGCGGACTGGACAGCAAGCGGCCGACTTTATCGACCCATCGAACAGAAGATTTCTGAGGTTTTTGGTCCTTTTATGGCAAATACACATACAGAATCGAATATAACCAGTTTGATGATGACAGGAATATATAAACAATCTAGAAAAATTATTAAGGAACATGTGAATGCTGACGCGAACGATGCTTTGATTCTAGATGGATTTGGAATGACCTCTGTCATGAATAAGTTTCAGAGATTATTAGGAATTAGAGTTCATGAACAGTGGAAAGGGCGGCTGCATCTTTCCGAAAATGAGCGGCCGGTCATTTTTTTAACACATATGGAACATCACTCTAACCAAACATCCTGGCTCGAGACACTGGGGGATGTAGTTTTATTAAGTCCTGATCAGGATGGTGGAGTGGACATTACCCAGCTTGTTCAACAGCTGAATCAATATAAGAATAGGAAAATGAAGATTGGTTCGTTTACAGCATGCTCCAATGTAACAGGGATTCAAACCCCATACCATCAATTAGCCAAAATCATGCACCAACATGACGGTATCTGTTTAGTGGATTTTGCAGCTGCGGCTCCTTATGTAACCATCAATATGCACCCAAAGGATCCTTTGGAAAAACTTGATGCCGTCTTTTTCTCTCCTCATAAGTTTTTAGGGGGACCCGGAACTAGTGGGGTTTTGGTTTTTGATACAAGATTGTATGTTAATCATGTTCCAGATCATCCCGGGGGCGGGACTGTGACCTGGACGAATCCATGGGGCGAGCACAAATATTATTCCGACATTGAGCTGCGTGAAGATGGAGGGACACCAGGAATATTACAAGCCATTCGGACCGCACTTTGTTTGAATTTGAAGAATCAAATGGGTGTGGACAATTTATTAAAAAGAGAGAAGGAACAGTTAAATATTTTATTACCTAAATTAGTAGAGATTCCCGGTCTTCATTTATTAGATGGTCATAAAAAAGATCGTCTGGGTATTGTTTCGTTTTATATTGAGAATATCCACTATAATTTAATCGTCCGCCTGCTTAATGACCGGTTTGGGATTCAAGTAAGAGGTGGATGCTCCTGTGCTGGGACCTACGGCCATTATCTTCTTCACATTGATAAACCTTCCTCTAAGCATATTTCTGAACAGATTAATCAGGGAGATTTGTCGGAGAAACCAGGGTGGGTGCGTTTCTCATTACATCCGATTATGACTAACGAAGAAATTCTAATGTTTGTAGATGCCATAAGAGAAATTACTTTTAACATAAATGAATGGAAAAATGATTATCGATATGATAAGGCAAGCAATGATTACTTTTTTGTGAACCACGTAAGAGAGGATATGGCCCCACTATTTCGGTTTGAATAATGCTGATCCAGCTAGAAAGGCAGGATATCAGTACCTATTCTAAATAAGGCAACCATAAACTTGTATGGGCATATGCTATCAGAAGGAAGGTGGGATCGTATGATTCATATAGTTAAGCCTGGCGAAACGCTGGGGATTATCTCTGCTAATTATCGCGTAAGTCTCCGTAGACTTCACGCAGCAAATCCTGGGGTCGGGCAATTACATGTAGGCCAAAAAATCCAAATTCCAGGTCTGCCAGAACCCACTACTATACCATTTTCCATTCAAATCTCTGTCGGAAAACGAAGACTTACATTATATAACAATGGAAGGCTAGTAAAAATTTTTCCAATCGCGGTAGGGAAGATGTTGACGAATACTCCAACAGGTGATTTTGTGATTGTAAATCGGCAGTATAATCCAGGGGGACCATTTGGAGTGTTGTGGCTTTCGCTTTCCAAACTAGGGTACGGGATTCACGGCACAAACGACCCAAGTTCTATAGGAAAAGCGGTCTCCCATGGTTGTGTAAGAATGTATAATCGGGATGTGCTTCAGCTAGCAGAAATGGTTCCGAATGGAACTCGTGTTACTATTCGACCTTAGGGGCAAAAAAGGCCGATTTTCGAATCAGCCTTTTTCTAGTGTGGAGTACGGGGAAAATACAAAAATCTATCTTGATGTGACATTCATGAAGACAGAAATCAGTGTGAAAATGTAAAACCTGTCCTAATGCGTTAAATGCTTAATTTTAATACCAACCTTTTATATTCTATAAAGTAGTAATTAGTTTATATTTCTCCTTAGGAAGCTCATTCGAAGTATCGATAAGAAATAAAGAGTCCCACCTTCAGGAGTAAGAAGGTGGGACTCATTTAATTACTTATAGATTACGATTGATCCTACTGATTTATCTTTCGCTTGTCCGTTTACACGAACCTTAAGTCCAAAGTTACCGATATTACGACCAGCATCTGGCATAAAAGTATTCAAGAACGAGTTATTGTCATCAAATAGTGATACAGCTGGTTGGCTTGGGAAGTTTATCGTGTAAGTAGGGTAAGCAATGTCTAATCCAGAAGTAGGATTTAGCCCGAATGCAGCATCTGCGACTTGGAAACGGGAAATCGCTTCAGCACCAGTGCTTAATTTCATACTCTTCCCAACGTGCGCATCTACAACACCTAAGAAACCATCCCCTGGATGAATACCAGTCCAGTTATCTGTATAGCTGTCATCCACATACCAAACAACTAAACCGCCATCATAGCTCATTAATGAGTTACCACGTTTAATATTTGCAAGGCCTGAGTCAACACCTTGATGGTTACGCCATTCCAGAAGGTAGTAATGATCAGTGAGTTTATTTCCATCCATTTTCGTGAATCCATTTAATGAAAATTTAGAGGTCGGGCTTTCAGCACCATCTTCTACTACTGTTACTCCATCAGCAACAACCTTTAAATTATCTGCGAAGAAACCAATATTTGATGTACCCCAGTCAGTTGCATAGCGAAGGCGAAGTTTAATCTTTTGACCTTTGTAATCTGATAGATCAAAAGATTGTGCCTGCCACCCATTAGAATTACCTGAGAAACCAGGCATTGAATTCAAGATAGTAGGGTAACCTTCAGCTACTACATCCGAACGAGTATTAGAATTCCCTAAGGATTTCCAAGTAACACCATCGTCATTAGAAACCTGAACAAAAGCAAAATCCCATTGCTCTTCAATATCATACCAGGCATCAAATGTTAATGTAGCAGAATTTTTCCCAGTTAAATCTACATCAGTTACCATATTTGTATCCATCTCATCTTTTTGCCCGCCCCAGAATTCAAAGCTTCCAGAAGCAGGTGTGTTAACAGGGGTTTTCTTTTTCGGTAGGTTTACTCGAATCGCCTGATTATTTTGCCCAAGTGGTGAATTTGCTTGGTCAAGTAAAAACTGTGTTCCTTTCGTGGAGACATCTTCCCAATTTACAACAGCAGGGGCAGTCCATTTACCACCTAGTGTAGATTGGAAATATTGCTTAGCCCAAGGAGAGAAACCAGTTGGTTCTGTGCCAGGAATTTTTCCAGCCCATGATCCTGCTGACATAATGGACCAATATTCGACCGCCTCACCTTGGCCTGTGTAAGCGGTATCATATTCATCCGGAAGACCTAAATCATGGCCATATTCGTGGGCAAATACACCAGTAGCTCCGTCTTCAGGCATCATTGTGTAATCGTAGAACCCTGGTTTTCCAATTGGATGCTGGATTGAGTCATCAAATCCGTCTAAATCAACAAACTTTGCAGAACGATGTGACCAAATTGCATTATCTCCTAGTAAACCACCACCGGCTTCTTGACCCATACCAGCATGAATAATTTGAAGATGGTCAACTAATCCATCCTGCTCCCAGAAATTACCGTCACCATCAAAATCATGTGGATCTTCTAGGTCATAATCTTCCAGACGGATTCCTGCAGCTAATGCTGCTTTATAAGTATCGACAACTAATTGTTTTGATCCACCTGGGGTTACATTGTCATGTCCACTGGCACTATCAGCCCCATAAAATGCAGCAGTTCCTGGAACCTTTAACCATCCATAAGCTTTACCATTAATGGTATAAGTTCCACCAGATTGCTGTTCATAATATTGCTTTTGGGAAACAAATGTTTCACCATTAGGGCCTTTAACTCCGTTTTCACCGAAGATCATATCTTCATAGTGTTGAAGAGTATAGTCAGAGTAATAGTTATCAGTCTCATACTTACTTAAATTGTTATGTGCAACGTCAGAGTACTCTACTGTTAAGGTTAGTAATTTGCCTTGCTTCTTAATTCCAGGTGAAGTTCCTTCTTTAACTGGATCTGGATTTCCTTTTAACTGTCCATTTTTGTTACCATTTCCTTTTAAAAGACCGTTATTGAAGTCTTTAAATTTCCTTTGTTTTTCTGCATCACCAGCTTTTACTTTTGCAGCTAAAGGGTCAGATGTCTTTACTTTATCCTCTTTACCCTTCAATTCTAAGTACTTATGTAACGCTTTTTGCTTTTCAGCAGAAGATGCTCCCTTTGATATAACACCACGTTTAATAAGTGCATCTAGTAATTTATCTTCATTTACGACCGATAGGTCTAGTGACCCATAAGAATTTGAAACTGTTGTTGGACTTTTTGCTAGAACTCCACCCGATGTACTAGCATAGTTGCCCGGAAAACCGGCAAACAATGTACCAGCCATTATTGCGGTGGATAGACCTGTTTTTAATAGTTTCTTCATAAAAATCCCCCTAATTTTTTTGTCTTGCTAGTAAATAATATTTCGAAAATTGAAATAAAACAATAGGATTATTTCCTTAATTTTCTGTTAATTCAGACAAGTTATAGTTCTTTTGAATTATTTTTTCGACAGCGATTTTAATTTTTTTGAAAAAGTTTATATCATATATGAAAATAGCCGACTAGACTAATCTTTTAATTTACAATAGATGTATTCTATTAAAAAAATAAGGCGTGAATTCGATGTGAATTCACGCCTGAAATAAATTAATGTGTTTGATTTATATTAATTACTCAGCCTTAGCAGCTTGAATTTGTAGGTTGATTTTTACTTTGTCAGCAACAAGGACGCCGCCAGTTTCAAGTGCGGCATTCCAAACTAGGCCATACTCAGAACGATTGATCGTACCTTCTGCACTAAATCCAACCTTTTCATTTCCCCATGGATCTTTTCCTTGACCTTCGAAAGTAACTGCAAATGTTTCAGGTTTTGATACACCACGTAGTGTTAAATCACCAGTAACATTGTATTCGCCGCCATCTGTTTTTTCAATTTTAGTAGAGCGGAAAGTCATTGATGGGTGATTAGCTGCATCAAAGAAATCTGCAGAAACCAAGTGTCCATCACGGTCTTGATTTCGAGTGTCTACACTTGCAGTATCAACTGAAAATTCAATGCTTGCAGTTGTTAAATCGGTTGGATCTGCATCAATCGTTGCGTCAAACTTGTTGAAAGTACCTTTCACGTTTGCGATCATCATGTGACGAACAGAAAAATCTACACTGCTGTGTGATGCATCAAGAGCCCATTTAGTTTTTGTCATTTTATTTCTCCTCCAGTATTTTTGTTTAATTTATTTATCTTGAAATCAAAATAACTTAATTCAAGATAAATTATTTGTTGTGAGCAAACATATTGTCAATTAGATTTTATAAATTTTTTTTGAATTTTTTCCAATACTATCTATATAAGTATTTAGGATTGGACGAATTAAATAATTCAAAGAGAATATATTTAAGTTTGCGGATCACAGGAAGAAGGATATGAAGAAAATTGAGGATTACATAAACTAAGATAGGACAATAAAAAAAACGCCCCTGAAGGCGTTTGTTAAAGGCATAGAAAAATCTCCTTGAAAATGTAGGAGGGGCATGATAAGATGATATTTGGCATAAATATTTAATGATGTAGTTACTTAAAAACTACCTATTATAACATTAACACAATTTTATTCGATTGTCAACAAATGATCAAAACATTTATCTGGGGAGTGGTTTGATGAGCGATTTACAGAGCAAAGGTTTGAAAATGGAACAAAGAAGAGTGACCACGGTTATAAATGAAATCGATAAAAAGATAAATAAATTAAAGCTAAATGCTGGAAAGGTAAGTTCAGATGTTCTCGAGATCCGTAAAGAATTTTGGGAAGATGTAACCGTCAATATAGATGAACCTGATGATATGATAGAAACAGCAGCGAGTATCAAACAACAGGCCGAACTGCTCTCAGAACGTGAGCGGACCCATAGACATTTGGATAAACATCTCAATACACTATCAAGATTAAAGTATTCCCCATACTTTGGACGGATTGATTTTTTAGAAAACGGGGAAGAAGCAGAGGACCGGGTATACCTAGGAATTGCATCGTTAATGGATGAACAGGATGAAAATTTTTTGATTTATGACTGGCGTGCCCCTATATCTAGCCTTTATTATGACTATTCACCTGGTCCTGCCAGATATAGAACCCCTGAAGGAATGATTGAAGGGGAAATGAACTTAAAACGTCAATTTATTATTAGGGCTTCAGAAATTAAAGGGATGTTTGATACAGGGGTAACCATTGGAGATGAAATGCTTCAGGAGGTTCTTGGAAACAACGCGAGTACGCAAATGAAAAGCATTGTTGCTACTATTCAACGAGAGCAAAATGAAATTATTCGCAATGAGCGGGCGAAAATTATGATCGTCCAAGGTGTAGCAGGAAGTGGAAAAACTTCTGCTGCCCTGCAACGGGTTGCTTACTTGCTCTACCGTTATCGAGGGACATTGAATTCAGAAAATATTATGCTTTTTTCACCTAACCCTTTGTTTAATAGCTATGTAGCAACGGTTTTACCAGAGTTAGGGGAAGAAAATATGCAGCAATCCACCTTTCAGGAATATTTACATTCTCGATTAGGTAAAGAATTTAATGTGGAAGACGCCTTTACGCAAATGGAATATTTGTTAAGTGAGAATGATGATGAAAAGGAATATAAACTTAGAGTTGAAGGAATTCGTTTTAAAGCAAGTCTTGAATATAAAAATATAATTGATCGATATGCGCATGGATTAACGAAAAGGGGTCTAATTTTTAGGGATTTAATATTTAGAGGAGATGTATTGATTTCTAAAAAGGAGATCCATGATTATTTTTATTCACTAGAAGAAAGCCTTAGCATACCCAACCGTATGCAGCTTGTAAAGGAATGGCTTTTAAGAGATTTAAAGCGGAAGGTTAGACAAGAGCGGTCGAGAAGCTGGGTGGAGGAAGAAGTACAATTTCTCGATAAAGAAGCCTTTATGGAGGCCTTCAAAAAACTTCAGGAAAAAAATCAATTTTCGGAAAATACATTTGATGATTTTGAGCAGGAGCAAAAACTCCTTGCTGAAATGGTCATAAAAGAAAAGTTCAGACCATTATTTGCGCGAGTAAAAAGTTTGCGGTTTATTGATTCACCTAAGATTTATCACCAGCTTTTTAAGCAAGCTGAAAATATGGATGAACGCTTACCTATTGATTGGGACCAAATTTGCAGGAAGACAGTGAAGAAATTAAAGGATATGGAAATTCCTTATGAAGATGCCACACCATATGTATATCTCCAGGATTTAATTGAAGGTCGTAAGTCCAAATCTACTATTCGTCATATTTTTATTGATGAAGCACAGGATTACTCACCCTTCCAGTTTGCTTTTATACAAAAGCTATTTCCTTTTAGCAAAATGACTTTACTAGGTGATTTTAATCAAGCGATATTTTCTGGTGCCACTGGTGCGGAAACGGTTTTATCTGACCTAAATATCTCGGGAGAGACAATAGAGTCGTTTGTCCTTACAAAAACCTATCGATCGACAAAAGAGATTGTTAACTTTACCAGTGCGTTGATTGAGGGTGGAAAAAATATTGAACCCTTTAACCGCACGGGCAGGAAGCCGTTAGTTACTGAAATAGAAACCGATGAAATTACGCGAACAATAATCAAAACAATTAAAGATTTTCAAGATGATGGGCATCGGACCATTGCTGTAATCTGCAGGACAGCCGATGAGAGCAAAAGGGCCTTTGAAGCGCTCAAGAACGAGGTATCGCTCCATCTAATTGAAAAAGGAACGATTTCGTATGAGAAAGGAATTCTCGTTATTCCTTCCTATCTTGCGAAAGGAATTGAATTTGATGCCGTTATTTTGTACGATTGTTCTCAATATAAAAAAGAAAGTGAACGCAAATTATTTTATACCGTCTGCACAAGGGCCATGCATGAACTTCACATGATCGCAACATCTGGGATTAGTCCGCTAATGGAAGTTGCTCCTAAAGATACCTACACACTTGTAAAACCAAGTAAATGCTAATGAAAAAGAAGCTGTATGTCTCGATGACCTGAGCACACAGCTTCTTTAAGTTTAGGCTATGTTAAAAGTACTATGCATTTGCGCCAAATTCATAACCTAACTAGAAAAAATTAAAAAACAGCCGAATCCATTCCAGCTGTTCTTTGCTATATTATTTTTTTCCATTGTTTTTGAACTTGTTCTAAAGCAAGTTGGAATATTTCATCATCGGATGTTTCCCGATTAGCAATGACATTCGTTAAATAGCTTTTTCCTTCGAAAGTTACTGTTACTTCTACTTGTACCATAATTAAATCTCCATTTCTATGTTTAAATTATTAGTAAAAAGTTAGTCATAAATTACACAACGATTCAGTGTATTAAGTTATTTAAATAATTATGACGATATTTTTTCGACAAATGTTACTAAAACTTTTAGTTTTGATATAATTGTTTTATAAAAACAATAGGGAGGTAAATAAATTCAATGCATTTTGAAGAGGTAACAAAAGAAACATTGTTTATTGCACTCGAAATGATAAACTCGAATCCAGAATATAATATTTTTGAAAATGGCAAAGAGGCAAGAACACTTGCTGACATGGAAGAAGAATTCTTAAATCCTAATACTAACAGTGCATTTATAAAGCTCGATGACACCTATATTGGAATAATTGACTACTTATTAGAAAATCCGAAGGACCATTACCCCTGGCTTGGTCTTTTACTGCTTCATAGTGATTATCAAGGTTATGGTTTCGGTGCACAAGCTTTTGCAGTATACGAAAATGAGATGCTTAAACGAGGTATGAAGTGTGTTAGAATTGGTATCTTAAAAGAAAATAAAAAGGCTCAACGCTTTTGGGAATCATTAGGATTTATCTATTATAGTACAGCAACAACACAAAAGGGAACTGGTATTTTATGTTATGAAAAACAAATTGGATAAAAACCCCAAGCTAGAGTTCATTATATTTCTTGATACATAAATTGCTCAGCAAAAAGTTGAACTTGATCTTTATCGATCTTATTTTTTTTCAATAACGATTCAGCGATGACCAGATTGGCTTGAATAGATATATTTCTTTTTAAATCACGAATGGACACATCTCCATTCAATAATTGGATAGCTTTTTCTCTAATGCCTTGATTCGTAGATGACTTGTATAAAAGGTAGGCAATACATGTGATCTTGTCCACATCAAACACTCCTCTTAAATCAAGTATAAACATTTTTTTACTATTTCGACGATAAGCAACGTTTTTCCTGCTATTATTCTGAAAATTTTAAAAAACTTAAGGAAGATTGTCCGGAAAAGAGATTCATGGATTTTATGTGTTCTATTAATCTGAAAATTCAAATAAATTATTAAAAAGAATCTTCGCGGGGGCGGTAAAGAATGTTTGATTACGAAGTAGAAACAAGAGCAGGTTTTGAGGTGATGTCATCTATTTCAAAAGAAGGTTATTCTATTTATGATGTTAATTATGTAAGCCCTTTCAACAGGAAGGTGCCTGCCTTTCTTTTTATTCCTAACAAGGGAGGACCATTTCCAGCTGTCATTTTTATGCACCCTAGTCAAGGAAATAGAAAAACATTTTTTCATGAAGCAAAATTGCTTGCAACAAAAGGTTATATTTCACTCCTAATTGAAGTGCCGTTTTTCGGTGGGGAAGGTCTAACGGATGATCTTGATAGAAAAAAATTCACAAAAAAAATTGAAGCCTTAGCGGATATTCAAAAATACATTCATACTGTTATGGATATTAGAATGGGAGTTACACTGCTTAGTAAGCTAACGATTGTAGATGAAACTCGGATGGCTTTTGTTGGCCATGGTTTTGGAGCGTCCTGGGGCGGGGTAATTTCAGGAATTGATTCGCTCATTAAAACTTTTGTCTTAATATCAGGGTATGGGGAGGCTTCAGAGTGGCAACTGACTAGTGAACATCCAGTCGCAGCCATCATTCGCAGCTTTTTACCGCCTGAAAGATTTGAATATTTTATTTCAAGTCTTAGAAAATTAGATGCCATCCACTATGTAAAAAATGCTGCGCCGGCATCAATACTCTTCCAATTCGCCAAAAATGACGAATTTATTGAACGAGGCCATGCTGCGACTTTTTATTCTGCTGCAAGTTCTCCCAAAAGAATCAACTGGTATGATACCGATCATCTATTTACCAATTGCAAAGAAGCCTTACTTGACCGCCAAGAA
Organism: Bacillus sp. AFS031507; assembly: GCF_002584635.1. NCBI lineage: Bacteria > Bacillati > Bacillota > Bacilli > Caryophanales > Bacillaceae > Bacillus > Bacillus sp. AFS031507. The sequence goes on from NZ_NUOW01000003.1 coordinate 497,755, forward strand.
TGGCTTTCTGCCCATTTTTGTGCTCAAAATGACACGTTTTCAAAAGAATCTACAAAAAACTAAAATAAATCTCTTTCATACCGGAAATTTTGTTGAAAATTGCTTATTTGATATGGTATTTTATATAATATTGAAGGGATAAAAGAAATACGATGATAGTACGGTGGAATTTTACCTTTCGTCCCAAAAGGGATGGAAGGTTTTTTACTTTTTTACATAAGATTTAGGAGGAAAACCAATGAAACAGGCCTTAATCAAGGATTTGTACAGAAATACGGAAAGTTACATTGAACAAAAAGTCCAGTTATCTGGATGGATTCGTACGATTCGCGACTCCAAAACTTTTGGGTTCATTGAATTAAATGATGGCAGCTTTTTTAAAGGGGTACAGATTGTATTTGATGAGCAATTAGAGAACTTTAAGGATATTGCAAAGTTACCAATTAGTTCATCCATTAGGATTGAAGGAGACTTTATTTATACTCCTCAAGCGAAGCAGCCCTTTGAAATTAAAGCAACTAATATCGTGATTGAAGGTTCGTCAAATGTAGATTATCCCTTACAAAAGAAAAAGCATTCGTTTGAATATTTAAGAACTATTTCCCATTTAAGACCAAGAACCAATACGTTTTCAGCTGTTTTTCGTGTGAGATCACTTGCTTCTTATGCATTGCATAAATTCTTCCAAGATAAAGGTTTTGTCTATGTTCACTCACCAATTATTACCGGCAGTGATACAGAAGGTGCAGGAGAAATGTTCCGAGTGACAACACTAGATATGGACAATCCTCCAAAAAATGAAGAAGGCAAAACAGATTTAACCAAGGATTTCTTTAACAAGGAAACTAATTTGACTGTTAGCGGACAGCTTTCGGCTGAGGCGTTTGCCTTGGCTTTCCGGAATGTCTATACCTTCGGCCCAACTTTTAGAGCAGAGAACTCTAACACTGCACGACATGCAGCGGAATTTTGGATGGTAGAACCGGAACTTGCCTTTGCTGAGCTTCCAGATATCATGGACTTGGCTGAAGAAATGGTAAAATCTGTGATAGGCTATGTACTTGAACAAGCCCCTGAAGAAATGAATTTCTTTAACAGCTTTATCGAAAAGGGTTTATTGGATCGTCTAAATAATGCCTACACAGCAGACTTTGGCCGTGTGACATATACCGAAGCCATTGATATATTAAGGGAGTCCGGAGAAACTTTTGCCTATCCGGTAGAGTGGGGGCTTGACCTGCAAACCGAACATGAACGTTATTTAAGTGAAACAGTATTCAAACGCCCAGTATTTGTAACAGACTATCCAAAAGAAATTAAAGCTTTCTATATGAGATTAAATGAAGACAACAAAACAGTAGCGGCAACTGATTTACTTGTGCCAGGAATTGGTGAATTGATTGGCGGCAGCCAGCGTGAAGAACGCGAAGAAATTTTGGCTGGTAAAATTAATGAGCTTGGAATGAATGAAGAAGATTATTGGTGGTACCTTGAATTAAGAAAATATGGTGGTACGAAACATTCTGGTTATGGTATTGGTTTTGAGCGGTTAATTATGTACTTAACTGGAATGACTAATATTAGAGATGTCATTCCATTCCCGAGAACAACAGGAAATGCCGAGTTTTAAAACAAATTTAAAAAGGAGAAAGCTGATTCACAGAATCGGCTTTCTCCTTTTTATTTATTAAAGAACCTTTAATTCCTCTTCAAAAAAGAATGTTTCTGGATGTTCCTTAACGATATAAGAATATCTTTTCATGTTTTTAACATATTGTGATTTTAAAATTGTGACGACCTCGCCAGTTTCTTTAATGTTAACTGACTGTCCGTTTTTGTACAGATTGTTTGAGTTTTTCATGTTTCACACTCCTTTACCTATTCCTAATTAAGTATAACATAAGCCAAGATGGAAAGGGGGAAACCCTTCTTCCTTTCAATTGTGAACTTAATGTGTTATGCTTTTAAAAAAGTGAGGTGTCATTTTGACAAATTATAAAGCAAAAAAAAGTAACCTCAAAGATTTATTATCAAAAAACGGCATGGACCTGGAAAGTTTGGAACGGAATACAAGTATTCCTCAAACTCAGCTCAACGACTACTTGTCCAAAAAAGTGATGAACTTAAATACTGCGATGACAATTTCAAGAGAATTAAATTGCTCTATTGAAGACTTATACATTTGGTCATCTGAGGAAAAGAAAGCGTAATACTTAAAAACAGGCTCTTCAATTGAGTCTGTTTTTTTATTGGTTTAAGAAAATAGCACGCGAAAATTTTCGCGTGCTATTTTCTAAACAAACTAATTTCTTAAATCACACTTTTCTAAAGGTATAAATTTAGTTTTCTTTGTAAATTTATATCCTAGCCATACAATAAGGAATAATGGCAGTCCGATATATGAAACTAAAACACCATTCCAATCGATTTGGTCACCCGTGAATGCGGAATAATTTTGTCCTAAGACAACAAACCCGCAAACGGCAAACGCGAAGAGCGGACCAAAAGGGAAGAATTTTGATTTATATGGTAACAAGCTAAGGTCCTTACCTTGGGCGACAAATGCTTTACGGAATCGATAATGACATACTGCAATGCCGAGCCATGCGATAAAGCCGGACATACCAGAAGCGTTTAACAACCATACATAAACCGTTCCATCCCCAAAGAAGGAAGCAAGAAATGCGAGTGTTCCCACTAAGGTTGTTGCAATTAAGGCATTGACTGGAACACCTTTTTTGTTTAATTTACCAAGGAATTTCGGTGCTTTGCCTTGACGGGCCAAATCCCAAAGCATCCGAGTGGATGCATACATTCCTGAATTTCCTGCCGATAATACAGCTGTAAGAATAACAGCATTCATGATTGAAGCGGCGAAAGCGATGCCAGCCTTTTGAAAAACCAGCGTAAATGGACTAACGGTTATATCCCCATTTGCTAAATTCCCGTTTGTATATGGAATAAGCAGTCCGATTACTAGTATAGCCAATACATAGAATAATAAAATACGCCAGAAAACTTGTTTCACTGCACGAGGAATAGCTTTCTTTGGATCCTCCGTTTCACCAGCAGCAACACCTAAAAGCTCTGTTCCTTGGAAGGAGAAGCCTGCAGCCATAAAGATTCCCATCATGGACATAAAGCCGCCGTGGAATGGAGCATCACCAACAGTGAAGTTTTTGAAGCCGATTGCTTCATTACCCATGATGCCGAAGATCATTAAAGTACCAGTAACGATAAAAATAATAACTGTAACAACTTTAATTAAGGAAAACCAATATTCTGCTTCTCCGAATCCTTTAACAGAAAGATAGTTTAATAGAAACATAATTACTAAAAAGATGCCGCTCCAAATGAATGAAGGAATATGTGGAAACCAGAATTTCATAATCATTGTTACAGCAGCTAATTCGGCAGCAATCGTAATTGCCCAGTTATACCAATAGTTCCAGCCTAGGGCAAAACCAAGGGAAGGATCGACAAATTTGGTTGCATACGTACTAAAGCTTCCGGCAACTGGCATATAGGCACCCATTTCTGCTAAGCCCTGCATCAAAAAGTAAACCATAATACCAATAACAAGGTAGGAAAGGATTGCCCCGCCGGGTCCCGCACTATGGATAGCGCCACCGCTAGCTAGAAAAAGTCCAGTACCAATCGTCCCGCCAAGGGAAATCATTGTGAGGTGACGGGATTTTAAACTTCGTTTTAATTCGGTTGGATCCTGTTGTAGTGTTAAGTCACTAGTATATTCACTCTCTTTTAATACTCTTGCTGTTTGCATTGTCTTGACTCCTCTTTTTCTAATTTTTTCGAGAAGGAGTTTGGAATAAAAAAATGCCATCGAAGAAGTATCGATGGCATTGTAAATACCCCGCATCATACCTTCCGAAAGATAGCTCAACACGCTTAACTGGTAGGTTTAAGCGTGACAGTTCTGTTCCTATTTGGAGACAGCCCCAGCATGCTTTTTCAGAGATGAAAGCACACTTCGGCAGCTTTTCCTTTCAAACGGAGTCAAGGATGTCTCTCTCATCTCGTCCGCTTTACTGATAAAAACCGCGACCTCTACCTCATCGGTTTGATGAGGATTTATCATATAAAGTTAATATATTACTAAAGTATAAATATTATTATAGAATTGTCAATAATATATTATTCCAAAAATGAGAAGTCTTTATTCAATCAATTAGAATAAACAGATAATTGAGTTTCTTTTTAATAAATTATTTAATTTACTTTATAAGAGAGAATCGGTATTATTTTTAAATAGAATTAATTGCCTGTTTTTCATAGGAGGATTTTTACCATGCAGATTGTTGGAATGATTTCGGGATCTCTCATTGTTGTGGTTGCCTTTAACCTTTTCTTAATCCCTCATGAAGTGTTAAGCAGTGGATTGAGCGGAATTTCTATGATTTTAGGGATGATCTCGCCTGTTAATACAGGGGTGGCAAATTTCCTGCTGAATTTTCCGTTATTGATTATTGGTTATAAAATGTTAGGGAAAAGATTTATCGTGAATTCCATCTTTGCTGTAATAATTATATCAATTGGCCTTTATTTAATTCCCGTTCATGCCATTGCCGATGATAGAATTCTCTCCTCAATTTTCGGTGGTGCTTTAACCGGGTTAGGTGTCGGAATAGTTTTTCGCTGTTCTGGATCGACCGGGGGATTTGATATTATTGGCATGATTGTGGCGAGAAAAAGAGATTTTCCGATTGGTGTTTTACTTTCAGGCATGAATGCTGTCGTCATCTTGATCAGTGGATTTTTATTTGATTGGGATTCTGCTCTTTATACCTTGGTTTCCATTTTTGTTACAGGTAAAGTGGTGGATGCAATTTATACAGATCATGCTAAATTAACTTTAATGATCATTACAGATAAGGGCGAAGAAATGAGAGCTCATTTACTGACAAATTTGTATCGAGGTTTGACGATTATGGATGGGGTTGGCGGCTACTCAAATCACCAACGGAACGTGATGATAACGGTAATTTCCAGATACGAACTTAATGAAGTTAAAAACTTAATTACAGAAGTTGATCCATCAGCATTTGTCAATATTACCGAAACAATTGAAGTTATGGGGCTGTTTCATCGGCCAAGTCCATAAAAACAAAAAAGGTTTGCATCTATACAATAGAGCAAGCCTTTTTTGTGTGAGATAGTTACTCAGCATCATAGGGATTTCCCGCGTTTTTTTACCCATTTCATTAGCACATGAATAACCTCATCAAGTTCTTTACCAGTTGGAGTCAGTTCATATTCCACTTTTTTTGGAGAGGTAGTAATGATGTTTTTGACAATCAATCCCTCATTTTCTAAATCACGTAAGCGTTCGGTTAAGAGACGATCAGAAATTCCTGGAATAGATGATATTATTTCATGGTACCGCTTCGGTCCTTCCATAAGCGTATAAATAACAGAACCCATCCAACGTTTGCCAATAAATTCGATTGCCTTATGAAAGTTAGTACATATATGTTTAATTTCCTCTGCAGAATGAGTCATACAATCTTGGTGGTTAGGTTCACTCATATAAAATCCCTCTTTTTTACTATTCTAACTGTATAATACCATATTTGAATTACTTGACGATAGGTACTTACTAATAGTAAGATGACTAAGAACTTACTTTTAGTAAGTTAAAAATTCACAGGGGGAAATCTCTCATGCAAACCACATTAATAAAAAGTTTATCTGAAGTGATAAAAGAACGTCACTCTGTCAGAAAATATGATTCAACATACAATATTTCTCAAGAAGAAATTAAAGATATGCTAAAAGAAGCGACACAAGCACCATCCTCTAGTAATCTTCAACCATGGCGTTTTATTGTTATTCAAGATCAGGAGGCGAAAAAGGAACTAAGAGCAATCGCCAACAATCAAGAGCAAGTAGAAACAGCGTCTGCCGTTATTGCAGTATTAGGCGATAAGGAAATGTATAAAAGTGTGGAAAAAGTCTATCGAAGTGCATACGAGGCTGGTTTGATGGACGAAGCTAATATGAATCGATTAATAGAAGGTACAAATAAAACATACCCACTTGCTCCAGAGGAAGTCTTGAAAAATATTGCTTCATTTGATGCTGGTTTAGTATCGATGCAGTTGATGTTAATTGCAAAAGACAGAGGGTATGACACCGTTCCAATGGGTGGCTTTGATAAAGATAAATTCGTGAAAATGTTCAATGTCTCCGATCGACTTTTCCCAATTGTGTTGATTTCACTAGGGAAGGCGGCTGCACCTGCTTTCAATACAACACGTTTACCATTGGAGGATGTATTAATAGATTATAGATAAAAAAGGAGGCGCATGATAATTTTTCATGCGCCTACTTATTTTTTAGTTATTAATATACTTTTCAAACACATAGCCGAAATCTTTTACTATATATTGTTTTTTGCTATCTTCTAACCACTGAAAGGCTGCTTGATTAAGCATTTTGAATTGAACAACCAAGTTGCTGTCTGCACTTGTCACACGACCGAGAGTAGTGGAGGCGACATCAAGGCTTTGTTTAGCAAACTGAAGCGAAATTTCATTTTCATGTGAGATTTCTGAAATTTTGATTAAGGCTTTATATAAATCCTTAACTTCTTCAATATGTTTCTTATGAACGTCGATGGAGAAAGGAATTGAGCCGATTTTAAATTTTATTTCTACATCAAGGTCAACGGTTCCGGCCGTTTCGAGTTTTACCTCTGATATTCTATTTGTTGCATAACTATAGCGGTGGAGCATTCGCTTTTTGCTGGTTGCACTTGTCCCATCTAAATGGATAAGGGCGTTGTTTGTAAAACAGTATTCATCAGACTTTGATTTGATGAGAAAATAAATTTTCTCATTGTCTTCATGCATGACATAATCATCTGCGTCCACCTTATCGTAATTTTCCGGCTTAATGACAGAACCAACATCACTTAATCCCAAAATATCCGCGGCTACTTTTCCAAACATTGGTATCAACCTCACTTTTTTAAAATCATTCCATCCATTTTTACGAATGGGGGACAATAAAGTTTCATCCTTATCCCAAAAACTTTATGCTTTAAAAAATGGTAGTATGCACCTGATTACTAAAAACAAATTAACAACAAGTAATGAAAAGAGGGAAACTACTTGATGGTTTCCCTCTTTTCATGGAAAATACACTATGTACATATTAAAAATAGATACAGAAAGGATAGAGGAACCATGCGGCCCATAATTTTAGGCATCCTTGCGGCTTTCTTTTTTGCATTTACATTTATCCTCAACCGATCGATGGATCAGGCTGGGGGTAGTTGGATTTGGAGTGCATCATTAAGGTATTTCTTTATGGTTCCATTTCTTTTCACAATTGTGATGGGAAGAAAAAATCTTAGACCATTACTTGTGGAAATGAAAAATCGACCTGGCGGCTGGTTTATATGGAGCACGGTGGGCTTCGGCTTATTTTATGGTCCGATTTGTTTTTCAGCTGCCTATGCCCCAGGCTGGCTCATTGCAGCCACATGGCAGGTCACAATCATCTCAGGTTCCTTGCTGGCCCCACTTTTTTATGAAATGGTTATGACTGATAATGGACCAATCCAGAAAAAGGGGAGAATTCCTTTTAAAGGTTTAGGGATGTCATTGATCATCCTCCTAGGAATTATTCTGATGCAATTGGAACAGGCAAATCACATATCGAATGCTGCAATAGCCTTAGGCGTCCTTCCGGTGCTAATCGCTTCATTTGCCTATCCGCTTGGAAACAGAAAAATGATGGATATTTGCGGGGGGCGTCTTGATGTCTTTCAACGGGTATTAGGGATGACATTAGCGAGTATGCCATTGTGGGTTGTTTTATCTGTTTATGGTTTATATACTGTTGGTCCACCAAGCAAAGGACAAATAGTCCAATCAGGCCTTGTTGCGGTAACCTCAGGAGTGATTGCAACCATTCTATTTTTTAAAGCAACGGATCTTGTTAGAGGAAATATGCAAAAGCTTGCTGCCGTAGAGGCCACGCAATCAATAGAGGTCTTATTTGCAGTAATAGGAGAATTGTTAATTTTGAATACTGTTTTCCCAACTGAATTATCCTGGTTTGGTATGGTATTGGTTATGGTCGGAATGATCCTGCACAGCTTTTTTTCGCATAAAAGTAATCCAAAAAATCATCGTAGTGAAAGTCCTGAAAAAACTGTGCCTAGAAATGTTTGATCCTTATCAATTTAAATTGATAAGGATTTTTTTCGTAGTTCCTGACCTTTTTTAACCGTTTAAATAAGGATTAAGCTTGTCAATTGTTTCTTGTACCCTTACTGAATTTCTCTTGTACATTGCTTTTGATTTATCACAATCTGTCTCAAGAGAAAAGATCTCTAAATCAGCCTGAACTTTTTTTAGTGTAGCCAGGAGTAATGGACGTTGAGCGGGTGCTGGCACTTCAATTTTATCATCATATAGATCGACCGTTAGCTCTCCATAGGAATCGACTTGCCCTATGAAGACATTATCAAGAGTCACATCTAGTTTTTCTAACTCTGTATAAAGCCAGCCTCTGCCTTTTCCGGAACATCTTAATGATTCATCAATGATATTCCCGTCCATAATGACTGTTTGTGGTTCTTTTTCTTTCGCCATTTTCATTTGTAAATCTTTAGGTGTCAAAGGACGATTTTCTGTTTTTAAAAGTGTGCTTAAATTTCCACGAGGTTCCAACACAGCAAATTCTACGTCTGCAATCCTAAAAATATCCTTTTGTCGAAGTAACGCAGAAAGTTCGTCTATCGAATATTTTTCTTTTTTTAGATTATTTTCTAGGACCTTCCCATCTTTAATGACGACGGTTCCTTTACCTTCAGCAAAATCACGAAAACCTTTACTCTTTAGAGAGACAAAGTCAACGAGGAAAGTTACCAAGAAGAAAATGAGGACTGCTAACATTCCATGCCATACATTTGCTTCTAGTCCAGTAACTACTTCACCGGCAATACTTCCAATGGTAATTCCTGCAACATATTCAAAGAAAGAGAGCTCAGAGATTTGTTTCTTTCCAAGTATTTTTGTTGTAATAAATAAAAGTCCCAAAAAAATTAATGAACGAGTTATGATAAAAATCCAATCTGGCATTAGTTTCTCACCTCAAAATTTTATGAACCCATATATTGGGGTTCATGTCGTTCAAGTTCCAAAACACGGTATTGTAGATCCTTCTTTACCTCTTCAATCGTTAGTGTAGCTTCATGAAAAATAGCTTGAGCGTCTTTATCGAGTGAATTTAAGGCGAAGGAAGACAATTGTGCTTCGATTCCCTTAATAGTAGAGAGACATTGCTTGACATTAGAAGCGATTGTCACAAATTTAACTTCCTTTCATAAGAAAATCAAAAAGGGGTTGGCAGAATCGCCAACCTAAAACTGCTTTTATTGATTGTATTGTGGTTCTTCATTCAAAATTTCTTGAAGACGTGGTTCTAAACTATCAAGAACCGATTGGGTTTGTTGGGCTGCTTGTTGATAAAGCTGCTTTGCATTTTGGTTATCAGTTGCTAATGCGAATCCTTCAAAACTTGCCTGTGCACTTTTTAGTCCAGCTAGTGCTTGTTTTACCTGAGTTCCTACTGTCATTACATAATCCTTCTTTCGTGATATAAAATGAAATTACAAAAATAGTATGTGGATTATTCGGGTGGATATGTATTTAATGTTTTTTTTTTGCTTAAATCTAAATTTCCCTGAAACTTTATCTGGAAAATCACATTAGACAAGAATATTTTCTAGAACTAGCGGATGCAACGCATTTGTTTTATCAATAAAAATAAAACCATCATATCGCAGCCCCATTTTCGATGGGACGTAATTACCATATTGTTCGTATTCCTGCCGGTAAACCACACCAATTGCTCTATGCCCAATCGTTGTTGTAAATTCATGACGGTTCTGATCAGTAAATATCAAATATTTATTTACAGCCCCTGTCTTATGCATAAGTGATTCCCAGCTTCCGAGTTGGGCGGGAGGTACCTCCGTTTTTTGAAAGTCAACTCCCCATTCGGTAGAGGCAATTACCGTACCGCTATATGTACCAAACCCTACAATAAAAACATTTTTGGCACCGTTTTCTTCTCTAATTAGTTGTCCGACATTCACCATTCCTTCATCCTTCATATCAGTTGCCCGGGCATCACCTACATGTGTATTATGCTCCCATATGATTACTTTTGCGTCATCACCATAGAATCTTCGTACTGAGTTGAGTGCTTCGACCATATGCCTGTCTCGAACATTCCATGACTTAGAATCACTAGTGACCATTGTCCGATAATATTCCTCTGCATTTGCAGTAACAATGGCATTTACCTCCATATTCAAGCTGTTTTCCTGATCGTCATCGAATTTCCATTTGTTTTTCCGGATGGATGCGAGAAGTTCAAGTGCTTCCTTCGTACAATTCTCAGAGAGGTATCCGGCTGAAACAGCATACGATTCATGATTGCGATTAAAGGGCTCAAAGCAAGAAAATGCTTTTTTGGCCTCCTTAAGGCTGGGAGAATTGGTCCTTTCTAAATAATGAACAATTTCATCCATACTTTCCCAAAGACTATACACATCCAAACCATAAAAACCGACTCTTTGGGCTCTTTTATTATGGTGATTATAGTCTTTTAACCATTCAATGAGCCCAATGATTTCTTGGTTAGCCCACATCCAGGTTGGCCATCTATTAAAATCCTCGAGCACCTCTCTAATGTCTTGTGATGATTGGTTAAATCCTTTAATGTATCGATTGATGCTTTGGCAGGAAGGCCAATCGCCTTCAACGGCAATAAAAGAAAACCCTTTTTCCTTGATTAGTCTTTTTGTTAACTCTGCTCGAAGTGTATAAAACTCTGAAGTGCCGTGAGAAGATTCACCCAGTAGGACGAAACTTTTATCACCAATAGCGGCTATTAATGGGTCAAGATCATCAATTGTTTCAAAAGGTTGTGCATAAGTATTAATAGCTTTAATCATAGGTTAGAGCATTCCTTTCCTTTAGGATTCAATTTTCTATAATATCCCCTGTATTTCATTAACCTAAATACCCAATAATTCACATTTTGACACAAGTAGTCCGTAAATTCAAAAAATTCCGTGTTATAATTTAGTTGTAAAGGATAGAATAAAAGTTAACAACTTAGGAGGCTCAACCATACGTGTTCGTTCCGTTCGTGAACGAGTAGTAAGGTATAAGGTTATTCCATTACAAGCATTTGGAAGGTGGAGCGATTGTCACACTCCTATGGAAAGGCTAAATCCTAAAACTAAATCCTTTCATAATAGGTATCTATGTATTCCATAGCAACCTTATCAAAGGAAAAAGTTAAAGATTTATCGATATGAAATAATATTGAATCTTTTCCAAAAAGAATGAATTGCCAAGAAGCCTAGAAACCTAAATGTTGGAATAATGAGTCTCAGTCTGTGTCAAACCGAGAATTTGTTTCTTTTAGGAATTTGAATTCCATTAATTCCATGTGAATTAATTCCTTCAACGGAACAAACACTCATCGGGGATAGGTAAAGGTTTCCATTTAGATTGATAAGATCGCTAAAAGGGAACTTCATTTAATTATCTATCAGCTGATGTCATGGTTGGGTCCCCTAAGGTGTTAATAAAATTAAGGAGTTACTTCACTAGTTGAAGTAGCTTCTTTTTCAATCTGGGAGTATAGAAATAAAAAAGCATTTTATTATAAATAGTACTGATCATTCGTTATAATAAAGGTAGGAAATTATTTTTGAAAGGGGCAAGATAATGTCGGGAACACAAGAATTAAATTTAATTCAACAGCAGGAAGCGATTATGGCGAAAATTCAACATCGGAGATTAACAAAGAGAAAGATCCTGCAACGCATTTTATTAATCACTCTAGGTGCCACCCTGATGGCTGTGGGCTTAGAAATATTCCTCGTCCCCAACAATGTAATTGATGGTGGAATCACTGGGATTTCCATTATGCTTTCGTATGTTACAGGTTGGAAATTAGGGATATTCCTCTTTATTCTTAATATACCTTTTTTCTTTATTGGGTATAAACAAATAGGGAAAACCTTCGCATTATCAACCCTTTATGGAATTATCATCCTTTCTATTGGGACTTCATTACTCCATCCAGTCCCAGCGTTCACACAGGATATTCTCCTTGCAACAGTTTTTGGAGGAATTGTGCTAGGTATAGGGGTAGGCATAGTGATTCGCTACGGTGGGTCATTGGACGGTACCGAAATTTTAGCGATTCTTTTTAATAATAAGCTTCCTTTTTCCGTCGGAGAAATTATTATGTTCTTTAATCTTTTTATCCTCGGGTGTGCCGGTTTTGTGTTTACGTGGGACCGTGCAATGTATTCGCTTATTGCCTATTTTGTTGCTTACAAAACGATTGATATTACCATTACTGGCCTTGATGAATCTAAATCTGTTTGGATCATTAGTGACAATGCTAAGCAAATTGGTGATGCTATCATGAATCGTCTAGGTCGAGGTGTCACATATATCAATGGTGAGGGCGCATATTCAGGTGATGATAAAAAAGTCATCTTTTGCGTTATCAATCGTCTTGAAGAAGCAAAATTGAAGGAGATTGTTACTGAAAATGATGACAGTGCCTTTCTAGCTGTTGCGGATATCGCTGAGGTACGTGGAGGCAGATTTAAGAAAAAAGACATCCATTAGAAGCGGGGAAACCTCGGCTTCTTTTTTGCGGAACTTTGTCTTTATAGTAGAAATTGGACGTAAATTGGCAATTTGTCGTTATGGGGCTAATATGGGGGAAAATCACGATTAGTTTGGTGTGTTTCTTGTATTTTCATGTCGGTTAATGCTGAAATTCCTGAGTTGACGAATGGTACTTTTGTCGTACCTTGCGCTTACCTCGGAAATAATTTTGCAAAAAATGAATTATTTCCAAAAAAAATGGCAGGAGCTTTACCTTTCCTGCCATTTTTTTTATAAAGTAAATTTCTCAGAATAAAAGCTCAAACACTTCATTTAGCTCGTGAGCCCTTTTTTCATCTTGCTCTTCTTTTGCATAGTTAATTTCTTTCGGCAGCATTCTATTTAAAAATGCAATTTCTTTTTGGTTCAAATCTCGAACAAAGGATCCTTCGGAGGCATAATGACCTTCCGATAGTTTGCGGTAAATATGCCTGCCTTCGGAATGGTCATCTGTGTAATTTGACAAAGTTTCTCTTAAGTAGCCCAAAGTTTTATCCAAGGTTTTCACCTATCCTTTCACCACATATTTTTCAACGAGATTTCTTTAATATACATGCGAAAGTTAGGAAATAGGAGGCCAGTAAAAAAGCCTCTGATAAACACACTTAAGAGAGAGGCTTGTAATAAACAATTAAGATTTCGAACAAGTGATGATTCGATAGCTTAAAATATCCTGGTATTTTAAGACAATATTTCCATGCTCATTTAATATTTGGAAAAGTTCAGGTTCAAAATTTTTGGAGAAATTGAACTCTGCTGCATTATTCCCAAGACTGATAGCGGTGTTTTCGATTTTTAGAACAATATCTTGGAATCCTGTTTTCTCTAATAACTTTCTCCAATCATCCTCCATTAATAATGAATCTAAAGCATAGAATTTCATGATTTCAGCTTCTTCATCCTGACTTAGCTTTGTGTTTATCGTCATTTCGTTTGCAATAAAACGTCCACCTTTTTTTAAGACTCGATAAAATTCTCTTAGTGCAGTCGGTTTATTAACAAAAGCTAAAACTGATTCAGATAAAATAAAGTCAAAGCTATTGTCTTTAAAGGGAAGTTTCTCAACAGACCCTGGGATTAATTGAATGGGTAAATTTAATGATTGAAAGCGCCTTCTTGCCTTATCTATCATGATTGGATTGATTTCAAGTCCTACTACCATTGCCTTATATTGCTGATATAAATATGCCGCTGTTTGTCCAGTGCCGCAGCCTGCATCTAAAATGCGGGATTTGTTTGTAATGTTTTCACCAGACAGTATGTTTTTTGTTAATGGAATACCCCCTGGATGGGCCCCACCCACGCCAAATTTGGCCAAGAAGTCAATATAGGTTAAACCTCCCATAAATAAAGACACCACCTCAATGATCTTTTAGCATTTTATGATAACTATTGGAGAGTGGTTCTTTCTAAAATAGTGATCCGAAAAAACAAGTAACAATAGAAATATTATGTAAACAAATAATTGACCATTAAAACATTTATCACTCAAAGACTTACCAGCAAATAACAAATTATGTTCAGTTTCCTTCTAATATTTTAAGCGATTACGCGCAAAATAATGAAATGGAAGGGGGAGATTCCTTTCCATTTCAACATGAAGGAGTGCTATGGATGAAAAATATAAAAGTTCAGCCGTTTTTCAATATGTTTGGAAGAAAACGAAAAAGTAGAGGAGCTATGTGGGCATCTCTATTAGGCATTGGTATAAGTGCTGCTGTTTTTGGAGTGACAAAAGGAAAACGTAAGGACCTTGCACTTCCTTTTCAAAATATGGTAAAAAACTTTACACCAAAAACAAATCTTAATTTAATGGATAATCATGCGATAACAGAATTTTCGGAAGAACTTTTGATGAGTGCATTAAATAAAGATAAAAAACGGTAAAAAAAGTCCGCATATTGCGGACTTTTTTTAATATGGGGGATTAGGAATTTTCCTTGGTGAGTAGCTAATATTCTCGGAAGAATAAACTGTTATGATTAACAAATTTCCTAGTGTCCGTGCTCTGATTAATATTGGTTGGTTATAGTTATTTTTAAATTCAAAATCGGGACCATACCAACTTACTGTTGCGTCTCGTCCAGGAGGAATATAGGGAACTTTTCTGGTATGAGAAAAACGCTCCAGAATCTTGATACCAGCATTGTCAATCGCATTATAGAGAGTGGAGGAGACCTGGCAAATACCTCCGCCAATGTCTTCTGAGAACTCTCCCTTCACAATAACAGGAGCCCGCTGGTAACCTTTGGCAGCTGTTCGTTTACCTACCACTTTATTAAAAGAAAATTTTTCACCAGGAAAAACAACATGATTATTTATGGCCAATGTTGCTAACTGAATATTGTTAGACCTTTTTTTGTTGCGAGAATTAAAAGAAGTGACATAGCGCCCAATTCGCAAGCTGCGAATTTCACCAAGTAATTCACTATCCACCTTTGGATAAACAGTAAGAATAGGTAATTCCAAATTTTTCTTTCTAGAACCAAAAAAATAGGCAAAGAATTGTTCAGTAAAGGCCTGTCGATGGATTCGAGAACCTGGTCGTTCGGGTATAATCACCCCAAACTGATCTAGGCTGGCGTTTTCAGGTGCAACAGAAAATTGTTTATCCAGTTGGTCTAAAAACTGATTGAATTTTTGAGAATTTAATAATGGCAAACCAGTTTGAGTTAGAGCAAAATCTTCTCGATTCATAGTGGCCACGGTTTGACCATCCTTAGTAATAGCTAACCTATCGGGTGAATTTCCCTGTTGGACCATCAGGAAAAGTCCCAATATCAAAGTCTTAAACATAACCAGCAACCCCCCTTATAATAATATTAGTCGAACTATGCAAAATCATGTAACAACAAATAAACAGTTATCCAAATTTTTATTTTTACTGAAAAGAATGTAGAAATATAGTATATTTATAGATGATAACAATAGAATAGAAAAGTGCTAGCAGATTGTTAGCGGATAAATAGGAGTGTTTATCTTGGCTGAAAACGAAAGAATTCAATTAAACGTAAGAATTACGAAGGAAACTTCCTTGCTGTTGGACGAAATTGTTGAGTATTATCAGCAAGGATTGAAGCTGGGTAGAATTTATAAAGGAGATGTACTAACAGATATTATCGAAAAATCGCATGAAGTAATGAATAAACAGAAAAGATCATTTACTAAAAGGTTTTAATAAACCAAGGTCAGGAAATGTCTGTTGCAGGATGACGGTATTGGTTTGACTTTTCTTGACCCACTATTTTTCATAACTGGATCAGATAATTTTTTAAAATTTGTTCTATTAGACTCCCCACAATACTAAATGTTATAGAATATTTAGAAATTAATTTGAATATTTAATATTTACAGGTATAATTAAAAGTACAACATACCAACTGGTTAGTATGGGGAAGGGGTAGAAATATTGGATTTTTCATATTCTCAAAGAGTGAAAGAGTTGCAGGAAAAATTAACGGCCTTTATGGAAGCAAATGTTTATCCCAATGAGCGTATTTACGAGCAGCAACTAAATGAACAAGAAAGCCGTTGGAGTGCGGTGCCGCCGATTATGGAGGAACTGAAAGAAAAAGCAAAGGCGGAAGGGCTCTGGAACTTATTTTTACCAGAAAGTGAATTGGGTGCCGGATTAACTAATCAGGAATATGCTCCTTTATGTGAAATTATGGGAAGGTCTCTTATAGGTCCAGAAGTTTTTAACTGTAGTGCGCCTGACACGGGAAACATGGAAGTTATCGTACGCTATGGGACAGAGAAGCATAAAGAACAATGGCTAAGGCCGTTGTTAGCAGGTGAAATTCGTTCGTGTTTTTCGATGACAGAACCTGCGGTTGCTTCATCAGATGCGACTAATATCGAAGCTAGGATCGAAAGAGATGGCGATGAGTACGTTATTAATGGTCGGAAATGGTGGTCATCTGGTGCAGGTGACCCTCGTTGTAAAATTGCCATTGTAATGGGAAAAACAAATCCTTCTGTTAACCGTCATGAACAACAATCGATGATTCTCGTTCCACTTGATTCTCCAGGTGTGAAAATTGAACGGATGCTCCCTGTTTTCGGCTATGATCATGCCCCGCATGGACACGGAGAAATCACCTATGAAAATGTGCGCGTACCGGTCGAAAATATCCTTTGGGGAGAAGGGAAAGGGTTCGCAATTGCGCAAGGGAGATTAGGGCCTGGAAGAATACATCATTGTATGAGGTTAATTGGTGCAGCTGAACGAGCGCTTGAGGAATTATGTAAGCGTGTTCAGGAACGGACTGCTTTTGGAAAACTATTAGCACAGCAAGGGGTAATTGGTGAATGGATTGCAGATTCTAGGATCGAAATTGAACAGGCAAGACTGCTTACCTTAAAAGCTGCATTTATGATGGATACGGTTGGCAATAAAGAAGCAAAAGCAGAGATTGCTATGATTAAAGTGGTCGCACCATCAATGGCATTACGTGTGCTTGACCGCGCCATTCAAGCACTGGGTGCTGCAGGAGTTTCAAACGATTTTACACTTGCTGCCCAATGGGCAAACGCAAGAACATTAAGATTAGCAGATGGACCTGATGAAGTCCATCGTGCACAGGTTGCCAAGCTAGAATTGAGAAAATATCATTAGAATTTACCTTGAAGAAGGACTGAGAACTGTGAGATTACTAGGGAAAACAGCAATAATTACGGGCGGAGGGGGCGGTATTGGCCGCTCCACCGCGCTCCGCTTTGCAAAAGAAGGAGCAAGGGTTGCCGTAGCAGATATCGATTCCGCAATTGGGGAAGAAACAGTTCGTTTAATAAAAGAAGAGGGCGGTGAAGCAATATTTGTCAAAACAGATGTAACCGATTCTAAACAAATAAAGGCATTAATTAACACCACCACCAGTACATTTGGCGCTTTACATATCTTGTTCAACAATGCTGGTGTCGGTAATTCCGAAGTACGTAGTGTTGATTTATCTGAAGAGGAATGGGATTGGGTAATTGACATTAATTTAAAGGGTGTTTTCCTTGGAATAAAATACGCAGTACCTGAATTTATTAAAGCGGGAGGCGGAGCAATTATTAACACATCTAGTTTGCTCGGCTTAAAAGGACAGAAATATGTGTCTGCATACAATGCATCTAAAGCTGGGGTTGTCATGTTGACACAAAATGCATCCCTTGAATATGGGAAATACAATATCAGGGTCAATGCGATTGCACCAGGTGTAATTGACACGCCAATTATTGATCATTGGAAACAGGATGAGCGAAAATGGCCAATTATTTCACGAGCAAATGCACTAAGAAGAATTGGGACTCCAGATGAGGTTGCAAATGCGGTGTTATTTTTAGCTTCAGATGAAGCGTCTTTTATTACAGGTACAACCCTGTCTGTTGACGGAGGCGGCTTAGCATTTTAGATGCTCTATAGTAAATGGTAAAAAATCATTAGTGAGTTTATAACGCATTTTGGGAGGAAAATCGATGAGTGGTAAGAAAGCCTGGTTAGCCCATTATCCTGAAAGTATCGAAACAAATGTGACGATTCCAAATAAGCCTTTAGGACAAATTCTTCAGGAGACCACGGAAAAATATCCTGATAATAATGCTCTATCCTTTTATGGAAGGAAATTTTCTTATCAGCAATTAAACTCGCTAGTTCATAACTTTACATCTGCTTTGCAGCAAAATCAGGTTCAAAAAGGCGACCGAGTTGCGATTATGCTCCCGAACTGTCCGCAATATGTTATTTCCTACTACGGAATTCTTACGGCTGGGGCGATTGTTACCCAAGTGAATCCAATGTCAGTCGAACGAGAGCTTGAGTATATACTGAAGGACTCCGGAGCGGAAACCATTGTAGTCCTCGATGCCTTCTATCCAAGGCTGAAAAGTGTTCAAGAACTTACCAACCTAAAGAATATCATTGTTGTCAGCATCCAGCCTTCAGGACATGAATTTGCCCCGGACTTAAGCTTTGAAAGCTTCTTATCGGAAAGTAACGGAAGCGTCCTCCCGATTGAAATGGACCCTCTGCATGATGTAGCCGTCCTACAATATACTGGTGGCACAACAGGAAGATCGAAAGGTGCGATGCTGACGCACCGAAATGTTCTTGCAAACGTGATTCAGTGTTACGAGTTCTTTAAAGAAGAAATGGAAATCGGAAACGAGCGTTTTCTAACGGTCATTCCACTCTTCCATGTTTTCGGGATGAGTTCTTGTATGAACTTTTCGATTTTTACAGCTTCTGAATCGATCATGCTTCCTCGGTTTGAATTAGAGGAAGTATTAAACACGATCAAAAATGAACAGCCTACTGTTTTTCCAGGTGTCCCAACCATGTATGTAGCGATTACAAGCCATCCTCGTGCCGAAGAATACGGGATTAACAGTATTAAAACGTGTAACAGCGGAAGCGCGCCAATGCCACTTGAACTGCTCCGCAGCTTTGAAATGAAGACAAGTTCTAAAATCTTAGAAGGTTATGGGTTATCAGAAGCCTCACCGACCACCCATTGCAACCCGCCATTTTCAGTACGCAAACCTGGCAGCGTTGGGATTGGCGTCCCATCCACTGAATACAAAATAGTGGATTTAGCAACTGGGACCGAAGAAGTGCCTGTTGGTGAGCTAGGCGAGGTTATTATTAAAGGACCTCAGATTATGAAGGGATATTGGAATATGCCGGAAGAAACAGCGAACACCCTCCGTGATGGCTGGTTATACACGGGTGATATTGCGAAGGTGGACGAAGATGGATATCTATACATCGTGGATCGCAAAAAAGATTTAATCATTGCCAGTGGATTCAATGTCTATCCTCGTGATATTGAAGAAGTCCTTTACGAACATCCAGCTGTACAAGAGGCGGTCTGTATTGGAGTTCTCGATCCGTACCGAGGAGAAGATGTGAAAGCCGTCATAGTACAAAAGGCTGGCAAAACCGTAACAGAAGAAGAAATAATCCAATATTGTAAACAAAACTTGGCAGCCTATAAAGTACCGCACAATGTCGAATTCCGCGATCAACTTCCAAAAACAAATGTTGGAAAAATTCTCCGTCGTGCCTTAAGGGACGAAGTGAAAAATAAAGAAAAGCTTATAGACAGTTGAAAATGTTTCCGAAAATAGTATAGATAGTAGAAATCCTCGTTTGTGCTTATAGGGGTCTTATAGATTATGATATAATTCTCAATAGACATTTTTACAGAATGCGAGGACATAATGTGAAGGAAAAAATTACAGCACAAAGCATCCGGCTTTTTGAAAAAAAAGGATTCACCGAGACGTCAATTCAAGACGTTGTGGATTCTCTTGGTGTGACAAAGGGTACATTCTACTATTACTTTTCGAGTAAGGAAGAATTGCTGATGGATATCCACCTCGGATATATAGATGGATTACTTTTTTACCAGGAGCAGATACTAAAAGATGCTTCGAAGTCTTGTAAGGAAAAATTATTTGAGATTGTTAATATGCTTATTACAAGTATTTCCAGTCAAGGAGCGGCTGCAAAAATTTTCTTTAGAGAAATAAATAATTTAAGTTCAGAGCATATTGAATTAATTGTTCAAAAAAGAGATCAATTCCGTCTCAATATAGAAGTCCTGATTCGGACAGGAGTCGAAAAAGGTGAGTTCCGGCCCGAGTTAGATGTGCAGATTATTACAATGGGGATTCTTGGCATAACCAATTGGAGCTACCAATGGTTTAACCCCAATGGAAGGGTCTCTGACCGGGAAGTTGCAGAGATTTTTGTCGAAATGATTTTAAAGGGAATCCAAGTCAATTGAAGAAAGAATTGGGAAGAGGGTTTTTATGGAAATTACCCTCTCTTTTTTCAAAGTGAATACCAACTGGTCAGTATTGTTTGAATTTTCAGAATTGAAAGGTGGAATCTGATGCCACACCAAATGAGTAAAGATACAATCCCTGTCCGAAAAGGGGAGGAATTGAACCTTCCTGTCCTTGAAAAGTTTTTACAAGAAGACATCGAAAAATTGCCAAGTGGTCCGCTTGAAATCTTACAATTTTCTGCAGGGCATTCTAATTTAACCTATCAAATAAAAAAGGGCAGTTGGGAAGCTGTACTAAGACGCCCTCCTCTAGGACCTGTAGCACCGAAGGCTCATGATATGGAAAGGGAATTTCAAATTCTTTCAGAGTTGCATCCATTATTTTCAGTTGCTCCAAAGCCAATCCTTTTTTCTAATAATGAGTCGATCGTTGGCAGTCCCTTTTTCCTAATGGAAAGAAAGAATGGTCTTGTAATTGACACGTTTTTCCCTGATGGAGTTACAGTATCTGAAAATCACTGTCGGCACCTTTCGGAGGTAATGGTCAATAAACTTGTAGAATTGCATGCAATCGACTACAGACAGACGGGTCTTGCTGAAATCAGCAAGCCGGACGGGTTTATGGAAAGGCAGGTACATGGCTGGATTGGACGATATGAACGGGCGAAAACGGAGGAAATTGCTGTCGTTGAACTATTAAAACGATGGCTGGTAGAACAGACACCCAAAAAACACGAAGCGACGATCATACATTATGACTATAAATTCAATAATGCCATGTTTTCTGAGGATCTAACCGATATGGTTGGCCTGTTTGATTGGGAGATGACCACGGTAGGCGACCCGCTGGCAGACCTTGGGGTGGCCATGGGTTATTGGACTCAACGCGATGATTCTGAACTTTTGATTAAGGGGTTAGGTAAGGCGCCGATCACGGCTGTTCATGATGGATTTTTAACAAGGAATGAATGTATCGATCTTTATTCGAAAAAAAGCGGCCGGGATGTTTCTAACTTTAACTTTTATTTAACGTTTGCTTATTTTAAACTTGCTGTCATTGGTCAACAAATTTACTACCGCTATAAAAAAGGGCAAACCACTGATACACGATTTGCCAATTTTAATTATTTTGTAAAAAATTTAATTCTGCATGCAGCGAATGTTGCGGATGAAAGGGTTTAAAAGGGAGCTGGGTCCGAATGAATAAGATTCATCTTCTGATGAAGAAAGAAGACATCCGAGAAGAGAAAATTGCAGATGGAAATAAAATCGCGGTCGTCTTAGATATACTACTGGCAACAACCACAATTGTTTCAGCCTTAAAGGATGGCGCAAAGGAAGTCATACCAGTTTTGCATAGCAAGGAAGCAATCGAACTTGCAAATCAGTACCAACAGGATGAATGTATTCTGGCTGGAGAACTAGATGCCAAACCGCTTGACGGGTTTGTTTATCCTAGTCCAACGTTAATCAGGGAATCCATTAATGGAAAAACGTTAATTTTATCCACCACAAACGGCACTGTGGCGTTAAGAAAATCATCTTCGGCGAATAAAGTATACATTGCATCTATGCTCAATAATCCTGCTGTTGCTAGTTCTCTTCAGAAAGTTAGTGAGGATCAAACCATTCTAATTATTTGTTCCGGAAATTCCGGGGAAATGAGTTTAGAAGATTTTTATGGTGCCGGCCACTTAATAGATTGTTTATTGAAAAATAGTGAATATGAATTAACAGATGCAGCGAAAACGGCCTTATATTTCTACCGGGGTCAAAAGGATGACTACGAGATTCTGCTAGATTCTTATGTTGGAAAACTTCTAGATAAATATAATCAACATGCTGACTTAAGGGTGGCTTCATCAAAAGGGATAACTTCGATTGTACCTATATTAAAAGATGGAAAAGTCGTAGTCGAAACAATCTACTCTATATAAAGGGACACAGAGATCGATGAGGTTTTCACAAACAATTGCATTAATAACGGGGCAGGAAGCGGAATTTGCAGGGCGACAGCTTTTTGGTTTTCAAAAGATTACGAACCTAAACTGAAAGGAAGATGAATATGAGCCAAGGACATTTATTAATTGAAAAACTAGGTCCGGTGTTGTCTTTGACATTAAACCGTCCAGAAAGCCTAAATGCGTTTAGCCCCGAGATGATTTTCGGACTAAAGGATGCGCTTACTAACGCCCAAATGGATGAAGATATACAGGTGATTGTTATATCTGGAGCCGGTCGTTCCTTTAGTGCAGGCGGCGACGTAAAAACAATGGGGCAGGCAGACTCTAATCAAGTGTACGAGCATATCGGCAAGCTCAATGAGCTCATTTTATTGATGAAAGAAACCGAAAAGCCGATTATCGCCACTGTCCACGGTTTTGCCGCTGGGGCAGGGTTTAATTTGGCTCTGGCCTGTGATCTTATAGTAGCAGCGGAGGACAGTAAATTTGCCCTAAGCTTTTCACAGGTGGGTTTAATATCTGACGGGGGCGGCTCCTATTTACTTCCGAGATTAATTGGTCCGCATTTAGCGAAACAATTTTTCTTCACAGCAGAACCAATCCCTGCAGAGCGTCTTTATCAACTAGGTGTGATTAATTATTTAGTTCCAATAGAAAAGCTTCAAGAAGAAACTACGAAATTTGCCTTAAGATTGGCGCATGGTCCTGGCAAAGCGTTTGGAAAACAAAAGAAATTAATTGATCAATCGTTTACATCCACACTGGAGGAAATCCTCGAGCAGGAGCGGTTGATACAGACGTTAATGGTGCAAACAGCTGACCACAAAGAAGGAATTACCGCTTTTAAGGAAAAAAGAAAACCAGCTTTTAAAGGGAAATAGGAGATGAAAGTGATGAAAGCAGTTCGATTAAAAGAATATGGTGGACCAGAAGTATTGAATCTAGTGGATATTGAAAAACCGGTTCAAACCGGTCATGAAGTTCTAATTGAAATAAAAGCGATTGGTGTTAACTACGCGGATACTGCACGGAGGGAAGGACAATATGTCGTAAAAACGCCGCTGCCTTTCATTCCTGGTGCTGAGATTGCGGGAGTGGTTGCTGCAGTTGGAGATCAAGTCACAAAAGTTAAGCCTGGTACAAGAATTGTCACCTTAATCGAATCAGGGGGCTACGCTGAATATGCGCTAGCAGATGAGCGTTCACTGATTCCGATTCCTGAACAATTAGATTTCCAAAATGCCGTTGCCCTTCCATTGCAAGGCTTAAGTGCTTATCATATTTTAAAAACAATGGGTCGTTTAGAAAAGGGAGAAAGCGTCCTTGTGCATGCAGCTGCAGGCGGGGTAGGAACAATTGCAGTTCAGCTAGCGAAATTGTTTGGGGCAGGAAAGGTCATTGCTACAGCAAGTTCAGCTGAAAAATTGGCGTTAGCACAAGAAATGGGCGCAGACGTACTAATTAACTATACAGAGCCAGACTGGGAACAGCAGGTTCTTGAAGCCACTGGCGGCAAAGGGGTAAATGTTGCGCTTGAAATGGTGGGCGGGGATGTTTTTAATAAAACCGTCAAATGTCTCGCCACATTTGGCCGCCTTGTTGTGTTTGGCGCTGCAAGCGGTGAGCAAAGCCGCTTCTACCCGTCATCACTGATGGCTAGAAATCAATCAGTTATCGGCTTTTTCTTACCGCAGATTATGAGGAAACCAGAATTACTGCAGCCAAGCTTAGTAGAGTTACTTACATACCTCGGTGCAGGAAAATTAAAGCTGACCATTGGCGGGGTATTCCCATTAGAGGATGCAGCAAAGGTCCATACTCTGCTGCAATCGCGAAAAACACAAGGGAAATTAATTTTAGTGCCGTCATGTTAAATAAATGTATGAAAGAGGTCTTGAAGTGATTCAAGCCTCTTTTTCTGTGGAGATATTAATAAAATATGAACAAACTATTAATTAGTAGAGAACAATTGTTTTTATGGTTGATATGCTTAAAATTTGAGATAAACTAAATAAATAGAACAATATAGGTTGCATGAGGAGCTGATCTAATTTTGAGAATATTAGTGATTGAAGATAATAAAAGTGTTTGCTCAATGATCGAAATGTTTTTTGCCAAAGAAGGCATTGATGGAGAGTTTGTCAATGATGGCCTTGAGGGATATAACCGCATTAAGGAAGGGGCATGGGATGCTCTCATTATTGATTGGATGCTTCCGGGAATGGATGGAGTAACGATCTGCCGTAAAATCCGGCAAGAAAATTTTACTGTTCCAATCATTATGTTAACAGCAAAGGATAGTGAGTCAGACCAAGTGCTCGGACTTGAGATGGGAGCTGATGATTATGTGACCAAGCCATTCAGTCCGCTGACATTGATGGCGAGAATTAAGGCAGTTACACGCCGCTTCCAAACACAGGTGCCAAAAGAAAGTGACGATTTCCTACAAACTGAACACTTTAAGGTAAGTAAAAATACGAGAGAAGTGATTGTGGACGGAACACCGGTGACAAACTTAACACCGAAGGAGTTTGATTTACTTTTCTATATGGTTGAACACCCCCGTCAAGTGTTTTCAAGAGAGCAGTTACTTGAACGGGTTTGGGGCTATCAGTACTACGGTGATGAACGTACAGTTGATGTCCATATCAAACGGCTGAGGAAAAAAGTCGAAACAAGCTTACAGCCATTCTTCCATACGGTATGGGGGGTAGGGTATAAGTTTGATGAGTCAATCAAAGCGGATGAAGTTTAGATATATTTACCAACAGTTTTTTAGTCATATCAGTATCATTATTGTTGCTTTTTTGGTGTTAAGTCTTTTATTTGCCCATTATGTTGAAAATCTGGTTTATGAGAATAAAGCAAACGAGCTCATTTCTTACGGGAAGTCTATCATGTCAGAGATTGAACAAAGTCCACAAGCGACGGAGTCCATCATTAATCGATATAGCTCCGTATTAGCGACCAGAAAAATGAGCTTTAGTATGTTCGATCAATATGGAAAATTATACGCCGTTGGAAAACAGGGTCCAGCTATTGGGGGGTTATCTGACAAGGATTGGGATAAGATTTCTAAAGGGCGTACCCTTGTGGTTAATAGCGATTTTAAAAGGTTCGGTCAAGAAGGTGTTACCTTTGTTGTATTACCATATCTTGATAACGGGAACTTTATTGGCGGCATTTTATTAACCTCTCCGATTAGCGGCTCAAGTGCGATGATTCAACGTGTCAATCAGTTTATTTTGTATACCATTCTTATTGCTCTTATAGTGTCCTTTCTAATGAGTTGGTTTTTATCGAGGATTCATGTTAACCGGATTAAGCGTCTACGTGAAGCAACCTCCCTTGTCTCTGCTGGGAATTATCAAGTACACGTTTCTTCGTCCAATTTTGATGAAATTGGTGAATTAGCAAACGATTTTAATCATATGGTCGATAAAATTAATACATCGATGGAGGAAATTGAAAGTCTGGAAAATAGACGAAGGCAATTTTTGTCTGATGTTTCCCATGAAATGCGGACGCCTCTTACGACAATTAGTGGTGTAATCGAAGGTTTGAAAAATGACATGATTCCGGAAGAAGATAAAGAGCGTGGAATCAACTTAGTTAGCCAAGAAGCGAAAAGACTCATTCGCCTAGTCAATGAAAACTTGGATTATGACAAAATTCGCTCCAACCAGATTCAGTTATTTAGGGAAGACATTCAGCTCGTAGAGTTACTAGAAATTATTCAGGAACAATTAATGCCTCAAGCAGAGGATAAAAATAATCGGATAGTTATTGACGCGGCACCGGAAGTCATGGTTAATGCAGATTATGACCGTCTGATCCAAATATTAATTAATATTACCAAAAATAGCATTCAATTTACCACGAACGGGACCATTTGGCTGCGTGGAAGAACAGAGGAGAACTCAACCATTATCGAAGTAGAAGACACGGGAATTGGTATTGAACCGAATGATATCGAAAACATCTGGCGTCGTTTCTATAAAGCTGATATTTCCAGAACCAGTAACCCCTATGGTGAATTTGGGTTAGGTCTTTCAATCGTAAAGCAATTGGTTCTACTGCATAATGGAGAAATTAATGTTTTCAGTGAAGAAGGACAAGGAACAAAATTTGTGATTCGACTTCAAAAATAAGCGGGAGTATTAAGAAGCTGCGGGCTGATACCTGCAGCTTTTTTGTGCAGTTGCGATTATATTTCTTGGATATTTCCAAAAGCCGTTATAGTTTGTTAATAATTTCTTAAGATTTGTCAGTTAAAGTAAAGACAAGTTAGAAAATCCTTAAAGGAGATTGAGTGAGATGGAATTAAAAAATGAAAATGAATTCGAAAAAAATCAACCTAATTCATCTGAGATGACTGAAAATACAAAAGCTGAGGAACAAGCAGCGGATACAATCAATTTCAGCCATACCGAAGAAAATTCGCATGCTGTCGATGCGACCGTAACAGTGGAGACGAAGGATTTTGTCAATCATGGGGAACAAGAAGAACCAACCGAATTCGACCCTACCACAGAAGCGACGTTACCTCTAGAAATGGATCAAACGCGCACGACTAGCCAAGTGGATCAAAAGTATAAGAAAAAACGGAATGTAAGAGGATTTGCCTCCACACTTGCCGCTGGGGTAATTGGGTCTGTATTGACATTAGCGATTCTGCCACATACAGACTACATAAAAAATCATTTTCCGAAGGTGGAGAATCAAGGGGCAATAAGTTCACAACAAGGAACATCTGTCAAAGCAGTGGTGGCTCAGCCAACAGCCGCATCTTCTAATTCGATTGCGGATACGGTTGAAAAGGTATCAAAAGCCATTGTAGGGATCGTTAATTATCAACAACAAGAGAATAATTTATATGGAAACCCTAACTCATCACAAAGTGTGGAAAGCGGATCTGGCTCGGGAGTTATTTTTCAAAAAAATAATGGCACGGCGTATATTGTCACCAATAACCACGTAGTAGAAGGGGCCTCGAAACTTGAAGTATCTTTGTTTGACGGTGAAAAGGCGACCGCAGAAGTTGTTGGCACAGATGCCTTAACGGATCTTGCGGTCTTAAAAATTGACGCTAAATACGTGACGGCAACTGCTGATTTTGGTAATTCATCCACACTCCGCCCTGGCGACCAAGTTTATGCGATTGGAAACCCGCTCGGACTCGATCTCTCAAGGACAGTCACGCAAGGTATAGTCAGTGCAACGAACCGAAGCATTGCT
This sequence comes from Bacillus sp. AFS031507, assembly GCF_002584635.1. Classification (NCBI taxonomy): domain Bacteria; kingdom Bacillati; phylum Bacillota; class Bacilli; order Caryophanales; family Bacillaceae; genus Bacillus; species Bacillus sp. AFS031507. The sequence goes on from NZ_NUOW01000003.1 coordinate 525,475, forward strand.
ATCACAACATCAGCAGGAAATTGGGACACCAATGTCATTCAAACAGATGCAGCGATCAATCCAGGGAACAGTGGTGGTGCGTTAATTAACCCACAAGGGCAAGTGATTGGGATCAATAGTTTGAAAATTTCTGAGAGTGGTGTAGAAGGATTAGGCTTTGCGATTCCTAGTAATGACCTCATTCCAATTGTGAATCAATTAATTAAAAGCGGTAAAATTGACCGTCCATATCTTGGGGTAGGACTTGCAGATCTTGATCAAGTGCCACAAATGTACTGGCAAAACATGCCGAATAACACAACAAAAGGTGTTATGCTGACAAACATTGAGCCTAATTCAGCAGCTGCAAAAGCTGGGCTTCAAGTAAAGGATATTATTGTCTCTATGAATGGAACGGAGATTTCCAGTTCTTCAGATTTAAGAAAATATTTATATACAAAAGTTAGCAAAGGCGCTGAAATAAAATTTGGTGTTTACCGCGACGGAAAACAAATGACGATAATTGTAAAACTGTCGGAATAAGGGGAGGGAGTAGCTAGAAAAATGTCCTTATTAATGCAAAATAAAAAGACTTTTCTGGTCATACTAGTGTTATTAATTACGAAGGGTATCTCGCTAAGTTTCGCCCTAAAGAAGGATGAGACGGTCGCAAAGTTTAATGGTGAAGCAATTAGCAAAGACGATCTTTATAGTGAAATGGTCGAACAGTATGGTGCTGCTACAGTTGATAAAATAATTGGCGATAAAATTGTGGCTGCTGAGGCTAAAAAACAAAAAGTAAATATTACTAACAGTATCCTGAATAAAGAGGTTGAAAAACTGAAAGCCTCTTATGGCGGCGAAGAAGCATTTAAACAGGCGCTTGAAAGCAACAATACTACTTTGGCCTTTCTTAAACAAGATCTAAAAAATTATTTGACCATCAAACAATTACTGGAGCCTCAAATAGAAATTACCGAGGAGGAAATGAAAACCTATTTTGATGAAAATAAGGATTCGTTTGCCGAAGCAGAGCAAATTAAAGCAAGTCATATTCTGGTTGCCGATGAAAAAACGGCTAATGAGGTCAAACAAAAGCTCAACGATGGCGGGGATTTTGCGGAGTTAGCCAAAAATTATTCCACTGACGATAGCACGAAGGATTCAGGCGGTGACCTTGGATATTCTGCCAAAGGGACAATGGTCACTGAATTTGAAGATGTGGCCTTTGGACTGGCAGTGGACCAAGTAAGTAAGCCAGTAAAGACTGAATATGGCTATCATATTATTAAAGTGGAGGCTAAAAAGAAGGCAAAAGAAGCAAATTATAATGACAGTAAGGAAGAAATTAAAGAGACTTTAGTTGATCAGAAAATCGATTCTGAGTACTCAACCTGGCTAGAGAACAAGAAGAAGAGCTATGATATTGAAAATACATTAGAAGAAGTTTAACCCTACGATCAAGAGGTGAATAGCAAGATGAATCGGGTCGGGAAATATGCAGCAAACGATACAGTGGATGATCTTGAGTTGATGAATATGGTCTTTGAACTCCCTGAAAAGGATAAAATGATTATGTGGTCTGAAGGCTATATTGATCTTGTGATTGAGAAATTACCTGAATATGCCCGAGATGTTTTGGAGAATCGCAAAGAAAAGTGGGAGGATACGAAAGCATATTACCAAATGAAGATTGAAGATATTATTAACCAGGAAGAGTTTAAATTGAAACAAATGGGCGAACGGAAGGAGTTCGCCCTTTTCGTCATGAAGCGATATCCAGAATATCAATCGTTACTTTTTTTAATCTATGATGGGAATCTAAAGGAGGATGATTTTAGAAAGTTTGTCTACCGAAAAAGGCTCGGTTCACGTAAAAAGTACCTTCATTAAGCGGGTTGGCGAGATAAAGTGACAAGTTGGCGGAATGATCGTCAGGTCGTTTGACCAAGTAATAAAACAACCCTGCGGTTTCCGCTAATTCTTGTTATTCGTAAAATCTATATCACCAACTTACTTTTAGCTTTGCGTAACAATGGAGCCGTCTATTTGCGGCTTCTTTTTATTTTGGTGGCAAGCTATTGCTTTTCGGAAGGGGCATTTTTCCTTATAATAAGAGATGTTTCTTAATTAAAGGGTGGGTTCGTATGGATATTAATTTTTCTTTAAAGCAAGTGTTGCTCCTTCTAATCGTTACTTTGACAGGGGTGGTTTGGTCAGTTATCTTTCATCACCCACTTGTGGCAGGTTTTTTTCCAGGCTACCTCATGCTTGTTTGGTTAGCAAAGAAAAAAGATATATCGATAAAACAAATACTACATATTAGTATTTTGGGTGTGAATAAAACGAGAATTGTCATCTTAATTCTTTTCTTGGTTAGTTTCTTGCTGCCATCTTGGTACTTATCAGGTACCATTCAGCAAATGGTGAAAATCGCCTTGCATTTTATCATACCAAATCATTTTTTTGTCTTATCGTTTCTTTGCGCAATGGTATTCTCGATGCTACTTGGAACGACTGTTGGGACATTGAGTGCGATTGGTATACCTATTATTGGGACGGCAATCGTTCTTCACCTTCCTGTTGAAATGGTAGCTGGCGCATTGGTTTCAGGAGCGTTTGTAGGCGATCGGACCTCGCCGTTTTCAAGTGCCCATCAACTTTTGTCACATACGGTTGAATTGCCGGTGAAAAGACAATGGAATGCGATGCTTGTCACCACGCTTTTGGCTATTATTTTATGCTTTTGCTTTTATGGAATGGCTGACTATCTGATCTCTGAAACAACTGCTTCAAATTCCCAACCACTAAGTTTGCATGAAATTTCAGTGATTAAATTAATCCCGCCAATCATCTTAATCGTATTTGTCCTTTTACAGTTTAGTATCATTTATGCTTTCTTAACTAGTATTCTATCAGCTTCGGTGATTGCATTATTCGGTGGAATTTCATATACAAAACTCGTTTTTTCTTTGTGGGGTGGCATTGATGGGCTTGGGGGAGGATTCCTTCATATGTATGAATTGCTCCTATTTTTAGCCTTGGCAGGGGCATATAACGGCCTTTTAGAAGAAATGAATGTCATTCAGCCTTATTTAGATAAATGGTTACAATCATCTCGATCTCTGACTGGTGACACCCTTAAAACGCTTTTGGCGACATTTTTGATCACTTTAATAGCAGCAAATCAAACCCTGCCCATTATTCTAACAGGGAGATCCTTCCTTCCTCATTGGTCTAGTAACTATGGAAAAGAAGAGCTAGCTAGAGTGATGGGGGATTCGACGATGCTGTTTCCGGGGATGGTCCCGTGGAGTGTTCTCGCCATCATGTGCAGCACGATCGTTGGTATACCGATCATGGATTATCTGCCATTTGCGCTATTTTTATGGATTTTACCCATTTTAACGATATTAGTTTCCTTAGTAAAACAAGCCCGAAAATCCAAACCAAATCGAACAGCGATTGCTTAAAAAACGGAGTCTTTTGCGTCTCCGTAATTTCGGTTTTTTTGGGTTAAAAGAGAATCCCTTTGAATGAAGTACCACTATCTTTCATATTAGTGGTAGTAAAGAACTTGGACAAGGGATGATCACATGCTGAAAAAATTGGCTATAATCGGATTTGGGAGCACCATGATTGGGATTGGCATTAACGGGTTTATTCTTCCTTTGCATTTAATTAATGGAGGATTTTTAGGTATTAGCCTGTTGTTAAAATACATATGGGGTTTTAAAACCGGAATCACGTTTATCTTTCTTAATATCCCCGTTTATATGTTCGCCTTTAAATCTGACCCCATTTATTTTATCAATGGTGTAATAGGAGCACTTTGTACCGGTCTTATGATTGAATTATTCATGCCTTTAAATGGAATATTTCATCTACCCATCCTTAGTAGTGTTATTGTAGGAGCATTGATTATTGGGAGTGGGGTTGGGGTAATGCTAAGAAATCATATTAGTCCAGGGGGTATGGACCTGCTAGCACTGATCATTGCCAAATGGTCAAAAGTGAATGTTGGCGTCATTATGTTTGCGATGGATGCCGTTATCATTATTACCGGCCTCTTTCTCCTTCAGGATGTGAAACTTTTTTATTCGCTGATTATCGTAGCGATTGTTGGACTACTAGCAAGTCTGATTACCACTATTTATTGAGTGGAACTAAATAAAGTAAATATTACATAACGTTGGAACAATTGGTAAATCTAAGAAGGCTAGGTAAATAAGGAGATTTATTATGAAACCCATCAGTGATCATCTCAAGGGAAATTTAAAGGTTTTATTTGTTGGCTTTAATCCAAGCATTCGCTCAAGTGAACTGGGGCATCATTATGCTAATCCCAACAATCGTTTTTGGAGGATCTTGTATGAAGCGGGGATAACGCCGAGGAAATATGAAGCAACTGAAGATGCGAAACTTTTAGATTTAGGATATGGGTTTACAAATATCGTTCAAAGGCCGACAAAGGCAGCGGATGAAATTACGAAAGAGGAGTACGTGGAGGGAAGAAAAATCTTAAAGAAAAAGGTCGAACAGTTAATGCCGCAGGTAGTTTGCTTTGTTGGAAAGGGAGTTTACCAGCAATACAGTGGTTTAAAAGTGATTCAGTGGGGGAAGCAACCCAACGGATTTGTACCTGGAGTGGTTGATTTCGTTGCTCCTTCTTCTAGTGGTCTGGTTCGAATGAAAATGGAGGAAATTGTTGATATCTATAAAGGGCTTGTCCCGTTCCTAACACAATAAAACATCGACGGAAATTAAACTAATGCCATCGATGTTTTGTTCTTTTTACAACTCGAATTTTTTATGATAATGTGACAAAGCCATGAGAGGGAAAATGTAGCGATAGCTGTGATAGTGAATGTAAAAACCACCGGCCATCCCTTGACCTTTTGGATAATTAGTGGTCCAATCTTGTTTTTCAAGTGACGTTAATAAATAGGAAATCCCCTTTCGAATCTGTGTGGTTGGTTTTTCTGAAGTGGTTAGCAGGGTATCGAGTGCCCAAGCTGTGTGCGTTAAGGTACTTGCTCGTAATGGCACATATGCTTTTTCGCTATCACTATGGCATGACTCTCCCCAGCCGCCATCCTCATTTTGAATCTCTTGTATCCAATTCACTGCCTTTTGGATTGCTGTATGACTAGTAGGGACCCCTGCGGCTAATAAACCAGTTATTGCTCCCCAAGTTCCGTATAAATAACAAATCCCCCATCTTCCATACCAAGAACCATCCTTCAGTTGATTTTTCAAAAGCCAGTTGACCCCTTTATTGATCGCTTTGTGGTCTCTTGATAAATTCGTGTAATTCCCCAAAAATTCTAAGGTTCGCCCTGTGATGTCTGCACAAGAAGGATCTGTTAGTAAAAATTCGCCCTTTTCAAGTGGGAGGAATTCGAATAATTTTGTATCGATGTTCTTTTCAAACGCTGCCCAGCCTCCATCGTCATTTTGCATGGATAAAAGCCAATCCAGACCTCGGTCCCAAGCATGTCTTTCATGCAGAACATTTCTTGAAATAGCTCGGAGCGAGGCAGTTGTATCATCGACATCCGGATTCATCGTATTTACATCGGAAAACCCCCAGCCGCCGGGCATTGTCTTTGGATTATGAATTACCCAATCCCCGAATTTATGATGCTGATGGTGTAACAGGTAACGATTGGCCTTCGTGACCATTGGATCGTCTGCTAAAACACCAGCTGACTGGAGGGCATAACCAATCAATGAAGTATTCCAGACATTCGCTGTTGTGTACTGCATATGGGGGCTCCCGTTGATATCGCATTTCATTGCAATCAAACCTTTCACGGCCTTTGATATCACCGGATCCGTTTTCTTATATCCTAGGGAGAGTAGGGCAAAAATCATTAAAAAGGTACTACTGTAGTAACTGTAAAAGGTGCCATCTGGTTCAAGGTGGTCCAACATATATTTTTTGGCCCGTTCTATCGCCAGCTGATGGAGCTGCTCGGGTAGACCCATTAATCTTTTAACTCCCTCCTCGATAAATGACATCAATGAACGATATTCAGCAGATCGAAACCAAGGTTTTTCCTGATTAGGGTGTAGATGTAGTTCTGAAAGATTAGGGCTTTTCTTTGTCTTAATAAAAAACTTTTTGTCGGCGAGAAGAATAATCGGAGTAAGATTGGCTCTGCCAAAGACAGAAAAGGAATAGAAATTAATCGGAAAGTAGTGTGGCAAGAGTAAGAATTCAACCCGAAGAGGAGAAAAATCTGGCCATATATATTGACCGGTTAAAGAAAGCATCACTTTTGTAAAGATACTAACTTCCTCTAAGCCGCCTTTGGAGACAATAAATCTTTTCGCAGCCCGCAATCGTTTGTCATCCTTCTTAACATACCCCGAATATAACAAGGCGTAATAAGCTTCCACGGTCGTGCTGAGGTTCCCTTCGCCTTCATCATAATAAAGCTTCCATACTCCATTTGCACACTGTTTACTAAAGATCCTCGAAACCAAGCCTTGAATTAATTCTTCATCATTTAATTCCAATGTCCGCAATAAAATGATCATATAGGCATCTGTTGACTGTCCTGTTTCAAAGGGGTAATTCCAAGATCCATCGGGAGATTGGTCTTTCCGAAGCTTCTTAATAATCCAATCGATGCCTTTTTTTGTATTGCTCATAAGTAAGTACTCATTCCTCTCCCAGAAAATTATTCTCATTCATACATATTCCATAGGTGGAAGGAGAATACGCAAAGGAGGTAATGTGCCATATTTTTTAAGAGAAATCGCGAGAAGTCACCACTTGAATATATAAGGGAAGAATTAAAAATGAAGGGAAAACAATCAAGTTTGCCCCCAAAAATAACGAGTGGGGAAGCGAGCCTTTTAGAACAAATAAAGACTGAGACAAAGGAGCATAACTTAAATAATGTCACTAGAACGAAGGCATACCTTGACTTTTACCTTCACTTCCCTGAAATCCATTGGGCATTTCTCGGGCATATGGTCTCCCGGAATGGGGGCTGGAATATGACCGACCTGAAAGGAGAATTTCTCACTCGTTTACTCTCGAAAAAAGAAAGAGAAACTTTTTTTGCTTTTTTAGAGCGTGGGAATTGGCTCATTTTCCAAGACGTCTATCCGCAATTTTTGTTGTATAGGGAAAGCTTAAAGCAACATAAACCGTTATTTCATTTAAGTTCTTATCTAAATATTTCTACCTTTATGGAAACGATTTGGAATCACTTTTGGCTTCATCAAGAAACCTATATTCTTGCCATTGCGTTGATAATAAATGAACAGAGTTATTTGGAAAAAAGAGTGGTTCAGAATCCACTTTTTCAAAAAGGAGTGTTAAGTAAATTTGAATTTATTCTCCAGGACTTGCTTTCTTTTAACCATATCCTCTTTCCCTATGGAAAAAGAAACCTTGCTGGGCAAACACTTCATCAGTTTGAGTCATTGAATGAACGAATTTTACTTGGAAAAAGATTATATGATGTCCTTTTTAAAAAAAAGGAGCGTTTAAAACTAGTCTTGGAATGGGCTAAAACCCATCCTCATTCAGGCTCCAGAAAGGATTACTGGCCGCATATTTTTAATAGCATCAACGAGGGAATACCTGGCTTTGCCTATCAAACCCGCTTAAAGGCCTGTCAGCTCCGGCCGCGAGCAAGGAAAATTTATAGTCCAGCCCTTGAATACGCTTGGAAGAATGTAAGTCAAACGGATGCTGAAAAAGGGGACTGGTTTGAAGATGAACGTGTTGTGGATTATTTAATGGATGACAATGAAAAAATTGACGGGGAGATTAAAAATGAATACTGTAAAACACTTGAACGACTCGAGCTCGCTGCCATCGCCAAAAAAGCCATATCGATTTTGGACTAACCCATCTCTTGCAGCAGTATTTTTGGCTTCCTTGCTCGCTACGTATTTAGATCTTTTTTTCGTTGGGAAACACATATATCGGTTCCCCTTGAGGCCGATGCCAACTATTTTCTCCATTAATATTGTATTTACACTCGTGGTGCTCCCGGTGTTGGTTTTCGCCTTTCTTCGGGTTATGGACCAAGTGAATAAATGGGGAAAACTAGGCCTGATCGTCTTTATTAGTCTTTTGATGCCCATTCTTGAAAAATTAACGGAAGTGTTTGGCTGGTTTGAACACTCTGAGAACTGGTCACATCTCTATACGTTCTTTGGTTACCTGTTATTTTTAACGATTATTTATTTTTTCTACACTTGGATGGCTATACGAAAAGGCTAACATACAAAAAGCCGAGACTTTCGTCTCGGCTTTCGTGATGCAACAGATTGTTACACCTTGCCCCTTCCGTCCGTACAGTGGTTAAGTGTCCCGCAACAAGCGAATGTTCGGAAGGGGTACTATTATATTACCACAACCATAGGAGAAATATTACTGAAAGGAAGAAATTTGGTGTTTCAAACTTTCATTTCTTTTTTGAAAAGTGTATGATAAAAATGATTTTTACATAAAGGAGTGTTTTCAATGGCGAAAAAAGGTCATTTTTTGATGGAAAACGGAGAAAAAATTGAATTTGATTTATATCCAGAAGCAGCACCAGGGACAGTTGAGAATTTTGAATCATTGGTTAACAAAGGATTTTACAATGGATTAACATTCCACCGAGTTATTCCTGGATTTGTAAGTCAAGGAGGCTGTCCTGAAGGTCGTGGAACTGGTGGACCTGGTTACACAATTAAATGTGAAACAGAAGGGAATCCTCACAAACATGTACCTGGTGCATTATCCATGGCACATGCAGGCAAAAACACTGGAGGAAGCCAATTCTTTATCGTTCATGAATCACAGCCACATCTAAACGGTGTTCATACCGTGTTTGGACAAGTGACTTCTGGGCTTGAAACTGCAAAATCCATGCGCAATGGTGATAAAATGGTAGAAGTAAAGGTATATGATCAAGAATAGATAACTCAGGAGGGCTCTTGCAGCTCTCTTTTTTTTGTCTAATTTATAATCACTTAGGGCAAATTAACCTCTAAGATCAAAGTTGGGGGTCATTTATGAAAAAGTTTATTTATATGCTTATTCCATTCATGGTATTTTCATTTCAACAACCGACATCGGCCGAAAAAAATGAACCCAAAGAACTAAAGGCTGCGATTATCATTGATGATTTCGGCGGTGGAACAGGTGGAGTGCGTGACTTCCTTGAAGGAGAAATTCCGATTACTGCTGCAGTCATGCCGTTTACAGAAAACTCGACAGAACATGCGGAATGGGCCCATAAAAATGGCATCGAAGTAATGATTCATTTATCCATGGAACCGAAAAGAGGTAAAAGATCTTGGCTTGGGCCAAGACCAATTACGAATGACCTTTCACCAGCCGAAGTAAGACAAATTGTAGAGGACGCGATAAAAGATGTTCCGTATGCTGTAGGCATCAATAACCATATGGGCTCACTTGCGGTGGAAAATAAAGAAATAGTTCGTGCAATTGTTGAGGTCGCTAAGGAAAGAAGATTATTTATTATCGATAGTGCCACTAGTCCAAATACGAAATTTCCCGAAATAGCCAAAGAGCTGGGTGTACCCATCCTTAAAAGAGATGTATTTCTAGACGACATATCCTCCTCAGTGCATGTTCGAAAACAAATGATTAGACTAGCGAAGGTAACTGAAATAAAAGGTACAGGTATTGCTATTGGGCATGTAGGTATAACCGGAAAAGTATGTTCGATTGGTGTCTTTCAGTCGGTGGACGAATTTAATAAACGAAAAATAAAAATAGTCTCTGTTTCCAAGCTGTTTTCCGGCAAATTACCTGAAAAGTATTTTATACCATATAAAAAAGGCAGCTGAGTGAAGTGACCCCGCATAAGTCGGACTAATAATCCACCTTATGAGGGGTTTTTCAAATTTCTTTCCCAAATCCTCCTTAACTGATAAAATGTCTCCTATCAAACACTAATAAATAACCAGTTAGCAAGGGAGAAGGAATCGTTAACATGAAACTAGTATCTTGGAATGTCAATGGCCTTAGGGCATGCGTTAAAAAAGGTTTTTTGGATTATTTTAATGAAGTGGATGCAGACATTTTTTGTGTGCAGGAAACAAAGCTGCAAGAAGGGCAAATTAGTCTTGAATTGGCTGGGTATCACCAATATTGGAATTATGCAATCAAGAAAGGCTACTCCGGTACAGCGGTGTTTACTAAGAACAAACCGCTTTCTGTTCGATATGGGGTAGGAGCTGATGAGACTGAAGGGGAAGGAAGAATTCTTACATTAGAGTTTGACGATTTTTTCTTAGTTAATGTCTATACCCCTAATTCACAAAGAGATTTAGCGAGAATCAACTATCGTTTGGACTGGGAGGATCGTATTCTTCAGCACTTGAAAGAATTAGATGAACTGAAACCCGTCGTCTTATGCGGGGATTTGAATGTCGCCCATCAGGAAATTGACCTGCGAAATCCAAAATCCAATCAGGGGAATTCCGGGTTTACGGAAGAAGAACGGGGGAAAATGACCTCTCTACTTGCTGAAGGCTTTGTTGACAGCTACCGTCATTTTAATCCGGAGCAGGAAGGTGCTTATACGTGGTGGTCCTACATGGCAAAAGTCAGGGAAAAAAATATTGGCTGGCGGATTGATTACTTTATTGTTTCCAAAAGATTGCGGGAACGCCTTAAGAATGTGGATATTCATTGCAATGTGATGGGGAGTGACCACTGCCCGGTAATTCTTGAAATGGATTGATAAATTCAATTAGTTTTTCTTATTGTAAAACATAAAATACCTGTCATTTTCTATATAAAGTAACTGCATTATAGTAATTATATAGAAGTCACGGAGGGGGAAATGACATGGATATCAAAAAGGATGTACAACAACAGTTTGGAAAAAGTGCAGATTCCTATGTTAGTAGTACAATCCACAAAGATGGCAATGACTTACAAAAGCTTTTAGAAATGGCGATGACGACCGGTGAAGAAGAATTATTGGATGTTGCCACGGGCGGCGGTCATACTGCCAATGCTTTTGCATCTTGTGTAAAAAAAGTAACGGCAGTAGATTTGACACCAGAAATGTTAGCCGCAGCTCAAAATTATATCATAGATAATGGACATCAAAATGTAGAGTTTATAATAGGGGATGCAGAAGTTCTTCCCTTTTCTGAGGGAGTATTTGATATTGTAACTTGCCGAATTGCTCCACATCATTTTCCAAATGTAAATAAGTTTGTGGATGAAGTCCACCGCGTTCTCAAGCCATCAGGTCAGTTTTTACTTGATGATAATGTCGTTCCAGAAGAAGAGGAATATGATCTATTTTATAATACCATCGAAAAATGGCGGGATTACAGTCATTTCCGGGCTTGGAAGAAGAGTGAATGGCTCCGGATGCTTGAAATTTCCGGTTTTGAAATTTTTGAATGGCATCGCTTTGAAAAAACCTTTCATTACGAACCATGGTGTAATCGCATGAACTTACCTGAAGATGAAAAGGATAAATTAACTCAATTCATTCTTAGTGCATCCCCAAAAGTAAAAGAGAAATTTAAAATTATCATAAAAGATAATCAAATTATCTCTTTCGTCGGGGAAGCCGTCATTTTAAGAGCAATAAAAAGGTAAAAAACCCTTTGCATAAAGAGAATATTTCTCCTTTTGCAAAGGGTTTTCGAATTAAACATCGTTAAGTGCGGTTCCAATCACATCAAATTCAGGCAATTTCTCATCCAAAACCGATTGATTTTGCTCTTGTTCCACAGGAGTAACCAATCCACTTTCATCGTCTTTTTTCATACTCAATTTATAGTCATCTCCTTTATGATAAGAACGGAATACTAAAGTATTTTTTCCTATTAATTCTTATCTAAACCTATTTAATAATCTTTTCTGATTTTCCCATTACAAAGTGCTATTTAATTAATAGGCTATGTTAAAGTGGCTATGTTAAAGATCATTGTTGATTTTGGCACATGTTGATTGCAGCGGAAGGCGCGAAGTCTCCTGCGGGAGGACGGGGCAGGGGAGACCCCGCAGGCGCTTAGCGCCGAGGAGGCTC